>CAYTCO010000001.1:0-47215 GCA_964436385.1 uncultured Gammaproteobacteria bacterium
TTTGAGACATGAGACATTTCGGCTCGGCTTACTCTGTTATTAATGAAAAACAATCAAAAACAACACTGCTATGCCTATATACCAAAACCCTCTTTATAACTATAACAACAACAACTACAATACACCAATACAATATCACACACACCACAATAACCACAACACACATCATAATCAACATAATAACTATTATGCCTTAATCTTTCACAACCTAACCAACATCCAAATTAGTAAAGATGAGGACAACCACAACTAATAGCTATGGTTGCCTCTATCTTTCATCTAAACCCTTGCTACGACTACGTTTCAGCCATTCCATTCGCACATGGATAGCTCTCAATATAGTCGAAGCGAGAGTAGCTTATTTGGTGCCAGGCACTACCTGACTTTGGTTTATCGCATTCTCAGGGGCATAAAACCCTATGAAATGGTTCAATAATGATACTTGATAGAGCATGTCCTTGCCTTTGTAGTGATTAGCGATGGCTTTTATGCGTTCATTAAGGACCTCATAGAAGTCACTATCGCCGTCTAGTTTGATACTATTTGCTTTGAGTATCAATGCTTTAAAGAATTCAGTATCTATTTCAACGGTGTTTCCTTTGAAGGCTGCCCAGGTATTTATTGGAGCCTTGGCGTCTCCTTTTTGTTGCATCGTTTGCATGATATAATTGGGGTTTTGATTACTACTTTGTTGGCATTGGATTTATTTGTCTCCACGCGGTGGACAAACCTGATAGAACATAAGCCCAATGCGCTTATGCTATTTTTTTATATATGACTATTTTGGGCTTATTTAAGGCCTAAATATGGTTAAAAAAGTGGAAACTTGAGGCTTACCAGCCTTAACCTACTGAGGATTCATGAAAGGAATGAACATCTTTAGCTCATTAAAGAGCTTATCTTGTTCATCACATAGCTTTTGAATCCTTTCTTCATCAGCAAGATACTGAGCTGCTGATCGGATATAAAGCTTTCCATTCTTTCCTCTTGTCTCCAAATAGGCTCTCAACTCATCATTGAGTTCTTCAAGCCTTTTGGTTTTACTCTGATATTTAGTCATGTCATAAGTATTAGAGATTAACAATTATGGTCACCATCCACCTATTAGGTTATTATTGTTGGCTGCGGATTGTCTTCATCTTCTACTAAAGATGGCAATCGGCGGCCTATATTTTAGAACAAGGAAGACAATGCGCATCCTTATTATATATATAACATCATTTACGGAACGCAATGCGCATCCGATAATATAAAAAAAACAGATAGCTTGGTCTATCTGTTTTTTAGTTTTTATTAAAGAAGTACAGCTTCTTTAATTTCCTTTCCTTTATATTCGTATGTGGAACACATTACGCTATAACTTTTCCCAGGCTCTACGTCCTGTTCACATCTCACTTGGATGGTCAAGTCCTTGCCATCCTTTTTTGTTGTGAAAGGAAATACGAATTGTGTAAAATACAAACCTTCATATTTACTTTTTTCTTTTGTAATTTTCACTGCATTTTTGATACAAGCCTCTTTGAGGGCTTCTGTCGCTTTGCAGGTAGCCTCAACTATTTCACCTACTGAAAGTGGGCATAATGGTCGAGATTTGAAAGTTACGTGTGTCTTTTGCTGAGCAGCTGTTAAACTGCAAGATATTGTTTTAGCCATGATATTTATTAGTTTTTTTAATTATTAGTTAATGAAAAGCAACAAACAAGATTGGAAGTAATACCCAAGTACCCCCGCACCAGCGAGTTGCCAAAATCCAGTGGGGGTCGGGTTGGGGCCCTTCCCCTGTCTCCGTACCTCACAAAAATCTCAAAAATCACAAAAATCTCATATATCCTACATATCTCATATCTCACATCTAATGTCTCAGTATGTGTACAGATATCTCAATGTCTCACTATCTCAAATGTCTCAATACTATTGTATGGGGGTAGTGTTTATATGTATTAACATTTTTGTATAAAAGGGGGGTGGGGGTGTATGGGGAACCCCTTGTATAAAAAATTAAAAAATTGTGATATTATTTTTGTTAATATAATTGATTAATAATTTTTGTTTTATAAGATGTTAATGTAGATTTGTGGTATGGTAGATTTAATTATTACATTACGGGATAAGGGGAGTGATGGATTGTATGAGTTTTATAGGAATGGGATTCGACATAGTTTTAATGAATCTCGCGCGGTTTGTCTATTGGATAATCGTGTAGATGCTGAGGCTTTCTTGGATTCTATTAAAAGTTCAATTGAATCCGGTGTTATTCAGAACCATATAAATTCTGAATTAAAGGATTTGTATGTAAGTTTGTTGCATTTATGGAATAGCACATTGGATTCTTTGTATGGGGGTAGTATGGTTACGAGTACGAGTAATGGATTTCGCCGCTATGGGGATTTGTATAAGGATTACGTGAAGCTCAGTTACTTTTTGGAAATGAACAGGGTATTGGAGTATGATGTATTTGAGTGTATGTTTACGTTTAAGCTATTGGATGTCGGTACTGTTAGTTTAGTCATTGAAAAAGGATTATCTCATTATAAAAAAAGTTAAATATGAATTGTACAAATTGCGGAGTATCAATGTTTGACAAGCCATTGAGCAGAACAAACCCAACAGGCCAACCCAATGCAGGTTGGATGTGTCAAGATTGCATCAAATTGAAAGAACCTGAATTGTATCAGAATTTAAAAGATGATGGAGATTTAAAAATTACCAATGATATTTTTGATGCAATAAATGACAGACCATTAATGACTAAAAACATTGATGGCGATAAATGTCCTGAGTGTGGAGCAGTTGAAGTTGATGCAATGACACCGAGAACTACTTATGCTTGTGGTTCGTCAGATTACGATCAAAGACCAAACACGTTTAGTCAGTCGGAACAATGTCGGTTGTTGGCGTCTAGCGTTGTCGATATACTAAAAACTACAAAATAAAAATATGAAACAAGAATTAAAGGATGCTTTAGGAAAAGCTAACATCATGGATTTGCAAGGGATTAAATACATTCGCCTTGACCAAGCCTTGGATATTGTGGACCTGGTTTTTGGTATGAATAATGTGCCCTTGTCTAAACCCGAAGGGACTGCGGTTGCAGATAATTTAGTTACTGCGGTGCCGCCCAGTTTGCTTACTGCTCGGATGGGCTTGAATAGAGCATCTATTGCTAAATACAGAACGGATGGTGCATATCCGCGAATAGAAGATGCTCGGCAAGACTGGGTATTACGGATGATTGCTGAATTGGAGTTGCGTTTGGAATCCATTGAAAGCAGACATGGGAATGTGGGTTATGCCGGTCCTGTTCGCGTTTATGAAAAAAATGATGCTTCTCAATTAAAAACCCATAAAGATTAAATTATGACAACATTATTATTGGCCGATGAAATCCATTTGAATACGTTGGAATTGCGCCTTGCTGAGGAAGAGATCCGATTAGAAGAATATTTGAAGGAATATACTTCTGTATCTGTTCATATTCCGATTAAGATATCGAATAGATTGATTGCGATGTATCGCGAACAGATTGCTGTGATAACCGCAAGGCAGATTCCTTTTAATGGGCCCGTATCCGAAACCGATTTCCCCACTTCTTAAATAAAATATATGACAAAGAAAGACAAGTTAATAATCGAATTTGAGTATAACTATATGCCGGGTGTTGTGAAATGCGAAGACATGGAGACATCCATTAATCTATGGGTTGATTCCGTTTTAAAGCAACTCCGTTCTATGCAGGCCGATGTATATTCTACAGGACTGGCTTCTACTTCTATTGACGTAAAAACAATAATGCGGAAATCGGCTATGGGATTGGATCCCACGTTACCACCACCGGCACCCGAACCCGGTACTGATTCAAACCCATTCAAGCCAAATGATGTTGTACGATGTCCTAAGATGATAGAGCCCGTTACAGATTCTACTGGAAAGGTTATACAGCCTGGGCTTTTAATCACAGGGTATTTAAGAGTGCAGGAAGTATATGGTGATTTTTTGCAATTCAAAGGAGCGCATTGGTCTAATGCACGATATCATCATAAACAATTTGTACCTGTTACTATTAGTATTTGCGGATTGAGTATAAAATTGGATAATGATGTAGTATTAAAAATCGATGATTATCACAATATTGATGAATTGCAATTAGCCATTGATAGTACGATTGACCGCTATATAGATGCCGGGTTGCAAGGGATATCTCATGCGGGTACGCGAGCATCTGAAGAAAAATATAATGGGCTACCTGCTAGTCAAGAACATTATGTTCCATATCAGAAATGTCCTAAATGCGATGGGCAAGGTACTGTAAGTAAGCCGCCTTATCTAGCTGGGGATGTACACCAATGGTCAGCTAGTTCACTCAGTTTCTCTTGCGATGTATGCAATGGGGCCAAAATAATTCCAATGTTTAAACAACCAATATAATTCATGATACAATTACAACGTGGTGATAAAATTTACCTTGATCTAAACAATACGGATGAATCTTTAGTGAATACCTATTTGGATTGTAGGGATGGTATTGTAGAATGTTATGAATACCGTGATTGTTCCGGCTATGGTACTAAAACTAGATTGTTTCTTTGTAGGAATACAAAGCATGAAAGCGTTAGTATTATTCGACAGTCCTGGAGTGATTCCGGAAAGCGATGGGTTGAGGATAGTATGGATTTTGATTCGGATTCATTTGAATTCATGGAAGCTCTTATTAATGGTAAAAAAGATGAAGGTGGTGGCACCTATACTCTTGTACGAGATTATTAACTTAAAATAAAAAAAAATGCATGATCCAAAAGCAGTAGCCTTTGAAATTTACTTAGGCTCTAAACAAAAAAAGAATGGCAACTACAAATGCCCATTGATTACGATTTGGCATTGCGACCCCGAAACCGATGGCAGTGATGATAGTTGTGGTTGGTCATTTCCTAAAGTTACTAAAGCCGAATGCGAATATTTGGACAAAGTAGCAAATGACCAATATCACCAACTGTTTGCACGTAAGGTTGCAGTTAAAGAAAAAAAGAGCTATGCTTATATTTGTTATGATCAGGATGTCTATGGCGTAATTTATTGGATGTGGCGACATTTCAATAAAAAATTCAATAACATAAAGTGGCAGTATGGAAAGCCATTATCAGTTGATGAAATCAATTACATTTACCAATTGACTACCTGTCCTGTAGATAATATGCAACACTGGAAGAGTAATACAAAAGAAGAATTCAGAGAACTTATATTTTTGATTTATAGAGCATGGAAACGCTTTTATAGAAAATGGTATCAACATCCTCGCTGGCACATCCACCATTGGAGTATTCAATTCCACCCATGGCAACGATTGAAACGTAGATTTTGGGATAAGTGCAGTGTTTGCGGAAAACGAGGATTTAAAGGAAGTGCTTATGTTGATTGGAACGGTACTAAACGTTGGCATGCTGAATGTAACAACAATCCTCCACTAAATGAAAAACCATGCTAGGTGATACCATTTCTTATCTTGTTTATTACAAATCTTTTAATCAGGATAAGACTTGTAATATTGATGCCGCTAATAAAAAAGAAGCCATTGATATATTTAATCATCATTTCAAAGGCTGCCAGTTCGTAGATATTAAAGATAATAACGATATTGCCAATGATATATCGGATTCATTAATGAAGATTATACAAAAATCATTTGATGATACTAAAAACAAAACAGAATAGTTTACATGTCATTACTTATTCGCTATAAACCTAAAACCCGAATTGAACAGCTAATCGCATTGATTAGCATTTATAGTGCGCTGCATAAGATTCAGGTTTCCGATACGAATATTACTTTAATGGCTTGCTTGGTACAATATGGGATAAATAACAATACCCGGGAATTTGTAATTAACCGCATGAAATTATTTAAAACACTTGGTCAGTATCGAAATGGACTTACGGCATTACGAAACGCTGGGCTTCTTACAAAAGAGGAACATAAGCACAGCTACAAAATAATTAAAGATTTATCCTATGAGTTTAACGGTAATGGCGATATCGACATTGCTATCAAATTAGAAAAAGCCACACTCAATGAAAAACATTAATCACATAATCAAAACTACATTTGACAAGCTGCATCCGGAATATCCTGATCTTACTATCACGCAAGTCGAGAAATATATCATATTCATGTTCGAAGAATTTAAAGACCATGCGAACTCTATGAAAGTTTCTGGCATTCGTATCAAGAACGTAGGTGTATTCAATTTGAATCCCGTCAAAATTCAGCGATATATGGCAAATACCCAAGAGGATCTTGAAGCATTACGGAAAATACAGGAACGAGAAAATAAAACATTTGAACAATATACTGTACGTTTGAGTGAGTTTAATAAAGCATTGCCTATTTTTACAAAAGTTATTGAACACAATGATTTTTTTAGAAAGCAAAAAAGAGACAGACTTGATATAAAATACAATAGACCCAAACAATGAAATTACTTTATTTAAAACTATTTTGGAAAAACAAATATTATATATTAGCCGGCATTTGGTATGCGTTTTTATCTACGTTGGCACCAAAACGATTTACATGGATTAAATCACGTAGGTCTATTTGTAAAACATGTGTTTATAATTCCAAGATGAAATTAATGCCTAGCTCTCCATTTAGAAAAGATGAACATTGCGTACTGTGTCATTGCAATATTTTCTTAAAAACAGCAAGTCCTTTATCTGAATGCGGTATATCAGAATTAAAAAAAGAATACCCGGATTTAAATCTTAAATGGGAAAAACATGAGAGGAAAAGATAAAGTAACAGCTAAACCTTTTTTAAATTTACAAGCAAAGCAAGTACAAGCTCTTGCTTTCAAAGAGTTCGTTGATATTTTAGAAGATTCTTCTGGTCTTACCCTCAGTCAGCATTTTATATTAATTTTACGGCCATGCAATAATAATGGGATTCCGGTATATGAATGGACCGATGATCAATTACTATTGGTAATCCAGGCTTATAAAAAAGAACTGAATGAAGACCCTGTTTAAAGGAGATATTGTACAATGTATCGATAACGATTTCGGTAAGGTATGGCGACATGTAAGACTTCCTATCTTATATGAGTTCTATACGGTTTCCGACACTGTTTATTTTCAAAATGAAGATTGTGTAAGAGTAGTCTTTGAAGAGCATTTACAATATCAAGCAAAAAGCATCCGTTATCAGCATCCTGATTATGGGCATTTACGTTACTTAAAAGAATATGCATTTCCTGCCATTAATTTTAAATTCATTACAACCAATAACCAATTAAACAAACAACTAAATTTCTTATTAAATCCGTCATTATAATGAACACACAAAGTACAGAAGTGAAAACTTTAACAGAAACAGAAAACCGTATTTGGAAAATATTACTAGATAATCACAACAATGAGACTACAACCTCATATAGTGATTTGATACCTGATTTCCTTACACTTGATGCCAAGCAACAACATTTAAAGAAACGAGTATTAAATGTACATATTTCAAAAATACGTAAAAGTGCTGGTATTAAGGGCCAATATCGTATTGTCGTTATTGCTAAAGCCGGCTATAAATTACAATACAATGTCGAGGGATAGGGGTATTGAATACTATAGAAAAAACCTAAAACTCTATTTGGCTCAAATGGAGAATGGGGATTTGTTTTCAATGAAAGATACCAACTTTCGGCATAATGCAATTAATACTCAGATTGCCTTGATGAAAAGATTGATGCCCATATTGGATAGTGTATCTACTCGGATTTCAAGTAAAGACAAAGACAACCTGTTTCCTGAACTTAGGACTTTTATCAGATATGTAGATTACTTCAAAAAGTATACAGACGAATTTGATGTATTGCTTATTGATGAATGGAATAATATACTTCCTGAAGCTGAACGTATTGAAGATACTTCTAGCCTTAAACAGAAAGAAACATCAAAACAACTTGATTTAATTGTAGAAATTGAAAAGTTTGAAAACTTCATTGATCGTATTGCAACACCGGTTGAAAAAAAAGATAAAAAGAAAATAAGTAACTTTACACCATCACTCGTTGATTTACGTATCATATGACAAATAACTTTTGGTTTCCGGAGCTTAACTATAACATTCCTTACAGCACGGAACCCGATTCTAAATTCGTAAAGTTTTGGAAGAATGAAATTCATAAATTACAAAATGGGTTTTGGATTGCAGATAAGCAAGTACATATAGGTGGATGGCTTTATTGGCATACCGTTTATTGGACTATTGAGTTAGATATTGAGATGGAAAATGGTGAATCTTTCAAAGGGGAAGGTATTCCTTATTTCAGAGATTTAGAATGGGAAGTTCAAGAGGATTGTTTAAAGCCGGCTATCAAGCAAAAAAAAGGATTTAGTTGGATTGGGTCAAGGGGCCCGGGCAAATCTTATATATTGGCTAGTATCGCTGGCATGTATTACAGCATTTATCACGACACCCAAATTGTGGTAGCGGCATCCAATACCAAATATTTAGATTTATGTACTGCCAAGATTGATTATGGTTTAACCCGATTGCCAAAGGATAGTCTTTATAAACATAGGATCTTAGATGATTGGAGTACCGATGTATTGGCAGGCTATAAATCAGAAGGTACACGTGTGGGCTCCAATTCACGTTTTGCTATGCGTAATTACCAAGAGGGTAATAACCCAACAGCGGCATCAGGTACCAGACCTAAAATTCACATCATTGATGAACAGGGTGAGTGCTTGGGTTTAATCAAATGCTATAATGCCGGTAAGCAATGTTGGTATAATGACTTCGGACAGTTTTGCATACCCATACTTGGCGGTACTGGTGGTAACATGAATAAGGGTAAGGATTCGGTCTTGATGTTTTTAAATCCTGCTGCTTACAACTTATTGGAATTTCGTGATACCTATGAAAATAGAAAAAACCCAATTGGCTTTTTTACACCTGTCACCAAAGCCCGAAATGAATTCAAGGATAAATGGACACTGTATCGGTATTTGACTGAGATAAGGAAAATGGATTTAAAACCTCATCCTGATTTAGAACGTATTACCATTATGGTAAGTGATGAAGAACGGTGTCTGAATGAGTTCGTATTACCTCGTCGCGCGGCAGCTCGTCTAGCCCATGACAATACATCATTGACAAGTGAAATTGCGTTTTATCCGCTTACACCTACTGAAGCATTTTCTGTAATAGGCACTACACAATTTCCAGTACAGCTCTGTAAAGAACAATATAACTTCTTAGAAGAAAACGATATAACAGGGCAAAGTATTGAATTGTTTAGAGATAGTGCCGGTACCGTACATAGGCGTTTTTCGGATGCCAAGCCCATAACCGATTATCCTGTTAAACCTTCAGATGATAATACCGGGGCAATTATGATGTTAGAAGATTTTATTAAAGATTCTCCCGATGGGCTTTACATAGCAGGCGCTGATCCCTATGCACATGATGATACCGATACTTCGGTTTCGTTAGGTGCTATTTATATCTACAAACGTCTTTACTCCATTGACCAAACCTATATTGATGAACTTGTTGCCTGGTATGTAGGCCGTCCTGAAACCCGAAAGCAATGGCATCAAAATGCTGAAATGCTAATGGATTATTATAATGCGGTTTGTATGCCTGAGAATGAAACCCAAACTTTTATTCAGTATTTTGAAGAAAAGAATAAATTGTATATGCTGGCTGATGGACTTCAATTGTTAAAAGAGGTAAGTCCCAATAGTGATGTTAAACGAAATAAAGGATTACCACCAACACCCGCTATTCAAAAATATTGGAAAGATTTGATTAAAGATTATATGTTGGAAGATCTAGTAGTTGGTACAGACCCTGTAACCCAAGAACCAATTATAAAAAAAGGTGTAATCCGAATAAAAGATAAAATGCTTTTACGAGAAGCTATTGAATATCAAGAAGGTAATAACTGTGATAGGCTTGTAGCATTTGGACACGTTTTGGCTTATAATCGTTCATTGTTAAAATATGGTATTGTTGAAGAGCCTGAAGGAAATGATAATCCGCATGGTCGCCCACGTAGCTCAGGTTATTTTGCCAAAGGCAGCTCCTATTTTACAGGAAAACGAAAGTCTTTAATATAACTTCAAGTAATGACAAATTACTATTAGTATTAACTTTAGTTATTTTTACATAAAATATATTTACTGATGAATATCTCAAGTTTACGATTAGGCCCCCAAATGTTGCCAAAATCAAAAAAAACAGCGGCATGGCGAAAAGAGCAAATTGACAGAATTGCTACCATTGGTAAAAATCAAATAAAAAACAATCATACCTTATTAGAAAACTATCAGATGATACGCGGTGTGTTTATCACTGAGCATTATCTAACATCACCCGGTGTTACGGATATGATTGATACCCTAATCCAATCACAAGAACTTCCAAGTTATCTACGGCATTTCGATATCATCGCATCTACTATCAATACGATGTCCGGGGAATGGCAAGACCATCCCGATAATTTCAGTGTAAGACGTGTTGACTTATTTGCAAGTAATGCATACCTAAGAAGTAAAACACAAATGTTACATCAGTTTATCAATGAGCAGATACAAATTAATATCATGCAGCAATTGATAAGCCAGGGTGTAGATGTTGAAGGAAATGAAATACAAGATCCTGAAGAAAAGCAAGCCTTTTTAGATGCTTTGGAAAAGGAAAAGCAATCCATGACACCTCCTGAGATTGAAAAATATATGCGCTATTCCTACGTAGACGTTGCTGAAATATGGTGTAATACTGAATTGCTTAGGAATAAGGAAAAGTTCAATTACAAATTAATGGAACGAACTGAAATCGAAGATATGTTTACGGCTTCTAAATGTTTGAGATGCCATACACTTACACCAACCGGTCCTAAAGAGGATACATGGAACCCTGTCACTGCTTTTTATATCGTAAAACCCGATGAATATCGACTAGAAAAAGGTGAAATGGTTGGGCGTCTTTACTACGGTACTAAGTCCGATGTTATTGGTAGATTTGGTTATAGGCTAAGTAAAAGTCAAATAGAACAGTTTGACGATGCCGATAATTTATCATCTAGTGCTACCCTAACAGGTATTAGTCCTTATGGTATTCCGTATGGTGCTACTATTCCTTTCTTGAACTATCCTGAACACAAAATGCTTATGGATAATTTAGGATTTGATCCTGGTATGGAATTGAGTGATGATTTATTCGGAACTGTTTTTGGCAGTCGCCGCCCTATCGATTATACTACTAAAGGCTTTTATGAAATCATAGAAACCTATTTTAGAAGTAAGGAAAAAATAGGAAAAGTTACTTACATCAGCCCGCAAACCGGTATGCAAGTTTCTGATTATGTGAGTGAAGATTTTGTAGTACCTGAAGGCTTTAGGCAATTTTCAAAAGCCGAAGCCGATATGAAAGACCACGAATTATTAAATTCTGTAGTATGGACTTATCAAGACCGTATTTGTGATGGATTCCGCATTACAGGTGCCGGCTTAAAAGAGCCTATTTATTTGGGTGGTGAACCATTGGAATTTGAACATTCAGAGCCTGGCAATCCATTTGAATTGTTATTACCTACTGTTGGGTTATTATGGAATTTCAGAAATGCAGACGGCGCCAGTATTGTAGATTTAATGAAGTCTGACCAAGTCGGGCATAACATCGCCATGAATCAAGGCTTTGAATTGATGCAAAAAGAATTAGGTAGATTTTTAATAATGGACCCTCGGATGATTCCTAATTTTAAAGATTGGGGTGGTGAAGCAGGGTGGTATAAATTCAGAGACGTGGCAAAAGAGTTAGGTGTAACATTTGCAGATACATCACCTGAAAAATTGAAAGGTGCTAATGCCGGTAATAGTTTTCCTCGTGTTATTGATATGGATGAAACCCAACGAATTATGGCTCGTTTTAATACGGCTGCTATGTTTGAAGCCGCAGCCAAAAGACGTATTGGAATGAATGACCAACGAATTGGTGAAATCGGCAGAAACGAAACAGCTACCGGCATCCAAGAAAGCAAAGCAAGTTCTTATAATCAAACCAAATCGTACTATACTGATTTTTCTGATTATGTAAAGCGAAATAAAAAGCATGCTTTAAATATTGCACAATATTATCAATCCAAAAATGATACCATTATTCTTCAAAGTCCGCAAGGTGAGGAAAGTAGAGCATTTATCACATTGTCGGGTAATGATTTGAAATGGGCCGAATTTGACTTATACGTATCTGATAATTCAGAGGATTTACGAAAACTAAATCTAATGCAATCCATGATCATGAACAATCCTAATCTCACAACCGATGCTTTAGATGTTTATGCAATCATTGAAACCAAATCCCCTGCAGTTGTAAAACAACAACTTACTAAATCTAAGCAAGAACGTGAGCAATTGGAACAACAAAAAATGCAACAACAACAAGAGGCAATAGCTGCTAATGAAAGAATGCAGCAAGAAATGTTGGCTTGGGAAAAAGAAAAACATTATACGTCATTGCAGTCCGAAGAAAAACAAGAATACATTCGAACTTTCATTAATCAACAAGACAATATGAAGACTGGCGAAAATGCTGTTCCCGATATTTTAGAGTATGAGAAACTCAGCAATGATTGGAGTTATAAGGAAAAAATGCTACAAGTTGTCAAGGATAAAGCGGCATTGGAATCTAAACGCAGATCGGATGATATGATTAAGCACAAAGACAATATGGCTTTGCAACAAAAGAAATTAAAATCAAATGAATTGCTTGCTAAATTAAAATTAAAGATTGCGAAAGTAAATCCGGGATAGCAATTATGCTTATATGGCATTTCTTATTTTCAAATATTTTAAGCTATTAAAAACTGTTATACATTTGGTATATAAACCAAAATAATGGACAATATAATAGAAATTTCACAAATAGATGGCGACAGAGCTTTTGAAGCTTTGTTTGAATCTCAGCCTGGTAATCTAACCATACCGGCTCCTGTTGCTACTGCAACACCCCCTGCTTCCACACCTCCTGCTACCAACGAACCACCAGCAACCCCTGTTGCTACTGCACCCACTGTACCTGCTTTTGAATTAACCGATACTACTCTAAATGTTTTGACAAACACTACGGACAATCCATCGGCTTCAACTCCTGCAGCTACACCCGCAAGTACTGCAACTCCTGTAGCTACTGCATCGGCCGCTAACACCCCTGTAAGCATTGCAACTAATCCTCAATTACAAGATGTATTGAAAAATACACAAGCTTATTTGATTGAGAATAATATTTGGGCTGATTACGAAGGGCGTGATACCGTAGAGTTGAATGATGAAACATGGCCCGAGCTTGTAACAAATCAAGCTGTCCATGCTGCACGTCAACATTTTCAACAAACAATTCAATCGTTACCTGAAGATGCACAACGATTATTAAGTTATATTTCAAATGGCGGTGATCCTTCTAAAGTAGCACAGCTATATCTCAATAAACAAAATGTAGTTAGTCTTAATCCTCAAACAACTGAGGATAAAACTAATTATATCAAGGCTTATTACAGTGCTCTTAACTGGTCTGCTGAAAAAGTAAATTCAACAATAGACCGATTGAAAGCCGGTGGTGATATCGCTGTTGAAACCGAATTCAAGGATATTGAACCTTTGTATAAAGATATTTACAATAGTAAAATCGAGCAAGAGGAACGCCTTGCAGCTAAAAAAGTTGAGGATCAAATCGAAAGAGATAATGTTTTCAAAGAAAATATTACTAATGCTCTTATAGCACGTAATGATTTGCAAAAAACGGACAAAGAAAGGATTTATGATTTTTTCATGAATCATGATCAGCAATTACCTGATGGCCGTAAAATGAATAAGTTTTTCATGGCTTTTGCTAAAACGCAACAATCCGTAAATGACTACATTGAATTAGGTGAGTTTTTATTGGATAAGGAAAATTACCTTGCCCGCAAATTAGAAACGAAGCAAACCAAAACTGTAAACAAAGGATTCTCATTTTTATCAAGTACTGGGGGTGGTAGTTCCAACCCAGCGGCTCCTGCACCGGTAAAAGCGACAGGCACAAATTTTCTTATTTAATCTTAAAATATAAAAACAACAATGAATACGCCACAAAATGCAATAGTATCTAACCTTAATCAGTCAGTTGTAGTAGCTGACCACAAATATGTAATCGGTAAGCATACTGAAGCCAATAGCTTATATGCTATGTACAAAAAAGATGCGTTTACAACCAATATTGGCATGTTGAAATTATTTAATCAGCGAAAGTTGATGAATACACCATTGCTATTAATGACTGATGCCAAGAAAAATACAATGTATTTGAATGGGCCTGAAGGTAAATTACGTTACAATATTCCTTACGAGTTGGATTTACCTATGGTAGCTGAAGACTTAACAACAGGTATTGATAAGCCAGGTATTGGCAATACCAAATTCAAATTAGGTTTGAATATGGATTGCTTCACCAATACCGACATCATCACAACCGATTTGCGCGATGGCATTCCGTTATATATTACGGAAGATGAAATTTACAAACAAGGAACTGTTACTGTATACACCGTAATGATTCCTATTCGTAATCGTCCTGAATTGTATTATGACAAATCTTTATTGCAACCAGGTACGCAATACATGAAAATTACCAATGCCAATGGTGAGTTTGATACACAGAAATCATCTATCACCGATGGCACCGGAAGTCTTTCTTTGGAATTACAGATGGGTGGACATCGTTCAGTTTACCACTGGATTACAGGTTATGCTCACATGATGAAAGTAACTGACAAAGACGGTATTGCAAATCCTAATTATTCTTATTTAAATGGATATGGTGATATGAATAGTGATAAAGCCACTATGAATATCTTCAATTTGGATAAAGATGGAAAACCCGTTCCAGGCTCTTTGTCTTGGATTCGTTATATCGATGCCAAATTAATGGCTGAAATAAAAATGATGGAAGAAAAAGATTTGTGGTGGAATAAAGGTGGTCTTGTACAAGGTGCTGGTAAGAAAATGGTGCCGATCAATACAGGATTGCATATGCAAATGAAAGCCGGTAACTATGCTCAGTATACCACATTAACTTTGGGCTTTATTGAAGCATTGTTGACACGTCTTTATTACAATACCGATATTCCAATTGAATTGCGTCGTGCTGAATTCCAAGTAGGTCCTGCAGCAATGATTGAAATTTCAAAATTATTGGCTGATGATTTCAGAGAATCAAATCCATTCGTAGTAAATGCAGAATCATTGAAAAATATGATTTATGGCAAAGATGCTATGAACCTTGGCTATGGTTTCCGATTCACATCTAAGCGATTCCCGACAGCCGGCGAAGTTACCTTTACGATCAACTCAGCATTTGCTGAAAGAGTTAATCGTAACCAAGACGGTTTATTCGGTGAGTTCCCTAAATTAGCTTACACCATTGCCATTTTTGATATTACTGCATCAGCAGCTACCAACATGGCCGGTAACGCAACAACCAAATATCGTGTTGAAGGTGCTGATGAAAGTGCAAACATTATGTTGTTGAAACCTGAAGGCTGGGGCAATACTACATGGGGTTATGAAATCGGAACTATCCATCCGTTTGGCGAAGCATCTTCACAAGGGATGTATAGCGGCGGCGGTGGTCAGCGCCATGGCTTCGGAATGTGGGCTCAAAACATGAGTGCTATTTGGCTAAAAGATAGCTCACGAACAATCTTGCTTGAAAAAGCTTAATCATAAAAATTTAACTAACCTGAAATAAAAACCAAAATATTTATTATGTCAAATTTAGAACAATACAATCACGTGGAAAATCAAGTAGCAGCCGACATGCCAAAAATCGTACAGATCATGCAACTCAGTGATCCTGGGGCAGAGTCTTTGGGTTTAAGTGCACATGGCTTGGCTAAATTTCCCGGAACAGTACATATCGTACAACCTAAAAAACAGGATAACCGATGGATTACCGGCTTTGACCAGCATGCTGCTATTTTAAATAGATACCCAGCAGAGGAAAAAACACAAAAACAAGCTGAAGCTCGTAGACTTCAAGAGTATTTTCAAAACTCATTGGGTATCAGTGACTTGTCAGCAACCTCTGCTTATTGGGATTCCTTTTATATTGATTTGGCTGCAACCACGCAGTTGAATCTCAAAAATGCAAAACATGCTATGTTCTGGTGCGTGTTACGAGCCAATGGGTATGTAATGCCTGATAGTACTCAAAAGGATAAGCCTGAGTTTTGGGATAATAAGTTTTATGCACATCAGCCTGAATTTGAAGCGCAAAATCGAAATAGCACACTTGCTGTAACCGACAAAGCGATTTCCAGTGCCTATGCGTTAAAAGCAAATTTCCCTAGACTATTGTTGATTACTCGATTATTGCTTGGCCGCGGTATTACAAATACCATGGGTGTTGAGGAACTTTATGGCAAATTGCGTGCTTATTTAGACCTTAATCCTTTGATTAACTGCAAAGCATTTAATGCACTGGAAGGTCGTGATATCAATGAGTTAGCAATGGAAGTCGTATTGGATAATGCTATCATCTTCAATGTGATCTATTTCAAAGCTAATGTATATAATCGTGGTACCATGGTATTAGGCAGAACTCGCGATGAAGTAATATCTTATTTTAAGGACCCGGCTATGCGTGGAGAGTTCGATAGTATCGAAAAAGAAGTTAAGGAAAAAGAAGCACTAAGTAAACCGAATATTGTATAATGACGTTATCAACTGACATATATAATCGTTTTTTATCCACGATTAATAGCATGGATACCTCTTCCAATATTTATATTGAGAAGGCACGATTTGTATTGTTATTTAATGAAAATGCCATTAAGTGGGCTTTCAATAAAGTAAAAGAAGTCAAAGATTCTGATATCGTAGACTTACAGTTTTTGCTTAAGGAACCAACATTATTGAAGGAAGAAAAGAAAACCGATACGTATTATTTGTATAGTTTACCTGGTGATTATTTACGTTGGAATGATATGTATTCTGTAAGCTCTAAAGAAGCATGCAAGAATGTGGTTATTTACAACGTAATGCCTAAACCCAATAATCGAAATGTGAAATTGAGTGATGCTTACAATGTACCCTCTTTTGAATTTGAACACATTCCCGTTAATCTAAGCAACAATCACATGCAAGTTTATTATAGTGATTTTACGATTAACGGTCAGTTCTTATCTTATTATTCAGTTCCTAAGCCTATTGACTTGGCTGGCTCTATTTTATCAAACGGACAGCAATCCTCTAATATTGATTGCGATATGCCGGATTGGGCTATAACTCAAATACTCGAAATGTGTTCTTTATCTTCATTCATAAATACTGGTAACAGCGCGAATGCTCAATTATCAGCTTTAAAACAAACAATTAAAAATTAATTAAATGAATCAGTCAATTCAAAAAAATCACGTTGCAGGTATTTCAACTTTGTTACCTGTAGGAAATTATCCAACCAGCTTAGCCGTTGGTCAATTTGGTATCTTCGATGCCGACACCAATCAATCGGTAGTGGCGCCATCGTTCCCCACATGTAAAGCCATTTATTTTGGCTTCAGATTACCTGTAATGAATACTGGCCAGCTATCTTATAATTCGGCAAATCCGTATTATAGCGTTGGTATCAAAGTTCAAAACATTACCAATTTCCGTGGATTCCGTGGACATTTAGGTAAGCATGAAATCGTTGCAGTTGGTTTTGATGGTGTTGATACCAGTAAAACTTTGAATATTGCAAAAGGTCAAACCAAATCGTTATACATTTTACTTGATGGTTCTCCTATCAGTAAATTGGATAGCAATCAAGGTTTGATGTTGCGTTATGATACCCATGGTGGTTGTACTGACGCATGTGCTGCTGATTGCACAGATGCTCATTGCAGTGTGCCAATGCTTGATTTGATTAAACAAATCAATGCAGATCCTCGTCACCATGGCTTTATCAGAGCAAGTGAATCAAAAAGCTGTAGCGGTGGCGATACTCCTGTTTCTGTGGCCTGGTCTTGTTACGAATTGTTATTGGCTGATGCCGGTGATGATATTAGCTTAAGTATTGTGCAAGCTCAATATCCTACCCTTACTGTAACTCGTTTGAGTCGCTCAGGTATTTATAGTACCTATAAGGTTTGTGATTTGACTGCTACCGGAGCTCCTGCGGCTTTCAGTACTGGTAACATTGTAAGTATTCCTAACTGTACTACATGTCCTTCAGGATATGAATTCAGAAGTGGATATATTTATGAAGTCCAAGTAGAAGATGCTGGTGATTCTGCAGCATTGGCTCTCATGACTGGACATTTCAATGTTCAAGCTCATGATACCATTTACAGAACTAGCTATTTGTTTGGAGTATCTAAATATTTAATCGTTTCTGATTATGCTTTCAATATTGGTACTACGGTAGCTGACGCTAGCGAAATTCAAACAATGACCTTGAATGGTGCTTCTGCAGGAACGTTTACTTTGACTTTTGATGGTCAAACTACTGCTGCAATTGCATACAATGCTGCGGCCGCTGCGATTCAAACAGCTTTGGATAATTTATCTAATGTGGCTGTTAATGGTATTGTTGTTGCTAATGCCGGTACTGCAGATGCTAATAATACAACATTTACTTTCAGCCATACTGATTATGCGGAACAAGATGTTCCATTAATTACTGCTGATTTAACAGGATTGACAGGTCCAACTGGTGGTGTAATTACACAAACTACACCTTCTGTTTTTGACACTGCTGATATCACGGGGTATATTTCTCATACATATTTAGGTGTTACTGATAATTGGTGCTTCCTTACAACGGCATCAACTACAGCTTGGACTGAAAATGGTGCTGGTGTTCGATACGAACGAAAATATACCATGACTTTGGCTGATACCGTATGTGGTGAAACCCGTTTGGCAGAATTGACTGCGGCTTATTTGACAATCGGTACCGTAGCTATTACAACAGCAGGCACTTGTTCAAATGTGTATACATTGACCATCTATTCTGATTTCGTAGAAACTGGATGTTTCGAAAATGAAGCAACATGGCCTTTGATTACCGGGTTTGATGGTAATGAGTGGGCTCGCGATACAAGTTTTGATTACGGTACTTGCTCTTGCGGTATCATCATCGAAGCTGCAGTGTTCAATCGTTACAATAACGAATGTACTTATGGTACTTTTACCAATGATTTCGATGGCATCCACATCCGCGTATCTAATTATGACAATAATTGGAATGCTCAACCAAGTGTTTGTCTTACTGACTGGGCTGTTACAAGACTTCAAAGTTTTGCACCACCGGTTAATTTAGGTGCTCAGTTAAAACCACTTGAAGAAGAAACAATGCTTGATTACTACCGTAGTTATAGTGATCATGCTGGTGTAAGATTAGCTGAAGGATTTACATTCTTTGCTCAGTCCGATACTATCTATGATACTTATACCATAGAGTATAGTCATAGCTATCCTGTAGGTGGATTCAGTCAGTACTATACTGATCGTTACCATGAGCATTTCCACTTTGCTGCAGGAACAGGTAAGCAATTTGAACAAGCAATGAATACCTTGATTGCCAGTGCCAATTTACCAATAGCACCTGTAGTTCTTTAATTACTAAACTTTTAAAAACCCAAAGGGGCAAGGGCGATGCTCTTTGCCCCTTTGTTTATTAACATGGATATCATAACAACATATAACCTAAACTTCATAGTTGAAGACTATTTAAACCCAAAGGTTTTAGTATTGACAGATTTATCGGAGTATCCTGAAGTACCTGATCGTCCTATTTATTCCATTGGTCTACCGGGATTTGATACCCATATTGATATAAATGCCCAGTATAATAAAAGTACGTATGTCGATTCCAATGTATTGGGTTTTAGTAATCACGTACCACCTTGCGACCTTTCTGATTTACCTGATGGCATTTGGACCATTTGCTATAAAGTATGTCCTCATGATGAATTGTTTGTAACCCAATACTTTTTCAAAACTGCGGTATTACAAAGTGGCTTTGATAAGTTTTTGTCAAGTGTTGAAGTGGATTACAAGGGAAATGCGGTGATGTATGAAAATGACCAGGTAATGAATATACAGTTTTTATTAGATTCTGCTAAAGCCTGTGCACGTTTAGGAAAACATAGTGAAGCCTTGAAACGATATGAATTAGCCAACAAAGCTCTTAACCGATTAAAAAAATAAGTACCAGTGGGAAATTGTATAAAATGTAAAAGAAAATATTGTGACTGTCCTACCGATGGGATATGTAATACTTGTTTGAGTGCTACATATTCCAATGATTTGCGTAATATTTCTGCTAATGCGAATTGCAGTTACACGAAGCAGATCCTTGAACACTATGCAACTTGTTTGCAGACTTTAATAAATAAAGGAAGATTAGGACAGTTGGGCTTATCTGTTGTAAGTGCTTCAACGTATTTGAGTTATGTAAATTCGGCATTGAATTCACCACACAACTATTGTTTATACAAAAATGTATTGGATGCCATGACACCTTTTATTCAACGAGCCATTATTTTAGGATTATGCGACTAGACAAATTATTACATATCAGAAATACAATTGATACTCAATTGGATGCCAATGGCCAAACCCTTGTGAATAGCATGCGTTATGGCGGTGATATTCGTGTAGCTCATTTCAAGTCTTTAAAAACATTACGAGCTTTTGATATGTATCAGAATTTACGAATGTCTTCTATCTATAACAAACAAGTTAACACTATAAATAAATTATTACTATGAGTGCGTGCGAAAACATATATATGGGTATTCCCATTCCCAGTTCAAATATTGAGTGGACCGGCGGTAATCTAAAAAGTATTGATTTGGCATTATTGGGATGTCGGCCTAAATTACAAAATGTAATCATCGAATTGGATGATGAAATCAATACATTAAAAACATCATTGGATATCACTAAGGTATCAGGTACTCCTTTTGTTGAAAGTACTGAAGGAATGACATGGTATGCATACATGAATGTTATTGGAGCCTGGGCCATTGGTATTGAAAATTCAATTGCGAATATTGATTTAAGTACTTTGAATATAGGACAGATTCCAATTGCCATAAATATGTCTTGTTTAATGGCACCAGGCTGTGATACCACAAGCTTTACTTTATTGAATATCTTAGAAACCTTTGTATCTAAACTTTGTCGTCATGACGCCGACATTCTTGCTATCAAGCAGACCATAGCAAGTGACTTAAATACTGCAAACATTTATATACCTCAAACTTAAAAACTATGCCTTGTATACACGTAAACAATTGTGGCTGTCCTGATGCCGAAGAACCGCAAGGTCAAGTAGATGCTTCACAAGTCTTTTATCATGCACTCTGTACTGCAGGCGCTACTGCTTTGGCATGCTCAGGCAGTGCCAATGGTGTAAGCCTTGAAACCTGGATGGAGACCATGGAAACAAAGTTATGCGAAAGTGTAACTTGGGATTTTTCTTCTTTTGACATGGAGTGTTTGAAAAAACGCTATGTCATTACGAATCAAGCTCAGTTTGTAAATGCTTTGGATAATGAAAGTTGTCGTTTAAATACGACTAATGATACAGTTGCGGCTTTAACGCTGAGTCTTGAAAGTTTAGCTACTTTAATACAGAATCTCACCTATCCTCAAATTACCAATAATTGTAGTATACCATTTGACAATCTTACAGCATTGCCTGTTGTAGTTCAGAATTTGGTAACGGATTATTGTAATTTCAAAACCAATCTTGTAATCCCGGTATCTCCTGCTATTAGTGCTAATAATTCATCAACTATAGCATGGGCATTGTCGGGTACTTTAAACCACGTTTTACAAGCTGGTGTTATATTATCTCCTGATATAGATAACATCTTAGAGATAAGGGCAAATGGATTATATGCTGCTGCTGATGTGGGCGGTGCCGATGAGCAAGAATTGGTATGGGATAGTTTTACTAATACGTTGAGTATTACAAATGGTAATTCTGTAGTAATTACTTATCCTGGCGCACAAGTATTATCATTTGATTCCATGACTGGTATTGTCAGTTTGAGTGGTGGCGGTGGCAGCATTGACCTTTCTACCTATTTAGTTCCGGCTTTTGTCGAAACCGTATTGGCTGTTAGTTTATCCAATGCTGGATTGGTAGTATCTCAAAGTGGTACATCTCAGCACAATTTATTGATTGGTATCAATATTGATGCCGTAACAAATGCTGGTAATAATATTGCTCAGGTAACAGCTGCCGGTTTATATGTACCTCCGACCACCGAACATGATTTTGCACCTATTAATAGTCAAAGTATTTCGTGGAGTGCTGGTACCGCACCTGAATTTTATCATGATCGAACTGCAACTGTAATTATAGATACATCCCTTGGTGCCGCTAATTTATTAAATGTAGGTGCCAATGGTTTATATGTATTAGCTACTACGGTTTATACTGCAGATAGTGGGCTAACCGTAACCGGAACTAATATTCAATTGGGCGGACCTTTATTGCAACATACGGATATTGATTTATCAACTTTTGTATTCCGTTTATTAGCTACAGCAGCAACGGATAACAATTTACAATTCGATGATATCACCGGATTGACAGTTTATCAAACAGCGGCGCCTTCCATTAATAATTCTATTTTCATTGCTAGTAACATTTTACGCCATCGTAGTACACAGCTTGCAACTGATTTCGATTATTTAAAAATGACAAGTTATGATGGTGGGTTAGGTCAAGTACCTCGTTTATTTGCCGGTGTAGCTGTATCTAATCAGGATGTAGGTAAAGGCTCGAGAACCAATATTGAATCAAGCTATGGTGTGAAGGTAGTAATGGATGCCGCTGCAGCCTTTACATTAGATGAAAATCATATGTTGTATTTGTTTTCAGGAAACGGCGCTGGGCAAAATTTGACATTGCCAGATCCCGCTATTGTAAATCAAAACCCTGATGGTGAGGAAATTGCTTGGATGTTTCATATCAAGAACTTCTCAAATAATGTATTGGATGTGATAAATACGAATTACCCTATCTATACAGATTCATTGACTACCGTATGGACTATTGGTGCCGGTGAAGTTTTTGTAATAGGGATTATTAACAACCTTTGGGTTAAATTAAATTAATTATGGCTTTAATACCTTGTTCCCAGTGCGGTGAAGTTCTTGTAGACGGCCACTGCAATTGTGTTGAAAACTGTACAAATTGTGATAACGTCTGTAAATCTTTTTTGGATACGGATTGCGTGTATTATAATTATGGGCATCCCGAATGGGCATCTGATTTAGTATGTTTGGGGCTACCTTCAAACACATCATTGACTACTATTTTAAAAGCCATGGATGCCAAGATGTGTACTGCTATTCTTGTAGAAGATACCTATAGTGTTGATTTGACATTGACAGGAAATGTAGTTACAGGTATTGTACGAATTGACCCGGCTTCGACTCTTCCCTATAGTATCACACCTTCAGGTATCAAATTAGACTGTTGTAATCCCGCTACTACTTGTGATGATGTTACTTATGCCCTGAGCTTTGCATTAGATCCTATTGTAGCAACACCTGCTTTTTATGATACCCTTGACCCTCTTTATTTCGTAAAATCACAATATCTAACTAGTGTGGGTGTTGTAGATGCTTCTACGATGTCGGGTGCTAATTTGACCTATTTGAAATACATCAATTATTTTTCGAATACTGTTTACATTACTCAAAGCTTAGGGGGTACGTTTCAATTACCATTAGGTATTTGTGGCAATGCCGCGGCTGAATCATCTGGCTCATTGATAGTGGAATTAGCAACTACACCTTATTGTAGATTTTTCATATCATGCTATTTGACAGCTCCACGAGTTGATTATTCTGAGCGTTATTTGAATCCCGGGTGTATTAATCCCCAAATAGGCGATGACTATATCTATAACAATTGGTTGTATTTTGTAGATAATGGGCCTGCAGGAGAAGCTTCGGTGGTCAGAAGAATTAATGTTTCTACCCTAGAGGTTCGAACTTTGAGTGGTGGCGACGCAACTTTATTGCCTACGGTTACCAATAGCTTAGGTACCGCTACAAGCTATAATGGTTTAATGGGATTGAATTTAGACCTAAATGATATTGTCAATGGTGAGCCTGTTATTTATACCGTAAGCTATGCCGGTGTTGTTTGTCGTATTGTACGTGAAACCATAAATCAATGCGATGAACGAGCTAATTGGAAAACCTATATTATTGCTGGCGCTTCGGCTACAGGTGATGTTATCGGTGCCGGCGATGTAGCACGCTTTACAAATCCCAATGGTATAAAACGAATTGGCTATTATAGCTTATGTCCTATATTAGGCATATCGGATGCGGGAAATGGTAAAATAAAGTACATGTACCATGTTTCAGGTAATAAAAATATAGCGGCCAATTGGACTGTTGCTAATATACCTGTAAATGCTGATCCTGTGTTAAATGTTGTAGATGCTGTTGGGTTTGCTGCAAGTCTTGCTTGTAATTTCAACTATGATTTAGATACTGATACTTTCATTTCATATTATGAATCAGGCGGTAATACCTTTATTTGCATTACTCCTTTTACAGGAGACCCTACGATTCCCGGAGATTTTGTAGTAACTGCTAATTATAGTACTCGTCATAACGCTATGAAAAATACAGCAGCCTATTCAAATCCTGCTACTTTAGGTAATGGCTCTACAGCTCAAATTAAACATCCTTTTTTTATAAGTAAAATAAATTCAAACTTAGCTACATTGGATGGTGATTTATATGTATTTACTGAAACTTTAGGTGGGATTGTATCATCATCATATTTAAATGCTTTTTTTAGAAATAACGGAGCTCCTGCAAATCCTACACATTATACTTTTATTCAACCAATTGCACCCAATGGAAATGCAATAGGTGCTATAGGTTCGTTTGCGGCGGCTGCACATGCTGGATGCTCAGGCTTTTATTCTATTGTAATAGGTGCAACTAATGTACTTCTTGATATTACAACAGGTGGCTTTAGAGTATGGGATTTTATTACTACATCTTCAATAAGTAGTGTTTTTTCGGGTGGCTCTATTGTTGCCGCTACCGGAACAGTAAACAATGCTTCAAACTATATGGATACTCAATACGAATTAACTAAAACTTGCCGATAATGCTTATTTGTAATACTTGTCATTTGCCTTTTGGAAAGCCTAGTAGTACTAGAGCTTGCTGTACTTGTGTAGACAAGTGTAAAGGAAAGCAAATTGATTCTTATTGTGTTCGTTATGGGTCCATGGGGCAATACGAAGAATCTGAATTTACTTGCATGGCTATTCCTTTGAATACACCAGTGCATGTTATTCTATTGGAAATCTATCGAAAGTTGAATAATCGATATAAAGTATTGGATACTGCTACGCTGGATTTTACTTTCCAATGTAATACGTTATCAGCCGATGTACGAATTGATTATAGTGGTAGCGTTCCTGTATCTGTAGGCCCTAATGGGATTAAACTTGATTGTTGCGTATTTGATTGCGGTTCTGTTGTTTATGAGTTGGATTTTGAGATAACTGAAATAGAACGACTTTTGGCTTTTTATTCCCGGCTTCAGGATGATTACTTTGTAAAATCAGATATTTTAACCAATATCTTATTTACGGATTTATCTACTATGGTAGGCGATACTATTTCATGGATTACTTATACAAGCTTTTTATTAGGTGGTACGGCCACTATTTATAATCTTGGGGATAGTTTTTCAATGCCAGTCAATGTCTGTGTTGGTAGTTTAGTAGGTCTTGTAAAGCCATTGCTTATTGAAGCCTATACCCAAAAAGGTTGCTATTTCAGTAAGTTGTGTGACCAGTTCATTGAGAAAGTACCCTATAGTGAACGATTTGCTTATCCTTATAGAGCTAATTTTCAAATAAATGATTTACCTCTTATGCCTGATCCTACTGTATCGCCTGCCATAGATAAAGGTGTTTTATATTGGGGCGATGCCATATTTTTAAGTGGTAGCGGTTCTTATGGCAGTATAATACGGAAAATTAATTTAAATACTAAAGATACTACTACATTAGCTGGTGATTTCACATTAATATCAGGATCTGACACATTAAATAACGAATCAGGTAATACCGTTTTATATGACTATGCTAGTGCTATAGTTGCCGATAAAAGTACAATTGTTAATAGTGAGCCTGTTTTATATTTTTCTACTTATGGCCATGGTACTACTAATGGCGGTGTTATTTGTCGTTTAGTTCGTGATAATCTAGGTCATTGTGACGAAAGAGAAAATTGGACAAACTATGTTATAGCAGGTAATAATACACTTGGTGTAAGTCCTGTGCTTACCAATTCGAATGCAATTCCTGCTAATACTGCTAGCTTTAAACATTTATATGGTATTAAACGATGGTATGACATTGACGGATATCCTTCATTTTTTGCAGTTGATACTGGTAATAATCGTATTGTATTATTATTTTATGACGTTACAGCAGGCCCCAATGGTATAAATGATGCTTCAAATTGGTTAGTTCGCAATATGACAACTAACGGAAGTACTATATTTGGATTTGGTGGAACGGCTGCTAATATTAATATTGAAGATGGTGTTAATCCCGGAGAGAAAAATCTAATTTTAATGTACAATGGTGCCATTCACCGTTATTTGTTTACTTTAACGCCTACTCCTACATCTGTACAATCTTGTAATATTTCGAATTATTCTTTAGAAGTTATTATTAGTGGGGGTATTGATTCAATAGATGGTTTAAATAATGGAACAGCCAAAGTTTACTATCCTCAATCTCTTTGGAAATATTACGATACTGTAAATGCCGAATGGATTTATTTATTTCATCAAGAGGCTCTTTTTTTTGTTAATTTACAATTTCAATCTGCTCGTTTATTTAAAGCAACAGGTGCACCTGGCGATTATATATTTTCTACATTAAATGCAGTAAGTGCTACTCCTTTAGTTTTTGGTGGTAGTGGTGCTTTTTCTAGCTTGTTCAATGGATTTGGATATGGGTTTTTTAATGATTTGCAAAATAATCTATACGATGCTACTCTTGGAGGTTTTCGATTATGGAATTTAGATACTCAAGAATGTTCAATTTTTGCAGGTGGAACCAATGCCTTAGATACTACTACTGAATACAGTGGATTGCCATCTCCCTTACGCCTTGATACTCAATATGTGTTAGGCATTGATTGCGAGCCTTCTATTTGTGAAGCACCTACGCTTGATATCACCAGTATTACAGATACCAGTATGGTAATAAGTATCATTAACTACAATGTCAATAATTCATATGATCTGAGCATCGATGGCGGTGTTACCTTTCCTTATTTAGGAATTAGCAATCCTTATATTTTAATGGGATTGGCGGCTAATACTCAATATCTAATTGTAGTAAAAGCTCATTGTGGATTGATAGGTACAGGTATATCAAATACGTATATCATAACTACTGACAATCCTACAAATGATTGCATAGCTCCTGCATTTACTATTACTAATATTGGAATTTCTACCATTTCGTTGCTGATTACCAATCATACTATTGGAGATTTATACAATGTAAGTATTAATGGCGGTGCTACATACATACAAACTAATGTTCCTTTTCCTAATATTTTAATATCAGGTCTTAGTCCTAATACAAGTTATAATATTGTAATTCAACGAATTGAAATCGACCTAGATACTTGTCTTAGTGGGTTCTATCATGTTACTACTCAGCCCGGTATGACCTATTGTATTGAAGTAACCAAAGTGTACAATGGTGGTAATCTGCATACTGTTACTGCTACCTTAAAGAATAATATCGGTCAGGTCGTAACGGCAGCATCTAATTTATCAGTGCCTTTGAAAATATTCGATTCTTTTGGAAATGTGATATACCCTGTTTTCACCCCTATTATAATAGCCGGTACCAGCTCGATATCATCATCTTTCACATCTGTAGATATTAATGCGTTTGCTTGTTATGAGCCTGCTGATTGGGCTGGTTGTAATGGACTCATTACCAATCCTTGTTTATGTAATTTAACACCATGCCCTTGCGATACTTGTATTAAAACAGAATTCGATGAAGGTACTGGAGAGTTCTTATTTACATTGAGTGACTGTAATGATAATCCGATCATAGCATTGGTTGATGTAACAATCAGTATACTGTGCAATGGAACTCCTTATTCAGTAACTATTTTAACAGGTACTTCCTTCACTGGTCCGGTGGCGTTGGGTGGATGTAACTTATTCAATATTCAAATAATTGCGGTGTCGCCTGTCAATTATAAGAGATGCCTTTTTTAAACTCGGTTAGTTAGAGGTGTTTTGGTTTATGTCTCTGACGAGCCCCTGTAGCAGTACAGGGGCTTTTTTATCATAGGATTGTAGTATAAACATGATTAACTTCATTCTTAAAAGTATTTTTGGTATATGTTACGTTCAATCCGCGAAGCCATCAGTGAAGTCATGAATGACTTACGAGTTTTAAATATTGATGAATATTTACCCAAAAAGTATATTTATCAAAAGCTTATATCATTTACCCAAACTCTCGTCAAACGTGATGCCGATAATAGACGTTTATTTCAGCAACGCTATTTGTATAAATCTATACCTTGTATGGAATTGGAAACCATGTCTTATACGGAATGCTGTGAATATGATTTGGGTGTTTATATTTTAAGAACTAAAGACAAAATCCCAAAAACACTTTCTACTATTTACAAAAGCGGCATTACTGTATTGCCTGTTTTAAACAATAACATTGTTTTTAAAGAAACTACACCAACAGCCTATCGCGATATAAAACGAAGGAAATATAGAAGCCCACACATCATTTATTTTTGGATTACTGATGACCGTCTTTGCTTTCCAGACACATCTATCGAAGCTGTCAGAGTTGAAGGTATGTTTGTAGATACTGAAGCCTATAACAAAATAGTCAATAAAAACGAATGCATTTCACTTTTGGATTCAGAATTTGTATGTCCTGATTATTTATTTGAGGACGTAAAGAAAATGGTAACTATGGATATTTTACAGGCTTACAGTAAGCCCAGTGACGAAGTACCTGACATGAATGCAAATAATAAACAAGTAAATCCTTAATCTATGCCCCCACGTGGAATTCCTTATGCCCGACTTACTTCTCAGCAATTAGTCAATTATAAATGTATTTCTAAATACAGAAAGGAAGTCGATGCCAATACCGACAAAGCCACTTTTAATGCTGTTTTGAATACGGCGTGCGATACCATTAGAGATTTTATTATAACTGATCCTGAAGGTGTAAAATTGCCCTATATTGGTTTAATCCTTGCTTATACCACTAAGCCCTCTATGGATGCAATTGAACGGTATTATGAAAAAAGACCTTATCGTAGAGGAAAAGTAAAATTCAGTGCTTTTATGGGAAAAGTAGCCTGGATTCGATATGCAGTAAGCCGATTCAAATTGGTAAGATGCTATAGCTTTGAGCCTGATCGCACCATGATACGGACCATAAAAAAGAACAATGCAAATTCCAATTTGAAGTTTGTTACTTGTTTGCGTGATATTCACACCTATGGGAAAATGCTTTTAAAATTGGATGATACTATTACACGAAAACTAAAACGATACAAAAATGAGTAAAATAACTGCCGGCAACTTATTGCGTTTTAAAAGTACTGAAGAACTATTTGGTAATGTAAACGAGGAATTATCATCATTTTCAGAAGCTAATCTGCTAGATGAAGGTATGTATTTCAAATGGGTCAATGATATTTTGGGCCGTTTTGGAATGAGTTATTATAGTGAAGAGATTGCTATAATTCCTATTGTAAATTACAAAGCTGAATTGCCTAAGAATTTTAAGACATTCCATGCGGCTTTTTCATGCGACTATCTTTCCGGAACATCGGAGCCTGCTTCCAAAGGTAGAATAAGCTATTACACCGATATCACTACTGAAGAATATTGTGTAAGTGATTGCGAAATCATAGGCAATCCTTGTGCACCCGGTCCAAATGGCAGCTTGCAATCCAAAACCAAAGTAACGGTTGAACACTATATTCAAGAAAACAGTGTTCAGAATGTCTTTTCTAATTTTCAATTACTTACCCTGGGAAATGAAGCAATGCGAGATATTTGTGATTTTCATGGTCTCAATAGAAATGCTTATGGGAATCCCAACGAAATTGCATTTTCCAATAACCATATCAATACAAATTTCAATACTGGCTATCTCTATTTGTTTTACTATGGGTTGCCGGTAGATCCTAAATCGGGTTTGCCTTTAATTCCTGATATTCCACGTGTGGAACAAGCAATAGAATCCTATATTCTTTTTAAACAATTCAGAAAAATGTGGTTGAATAGCGAATCACCTGATTTGGAACGAAAGGTAGCTTTCCTTCGTCAAGAGCATGATGATAACATGAGTTCTGCTTTTATCGAAGCCAATACTCCTAGCTACCAGAGTATGAAAAAAAGAATCAATATCAACAGACGAAATCTTCAAATCTATTTAAATACAAACAAATACGAGTATGCCTGGTAATGCAAGTTCTATTACAGTTCCTACAATTGGTATGATTCGCGGTTTAAATTCGGGAGCTGTACCTGAGAATTCGTATTGCTATGCGTTTTCTGCAAATGTGCAAGATTTTGACGATAAAGGAGCACCCAACCTATTTAATGAAAGTTCGGCTTTATTGAATGTTGTATTCCCAGCACGCTATAAAGTTGTAGGTTTTATTCGTATCAAAGAATACAATAGAACCATTTATATGCTATTGGACCCGACTGCTAACTCCGGCACCGGCTTATCATCCTTTGCTGAAGTTAGAGATCATAATTGTATGACGGGTCCAGCCAATTTCCCATTATCTAATGCTTGTGGCTGTAACAGTTATTATGCATTGGAATCCACCCCTTTAGAAAAGGTTAAATTTAAGCCTTGCAATGAAGCCACTGTTATAAAAACGGCAGCATGTCTTAATTTCTCAATTAATCATCCCAATAGAATTGAATACGATATTGTTGATTGCCAGATACGATTGTATTTTACCGATAATAATAATGTTAGGCGATTTGTATATCTACGATTAAAAGCAGATGGGTTTTTAGAAATTTTACCTGAGTTCCATACCATATCTGGATACGATGATTGTGAAAATCCTATCTATAGTCAATTTTTGGATTGTGCCAAAATCAAAGTACAGCCTGATGTAAAACCAGTATGTATTACATTCATTGATGAAATTGCAGGCGGTGGGCTCAAAGCAGGGGTATATCAATTCTTTGCAGCTTTGGCAACTACTACTGGGATTGCAATGACTTCCTATAGCCCTGCTACTAATGAAATTCCAATATTCCGTAGAGAGATTACGAATTCTGTAGATTATGAAACATCTTCAGCTATTGTATTACATATTGAAGGATTTGAATATAATACGATACATAGGTACTATAACCTTGTAGTTGCCAAAACCATAAATAATATTACAACTTATGAACTTTTGGCAACTTTGCCATTAAGCACTAAGGATTTTGTATATACTGGCACCGATGCAATTAAAGAACAATTGACGGCTGATGATGTCAATCAAAAATACGCATACTACGAAAAAGCCAAAAATGTTACCAGTGCCAATAAGTTATTGATGTGGCATGGTATGAAAGAATACTCAAAAGGTAATTGGCAGCGAGTAGCTAATTTGGTCAAGCTCATGTGGCAAACCACTCAATTGCCAGTTGGCTATTACAAAAAGCCATTGTATGCATATAAAAATAGAAGCTATTTACGCGATGAAGTACAGCCTTTTGGGTTGATAATTGGCTTTACTAATGGTGAAGAAACGGACACATTACATATACCTGGTCGTGAAATTACATTAACTGATCAAGGAACTCCCTCACTGAATGATATCATCAATATCCCTAATTGTGCAGATAATGATTCGCTTAATGAATATTGGCGTACATACAATACCGCTTCTGTTATAGGGGCGCCACACCAAACCTTTAAGGAATGTGAAGATACGATTTGGGAATATGGTGAGTTTGCATATTGGGAATCAATACGTAAATATCCAAATGACCCTACAATATGGGGTGATTTATGTAATCAACCCATAAGGTTTCATAAATTCCCGGATTGTAAAATTGCACCTATCCACGACAACACCAGCATCGATATCAACTTAAATCAATATGGAAACAATATGATTTATCCCATGGGTATTCGATTAGACCATTTGAGTATCTATAATGCTATTGATACCTGTGTAACGGCTGGGCTTATTACAGCTGAACAAAGGGATCGTGTAAGCTATTATCGTATAGTTCGTGGTAATCGTGTAGGACATGAAAGTATAAAAGCCAAAGGGCTACTTTATGATGTCAATACTATTGCGACTATAGATACTTGGAGTGCTGATCCCATTCCTCCTAAAATTATCTATTATCCAAATTATCCATTCAATTCCTTACAGGACGATCCATACATAAGTTTTAATTACGCAACTTATAAAGATGCTGATAGTTCAATAGCTTCTTTTAAAACACCATTTATTAGAACGAATCGTTTTACATTTCATAGCCCCGATACCCATTTCCGACAGCCTGGCATTGGAAGTATTATCAATTTCGAATCATTAGAACATGGTCAAGCTATTGGCAATTTTAAGAAAGTAGATGAACATGCCAAGTTCAAATTCTTAACTGCATTTTCCTATATTTTGGCTTTGATTAGTGGCACTGGTGTTGCATTATCGGTTGTAAATAAGGAATCAAAAGTTGTTAATCGTAAAGATTATTGGTATAATACCAAAGACGATAAAGATAAAGGAGAGGTAAATGGTAATACGATGTATACCGGTACCGAAATAAATTCTAATAATGAATTGACTTCAGTAGATGGTAATACTAGCTATAGTTTAAATACTAAAAATAGTAAAGAAGCTGATTGGAATTTAGGTCAAAAGAAAAACGATCCTGATGGTAATACTTGTAAGGTAAATGACTGGAAACGATGGGACCAGCATTATTTAAAACAAGATGATAAACGCTATGCTGAAGAAACACTAACAATGGAAACTGGTAGACCTCATGATTTTATAGGTAATTTTAGTGGTAGTAATCCTTATGACACCGGCTATATATATGGTGAAAAAAAACATCTTAATCCTTTGTTTAACATAGGCGGTGGTACTGGCTTAGTAATACCTCGTTTGATGTATATTACTACATTGGCTTTAATTGAAATCGATAAGTTTCTTTTACTGATTGAGCAACTGTCTCCTTTTAAGAATATTGCAATGCAATATCAAGGTGTAGGTCATTATACCAAATCTGATTTCACCGATATCGTAAATGGAAATCGAAGACGACAGGTTATAGACTATGCTTATTTAAAACCTGAAATAGCAAGTATTGACGAAAAAGTAGGATTGACTACTACTACCCAAACCATTACGTTCAATAACTACAATCGGGAAAGTTCCTTGTATTTGAAATTATATGGCGCTGCTATGACAGCCCCTAACATTCGAGATACTTCACGCTATTTAATTTCAGATTACAATAATGGTAAGCATCCCGGTAGCTTCAATGCTAGACCTATATCGTCATATTACGTTAGTTTAAAAACACCGGCATTAGACCAATATGGTTCTATTTACGATATTGATTATGTTGAAACAGGTCATTGTCGGTATATGTATACACCGCTGGCACCGACCAATCCAAAGACTACTATATTCGGTGGTGATACGTTCATTTGCAAAATGGCATTGAAACGTAAACATTCCTTTTTTAATGAGACCGCTTTCCGATTACCTAATCAATCCGATTTCTTTTATCAAGATCATTACAATGTTGGCTATCCTAATTTCTATTTCAATACTAAAATTCCATTAGGTGAACGATTATCTCAGACGTCAGGGCAAAATATAGTAGCTGATTTATTCACACCTCCTGGTCCTGTAGGGTTTGTAAAAAACGTATTAGGTGTGCCTAAAAACAGATTAGATGCTGCACCTCTAATGGGTGGTGGTATGCCGAGTGTTGGGGAATTGTTTTATCAAACCGGATTCATATATTTACATTCCTATGGTATACCTTATTTCATTACTGAATCTACTATTAATTTGGATTTTCGCCATGGGGAAAACACCAAAGAAGCTGATTTTTACCCGAGACAAAAAGACTTGGATTACTGGCTTCAGGAAAAGAATGTATCTATCAAAGAAGATAACCAATACCATTACAACAAAACATACAGTAAACAAAACAATAATGCACCCTTAGTATCCACTAATCCTGATTTTGTGCCAAATGATAACTGTAGTGTTGATAGGCCCAATGAACTCATTTATAGCTTAGAACATGGCATCAATGATAAGGTAGACCATTGGTTAACCTATAAGCCATTCAATCGTATCATCTTCGATATGCGTGATGGTTATTTGATTGCGGTAAATGGACTTGATAATGATAAGGTTTTATGTCGCTTCCAAAATAACATTTCGTTATTCAATGCCTATTCTACTTTAGCCACTAGCACTGATACTGTACAAGTGGGTAATGGGGAAATGTTTAAATCTAAACCGCAACAGTTTTCAAGAACTGATTTGGGTCATGTAGGTACTCAACATCATGCTTTAGTACTTACCGATGATGGTGCTGTATGGACAGATGCTAAAAATGGTAAGTTTTGGATATTGAGACCAGGTAATGGTGGTATTGATGAACTCGGTACTCCCGAAAACCGAATGTATATGGCGCCATGGTTTAAAGCTAATTTACCATTTCAAGTATTAAAGGATTTTTCCAATATGACTGAGGACGATATTGATAATAACTTCAAGGGTATTGGATTGATTTTAGGTTATGATAAATTGTACAATCGCTTATTGGTTACTAAAAAGGATTACAAAAAAATCAATAATGATGTGTTGTGGGATGCCGACCGCAAATGTTTTTATGTCGTAGACAAGCCTTATAATACCATAGTCAATGTGGAAGATCCTCGCTATTTCTGTAATAAATCATGGACTATCAGTTATAATTTCACACGAAACTTTTGGGTAAGCTATCATCCTTATTTGCCAAATTATTACATTCCTTTTTCAGACCATTTCCAAGTCGGCCTAAATAGCTATGAAACTGAAATAACCAATTCAAGTTTATGGGATTTCAATTTGACGAACAAATCATATCAAGTGTTTTTTGGAAAACTGTTTCCATTTGAAGTTGATTTCTTCAGTAGAATGGACCCGATGTACAGCACTTTAAATGGCATTTCATGTAAGCTGGATGTGTATCGTTATCATAATGAGTTTGATAGTGTTTATGTGAATGATGTATTTTTTAATAAAGGTTTCATTTACAATGATACTCAGTGTACAGGTATGCTACATTTCAATCAAAAAGACCGAAATGATTTAAGATTGACTTATCCTTATTACAATTCCGAAACCGGCTTTAAAGAGATTGAAGTTTGTAAAACAAAAGGGGCTTGGAACTTTAATCAGTTCTATGATAGTGTGAATTTGTTAAATGATAATATTCCATTTTTATTACATAATTGCAGCAATACCAAAACTTATTTAAATTTGAGTGCCTTTAAATTTACAAATTCATATGAGAAAAACATCCCAATAAGGTCTGAGCAAGTAAGAGTTCGTCTTATTAATGATGAGTATTCGAATTATAAAATTGTATTGAAATGGCTTAACTTTGATAAACAAACTTTATAATCATGCCTTTTAAGAATGAATTTGAAATGCCGAACTTTAAACAAAGTAACCAGGGTATGGCTCTATTGCGAGATGTATTGCAATCCCAATTGCAAGAAACCTACATACAAAGCCAACCCCAAGTCATAACGGCAACACCCGAAGATATAGGTATTCCCAATGAAGATGAGGACTTAACTCAATTCAAAGCAGATCCAATGACAATGCCATTGTCTACCGAAGCTCGTCAAGCCCGGCAATTGGCTTTATTAGGCACTACTACTGAACAGGAAACCTATAAAAAGATGCAAGCTGATTATCAAGCCAATGTGGAAGCCAATACGATTACTGACGATGATGTAGATGGTATGTCATTCCTTGAACGTATAGCTGCGGTGGAAAGTAAAGGTAGCGGTGATTACACAGCTGTTAATGGAAGTATGACAGGTCGTTACCAATTTGAGTGGGGTCAATGGGGGCCACATATTATGCGAGAAACAGGTGTCAAATCTCGCGAAGAGTTTTTGAATAACCCTAAAGCTCAGGATGATTTTATGGGTGGATGGTATGACAAAGAAGTTTTGAATAAAGAAGCCGGGCAATTATATGAATCTTTTAAGACCGTATACCCCGATGCCGATATGGAAACTCTAAAAATGGCTATTCATCAGGCCGGTTCTACCAATATTCGAAAAGGAATCAAAGAAGGTAATTTGAAAAGCTGGACTGATGGCAATGGTGTAAGTATCGATGAATACTTGAGACGAAGTAAGCAAGCAAATCCTAGCGGTCATATCATATTCAATGAAGGTGTGGATGCCGACATATCCCCTAAATTAACTTCTAAGTTAACTGATTTGTCAAAAGCCTTGGGTATTTCTGTTTATTTAAAAAGTGGCCATCGTGATCCTGAGCGCAATGCTTCAGTAGGCGGTGCCAAAAACAGTGCACACACCCGACACGAAGCTTGTGATTTGGATTTACGAAGAATGGGTATCACCACTAAAGAACAAAAATTGGCATTGCTAGAAAAAGCATCTGAATTAGGATTTCAAGGCTTAGGTGTATATGCTTCAGGTATTCATTTAGATACCGATGAATCATTGGGTGTTCGTGCTTGGGGGCCTAATTATCACAGCAATAGTATTCCAGATTGGGCAAAGCCTACAATTGATAAACATGTAAACCGAAATTAACATGCCTAAAAAGAAACCATTTATTTTTAATCCTCACGATAACCTATTAAGAACAGGAGTTAGTGAATCTACTAATATTGATATTTCAATGGATGGGTTGGGTAATCTTATGAAACAGTATGGTCGAATGCCTCATATAAACGACCCCTTATATAGCCGATTAGCAAAAGATTCATTTAAACAAATACCAATTTCGGCTACACCTATAAATAGGGATTTATATGATACAGAATTTAATAAAAAGTGGGTTAATTCAAAAATGTTTAATGACTTAGCATTGGCTAGTAAACAAAATAATTCATATACAGAAGCTATGCGTAAACAGGGCAATAAAGACCATCCTATCTTTATGACTACTGACTCACGCCTTATAGGTAATATGGATTACCAAAATCCTGAAATGAAAGCATTGGCCATTAACCCATCAGGTATTAAAAATTTACAAGACGGTGCTTATCTAGATCCCAGTAATGACCATATAAACAGTACTATCACACACGAGCTATCCCATGCGGTTGATGGGGATGGGAAATATATATCCCCACAATCACAATCACTAATGCAGGCTTCTTTATTACCTAATCCTGCTTTGAGTGATACACGGTATAAATATTTATCGACACCTACTGAAATCAGGGCACGTCTAAATACACTACGTTATGAATCACAAAATGATAAATCTTTTGATGTATTTAATACTCCATTTAAAAAGAACAATTTAGAAAAATTAAAAAATAGCCAATCCTATAGGGAATTACGAGCTATTTATGATGATACCTCTATTTTGAAATTATTAAATAGTGTTGCAAAAAATGATAATAACCATATACCAATGGCTCGAAATGGCATTAATTATAATAGAGCTGTACTTGGTGCTGACGTATTAGGTTTGGGTACTAATTCTTTTAAAAACGGTGGGGGTAATGATGAATGGGAGGTGATAGATGATACTAAAGTAAAATTTGGCAATGGTGGTAAAGATGATTTTTATAATTCTTTATTACAAGGCCCTAAGCCCATAACAGATAAAGGTAATTTTTCAAACATACAGTATACTCAATCGCAATCAAACACTTTGCAAAATGTAAAGAAAGCACAATATAAGATTGCTAAAACTCAATTACAAGATGAGCAACGAGCCAGAGCTGTAAAAGAAAAAAATGCACCTTATGCTTTTCCAGATGGGAACACTAAAACATGGGAACAAATGAGTGACCATGAAAAAGGTTTTATAAACGCTCAGAGTTTAAGAAATAAAGGCAGATGGAATGAAAATGAAGTTAATCAACCTTTTCTAAATATGTTTAATCCTGTTACTATGTTGTATGATATGGCAGCAGGTATAGGCGATGCAGGCTATCAGTCCGAGCAACAAAATTCGGTATTGCCGTATGTAACAGGTGTAGGTGCACCTTTACTTACAGGTGCATTAGCAGGGTTAGGTACCCAATCATCAGGTCAGTTTGTAAATAATCTTGCAAATCCGTTTGCAGGAATAGGAAATCCTATGAAAAAAAGTAATATACAAAATAGTCAATCAGCTATATACTTTGAATCGTTATCACCACATGTTCGTAATTTAGAACAATTGGCTAAACAATATCCAAATGCAGCAATACAAAAAAAAGTAATATCACCTACTACTGCTTCAATTATGGAAGCCCATGATAAAATAAAAAATGAAACTTTAGATATACTTGAACACTGGGTGTATGAAGATCCATTACAAATAAAGCAATATCAAAATAGATTAGGTCAAATAGAAAAAATTGAGAAAAAAAGAGATCTAATTAAAAACCATACTATAACACTTAGTAATAAACGAGCTATAGAATCTATAGATCATAGGCTAGACATTTTAGATAAACATTTAAAAGGCTTACCTACAGGTGAAGATGAAGCATATATGCGACACCTACTTCAAAAAAACGAAGACCCTAATTTTAGATTAGGACTTGAACAAAAAAAACAAAAACATATAAATGATTTAGAGGAATTTGGTGATGAGTATTTATGGGCTCATAATCGAAATAAAAATCAAACTTGGTCTAGTCAACAAGAATGGGATTTTAGCAATAATTTACAAGCAAAAAAGGATGCGCTTGACTTGCAAAGAAATACGTTACTGGATCAAAACCCACAACCTAAATTAAATTCTCAATTTGAAGAAAAAATACAGAATTTGTATTTAGACGCACAGGAAGCAAAATTTGCAAATACAGCAGATCCCTTTACTAATAGGTCATTTAGAGATAGAGTAAAAGTTGTATATCCTGAAAATAGAGAAAGTTTGAATCAATTAAATCTTGGTGATCAACAATATGTTAAAGATAATATTGAGAATATATCAGGTGCTCGTACTGCAGATAATACTATCACACTTGGTTCATCTCCTTCTCATAAATCTTTTGAATTGGGTTATCCTATAGAAGAAAGAATGGATTTTGATTTTTTTAATCCTAAAACTTGGAATGGGCAAACAAAAAAAGTTAAATCAACAACGCCTTCTATTATAACAGAAAATCAACATTTTTATAATGTTAGTGATAATAGTGTTGCAAATACTATAGCACATGAAACAGGACATGATATACAAAAATTTGGTAATTGGAGTGAACTAATTGATAATTATAATCCTGATTTACAATACTTTACAACTCATGGTAACAATCCTTTATCCAAACAATTTCAAGACGCTCTTATAATACCAGCAGCTCCTGTAAATGGACGTATGTCTCATAATACTTGGTTAAGTTCAGGAAAAGAACTACATTCTGATTTAATGGCAGAACGAGTAAAAATGATTAAGGATTTGCATTCTGATCCAAAAACAGCAGTAGGTAAGTTTAGACAGAATGAAGACCAAATGAATGAGATGATTCTAAATAGAGGGTCGTTAAATAGATTTTTTAAACCGGGAACTAGCGATGAAACTAAAAAAAAGTTATTACGGATGCTTCCCGTTGCTATACCAGCGATTGGTGCAGGAATGGCATTGCAAGAAAAACAAAATGGCGGTCTTAGCGATGAATGGGAAATAATTGAATAATAATTAATACTTTTATAAAATGAAAATTAGAAATAAACGTACTGGTGAAATCCGAGAAATATCTGAAAATGAACTTAGTGGTTATGTTAATACAAGTGCCCCTAATGTAAATTTAAATTTACCTGTTAATGGCAAAAAAAAAGGAGTGCCTTTCTTTGGCGGTGGTGGTAGCGATATCGGTATTCAATTCAATCCTAACATGCTTGGTAATTTTGCCAATTATGTGCCTAACGGTATAGGAATTCAAGCCGATCCCAACATGCTGGGTAATTTCCAAGGATACAAGCCAACTCAAATAGGGGTGAATGTAAATCCTAATATTTTAGGAAATGGACAGTTTCCACAACAGCAACAAAGGCAATCCAAATTGGGATGGGGTAACTATGCCAGTATGGGTCTTGGCGCTTTTAATGGATTGGCGGCTTTTATCAATAATGGTAAAAATAATGCTGAAGAGCGTAAACAACTGCAAATGAATATGCAACAACCTACATGGCAAGCTACGGATGATTACCGTTATGGTTTAAATAATAATCCGATGATGTTTCAAAACGGTGGTTCCTATACAGTCAAAAAAGGTGATACTTTAACTGATATTGCAAAACAGATGGGTGTTCCTATTGAGAAGCTTATTTCAGAAAATAAGATTAAAAATCCGAATGTAATCTTACCAGGTGCTGTTATTAAAAGTTCAGGTAATAGCAAATCTAATACAACTCCTTTTATGAATAAGGTAGTACCTATTGCAAATAAACAAGCACCTCTTCCGATAAAGACCTCTACTAAAAAAACATTGCCCCAAGCAAAAGTTACCTCTAATAAATTTATGGAAACGGTGGCACCTAGTAATAATCCATTATTAGACCAATTGGCAGCGGTATCTAAAAATAATCCTGTTGTCATGCATTTCGGCAAGCAAATGGTAAACAATGGAAACAAGCTATTGATTACTGACAAAGGTGGAAAGAAAGTCTATTATGAAGACAATGGTACTATTAAAACAGGAAATGTAACTACAGGCTTAAATAATATACCAAAAGCGACTCATTTATTGAGCGAAGCCACATTGCAAAAATATGCAAATGAGACCAGTCCTATGAAAGCTAGAGGAATGTCTTACATAACACCAGTAGGTGCCACAAAAGTGTCGAAAGGGGATTGGTATGGCTCACCTGCTTTAAGTGCGGATAATACAACTTTCAATGCTATTAAATTTCACCCTTCAGGTATATATTCAGGTGCTACAACACCTAAATTTGAAGCAATGCGCAAATCCCGCGAACATGCCTTAGCTACTAAAACATTAAATGATAATGCTAGGACTATGGGTTGTGTTAATTGCGAAAAAACGACTACCGATAAGCTTCATGATTTATTTGGTGACGCTGGTAGTGATTCTGCTTATATAGTCGATAGCCGTTTAAGTTTAGATGACAATCAAAAAGCATTTGATTATAATTATAAAAAATCAAAAGGTAATTATAAAAAACCTAGTCGATTTAGTACATTTGATGGCGGAGCTAAATTTCAAAACGGTGGTGGCTTTGTACCTAAAGTGCAAGGTCTTAATCCTAATGATCCACGAGCCAATGCTTTAGTAGAGACAGGAGAAGCTATTGAATTTAGTAATGGACAATATGGCTTAGTTGATACTAAAGGACAATACAACCAAGACCATGGTGATTCTCATGATGGTACTTATTTGCCTGGCGTTCAACGTGTATTAGAAAATACAAGTAGTAAGCGTAAAAGTATTGAAGACCAAATATTAAAATTGGCACCTGACCATGTATTAGATACTACTGGTTACAGACCGGCTAGAGCTTTAAGCCATGCTCAGGCATTTGAACAAGCTGTTGAATTCCATAGCAATAAGGCTTTGAAAATCATAAACAAAAACAATAAGGTTATGCAACGTAAGAATTTATCAATGGCCGAGAAAAATGCAGTGGATTTGAATAAGGTATTCATGTCCATGATGCCTACTCAGGATAAGATATTTGATAGTTTATTCCAAGACCAAGAAGGAATAAAGCAACAATTCGGAATATCCGATAGTGGTGATCCTATTTCGTCTCATCAGTTTGGGGGCATACCAAAAGCCAAAAATGGGAAAGATGATAGTATTTTTGGAAGTTCTGAAAGTAGAAAATTGAAATGGGAATTATCAAATCTTAATATCAAAAAGGCTTGGAACCCTACTGCAGAAAATATAGCAGCTTATGAAAGCAAGTTAAAAGAATACAACAATCTAGTTAATGGTACATCTTCTGTATCTAGACCTATTGCAAATACCAATCGCAAACCTACTAATTTCATGAATGCGGTAGTAGGTAATCCTGCCAATCCTTTATTGCCAAGTAACATACGACCTAGAACTACCACTCCAAAAGTGGATATCAACCCTGTTACTAATTTACCTATCAATTCAGTTGCTTCAATAAGTAGTATGGATTTTGGCTCCTTTACTGGGCCTTATGGTAATGACAAGCCCGAAATGTACGGTGACCAGGCTTATTGGGATAACATATACGAAGATGCCCGATTAAATATGAATATGCCGGGCTTCAATTATGTGGAAACATTATCACCCCATAGTCAATATCAAAGGTTTGTATCTTCTCAAATGCCTACGCAATTGGTTGATGCATTCCGTAATGGTGAAATGCGATTAACAAATAAGCATTTAGAGATTGCAAAACAAGCTGGTATACAACCCGCTGAATTAAGTGACCAGCAATTAATTGAAGGATTTAATGATGGCAAAAAGGAAATCAGAGCCATTCGACAACAAACTGTCAACTTTGATAATCAAGCCGATGCTAACAATGCAACTAAAGGATATCGTAGCATTGATGTAAATGGCAATCCTCAATACGTAGATGATACGTTCCCTAATGATAGTGAGCACCCTTTAAGTTATTATAAGTTCGATGGCCCCGGTAATCAGCAAGGTAATAAACCCACGGATTTCATGAATCCCATAACAGGGATGAATACATTTAAGCCTTTGCCTGATACTTCTGCACAATCAGGTGTTCCGGCATCGACATATACGCAGCCTGTTAACCCATCGGGTCCAGCTAGTAATAAGCCGAAATCAAATAACATTGATTTAAAATGGTATGATTACATGTCGCCATTGAATGGCTTAATTGATTCCATGCAACGAGATCCTGAGAATTTATTCAGAGCTAACGTAAATCAGTTGCAATCCAAATTGATTGACCCTACAAGTCAAGTAAATGCTATCACGTCTCAAATCAGACCAGCTATTAAAGACATGTCAAATGATAGCGTAGGGCAAGCCGCTAAGATGCAATTATTGACTAATGCGGCTCGTACCAAAGCTGATATCTTATCTACTGCAGACAATACCAATTCTCAAATAATGAATAATCAAATTCAATATAATACCGGAGTTCGGGATAAGCAATCATTAATGGATGCCACAGCTAATCAAGATTTTGCTAATCGTGTGTTGCAAAGCAAAGCCAAGCAGTTTGACAACTATAAAGAAGCCATTGATAAATTTGGCAATCTCTTTAGTAGCAATGCTCAGTTGAACAATATGATTGATTTATTGAAGACCAAGAACTTTGACTTGGATGCCAGCACCATGGGTATAGGCTTCTTGAATAATGCCGGTGATTTGATTCCTAATAGCGGTAGACCACCTGTAAATGAATACGATGCCCAGGGCAATATGAAGCCTAAAAAGAATCCTATGAATGCTGCTTATATGAAACAATTAGCAAATAGTCCAGACCAAAAACACCAACAAATGTTTAACCAGCTATTGTATCAGTGGTATACGGCTAACCAATAATCTTTATTTTCTAATCATAAAAACCTGTTACAACCATGTAACAGGTTTTTGTTATTACTAACTTGCATTAAAATTTACATTATGCCTGTTAATCGTTTCTCACAGATTTTTACACCTAGCGAGTATACATCGCCCATTGATTTATCAAGTTATGCTTCTCTTATCAATAGACGCCAGCAACTATTTGATGTCAATCAATCAGCTGCAGAAAATAAATTACAAAGCATTATTGACTTGCCGGTATCAAGAGAAGTGGACCGCCAGTACATAAATGAAAAGGTTGGGAAAACAACTGAAGCTCTCAATAATATAGGCAACAAAGACTATTCCGACCCCATGGTGATGCGTGAAATTAACAATCACATCAGTGCTATTTCCTATGACCCCGTAGTTAATGCGGCTTTAAGTAGTACCCAAATGATGAATGCCGACAATAAAGAGGTTGAGTTTTTTAAGAAAAAAGGAGCCGGGTATTCTGAAGCAAATGCGTTTATCATTCAAAAAGCACAAGCTGATTATTTGAACAATCCTGATATCAATGCAAAATACAATAAGGTTGGATATACACCTCATACTCCATGGGATAAAGAGATTCAAGAAAAACTGAAAAACCTTAAAGGCTTAGAGTATATTACAAGTACGGTAATAGATCCTAATGACCCAAGCAAGCAGTATCAAGAACGGATTAAAATATCAGAAATAACACCCGACCGGGTTATTGAGGTTTTAAGCCAAACTATGACACCTGAGCAAAGAAATCAAATCAGAATAGATGCTGAGTATCAATGGCGCGGTGCTGGCGATGCTCATTTTGTTCAATGGCAAACCGAACATCAAGGTCTTGAAATACAGCAAATAGATAAATCTTTATTGGATGTAAAAAATGCCCGAACAGCATCGTTACGTGCAAATGTAGCTGATACCCGACCTTTTGATGAACAAATAGCTAAATTGGAAAAGGAAAGAGATTTATTAAAAAACCAACTAAACAATCCTGATGCTTTGTTATTAAAAGCAAGGGAAAATAGCAATGAACTTAAAACATGGCAATTCTATAGACAGTATTCACAGGGTTTAGGAAATCTATTTCAAACCCATGACATAACTGTAAACAGTGGTGTAGTTAATTTAGGAGAAAGTAATAACAAAACAGGTACACCCGGTGGTACATTAGAAGCATATACTTCAACTTTAAATTATGTAACGACTGAAGATAAAGACGGATTAAATACAGGCAATCATACAAAGTCTTATTTTACAAATGATTTAGCTAATATTAAAAATGAACAGATTGCTAGTAGAAGTAATACATGGGGTAATCTTGTACGTACAGGTGATCCTCAATATAAAAATAAAACACCTGCTGAACAAGAGGTTTTATTTGCCAATTGGGAAAAACAATTTTACGAAGGCAAAACAGTTCCAAAAGATGTTGAAAATCATTTGGTAGCTATGGCTAAACTGAATAGCCGGGCAGAAGTAACAAAAAAGATTTTGGATGCTGGTAATGCTGAATTACAAAAAGATCCGGAATATCAAAAATCTGTTCAAGCTGTAGAAGCATATGGAAAGTTATTACCTAAAGAATCTGAGTTTACATATTCGTATTTTGATGATGGGCCAGAGTCAAAAAAAGAAATAAAAAAAGTACGAAGTAAAGAAAGTATTCTTAATTTACAAGAAGCCTTAATAAGACAAAATTTAATTAATAAGCCCTTTATTATCAGTACTGATTTATTGCCATTAACCAATGGTGATAATTCATTGATTGAGGAATTTAATAATATTATAAAAAACACAAATGATAAAAGGAAAAATATACCTAAGTGGGTACAAACAACTGCGGATGCTAGTGAGTTTTTATTATATGCAGGTGAGCGAGTAAGTCATGGTATTAAAAACCCATTTATTTATTCGGGTTCTCAGTCACATGAAGTAGGAGTACCTGAAACACAAAATGAAGTATTTTCTAAATATGGGCATCTTGTTAAAACCGCTTCTGAGTACATAAACAGAATAGAAACAGATGTTTACAAAAAAATGGGATATGCCAATTTAGTACCTACCGTTGTACTTACAGGTAAAAATGAATTACAAGAACAAGTCAAACCTATGATATCTCAATTGCGATTAAGTTTTAATAAAAAAGAATCTGAAAGTAGTATCGTTACCAATGTAAATGCGATGACAGGTCAACCTGATGGCCAAGTACTTATAAGTTATGATATTAAAGATGGTGATAAAACCCAAACATCAACAATGGTAGTACCTCGTAGAAGTATGGGTAATCTTAATCAGTTTTTACCTGAAGATCCTGATGAAGGATGGTTTGAAAAAATACGAGCCGCTGGTGGTACATCTGAAGATATTAAATATGCGCCGGTAGTAGCAACTCCCGAAGGGCCATTGCATTATAGAATTTATCCTAAAAACGGCGGTATGCAATTACAGTTTTTTAATCCTGAGACAAGAACGTTAGACTTTACGGATAGTCCTATTCCTGTATTTACTTCTTTATACGATATGAATTTATTTCTTTCCAATTTAGCTACTAACTATGCTAATGCCAAAAAAACCCAAACTTCTAAATAATAAAAATTAATTATGCCAATAGATCCGTTTAATGTCCAAGCGCCATCCCCATTACCTGCTAATCAGCAATCTGCTATTGATGCCAAGCCTAATGATTTTTTACAGGTAGCCATTCAAGAAACTTTAAAAAAGCCTATTCCCGTATCCGTTCCTGGGCTTACGCAACATTACAATTATACCGATGCCGAGCCCTATATAAAAGGATTTGGACACCAAGGCTTTTTGGGTAACGATAGTGCTGAATTCAATGCTGAGGGTCAGCGCTGGTATCATCAGCTAGTGAATGGTACTGTAAAAGGATTAGGGCTTACGGGTGCTACCTTTATCAATTCTACTGCTGGTGTTTTAAATGGTGTAGGTAGTATGATCAAATCAGGTGTTGAAGGTGATTTGGACCTTAGTCGCTTATATGATAATTACACAGGCAATAAAATGGAAGAGTTTGGTCAAGCCATGGAGAAATGGTTTCCAAACTATTATAGCAAGCGAGAACAAGACGCATCCGCTTTGAGCATGGATAACATTTGGTCCATGAACTTCTTGGCTGACAAATTGATTAAAAATGCAGGATTTGCGGCTGGTGCAATATTAGCTGGTTATGCAACTGCCGGATTAGGTCAGGCTTTAAATGTTGGCAAATTAGTCACTATGTTTAATCGTGGTATCAAATCAGGTGCTGCTGTAGAAGCATTGGCTATGAGTAGTGGGGATGATGTCATAAATGTAGGTGTAAAGGCATTGACCTTAGCTGAAAAGCAAGCTGTGAATGTAGCTAAAATTGAAAGT
>CAYTCO010000001.1:47315-104128 GCA_964436385.1 uncultured Gammaproteobacteria bacterium
GCCGGGGAAAACTATGCCCAAAAAGAAATACTTAAGGAAAAGAATGCTTTAGGTAAAATATGGGATATTTCTAAAAGAGCTGCAGGTGTTATATCGCCATCTGAAATGATTGAGGAAGGTAGCCAGTTCGTATTTGAGAAATCGGCTGCTCATCATGCCGGTGTATTGGATTCTGAATATGACTATTCTACAAGAGGGTGGTTAAATAGAGAAAACGATGGTACTTCGAAAAGTCTATTGGAAGACATGTTAACATTTGGTATTCCCCAATTGTTTAAAACTAAAGAGGGTGTAGAGTCCATGCTCTTAGGTGGATTGACTGGTGGTATAATGGAACATATAGGTGGCGGTGAACGCAAAAAGAATAAGCAAACAAAAGAAAATACAGCGCATGCCATAGGTGCGTTTAACGCAAATTTGCCAACGGCTTACATGCAAGAGCATTTTAAGAGTGGTGTTCGTTCCGTCGCACAGGAACAACAACATTCTCAAGAAGTAGCCAAAGGGGATATATTTAATGCTACTAATATCAGGGAAGATGGATTTTTGAACTGGGTATTGCCGCGGCTTTATTATGGCAGAAAAGATATGGCTATTGATGAATTAAAGCAATTCAAAAGTGACCAAATGAGTTTTGATGTGGCTAAAAAACAATTGGGCCTTGCTGATACCGTAACCTCTGCTGATTTAGACAAAGATATAGATGCCCAGATTGCTCAAATACACGCTATTGACAAAATGGCTACCCATGTTGAAAGCATTCGACCTATGCGTTATTTAAAGGATGGTACTTTAGACCCTACTACTAAAGGCATGCTTTATAGTTTATACAAGGTAGACAGTCTTGAGAAAAGAATGGATACTTTAGCAATGGAATTGAACGATGCGGGGCTTACGGAATTGCATTTATTAACCGATCCAAAAGCACGAAAAGAAGCTGGTAAGACTTTAGAAGAAGTCCGAAATAGTTTAACTACTGAACTTCGGGCTAATCTTAAAAACACAACCAAAGACCCTGCTACTTATTTACAAAAGCTTAATGATATCGAAAGGCTTCAAAATGCCAGGGAACGATTTGTAAATGACTATGACCAACTACGAAATGATAAGTTTTTTACTAATTCATTATTGCAAAATTATAAACTTGATGAAAATATTACATTGGATATGTATAAAAGCTATGAGGCTTCTGCAATAGAAAGTGAGCGTGTTGGTGCGTATGAGGGTAATACAGAAGCACGCAAATTAGCATCTGAGCTTTCATTAGCATTAGAATCAAAACTAAGTAATAATGTTCCAATTACTATTAATGAAATAAATGAATTAAAACAAGTCCTTACGGATAACAAATCATATTTATTAGAAGATGATAAAAACCATATTGAGTCGCTTATTAAAAAAAGTGAAGACCTTTTAATTAAACCTGCTCAATTAGATAAAACAAAAAAGGATGCTGATTGGGCTACTCTATCAGACGCTCAGATCGATAAAATAAATAATTATTCATATGGGGATTTGATAAACATACAAAAAACAAATGGCGATCCTAATTTAGTAGATGCTGATGTTTATTATGCAGCTCTTGGGAGATTAGCAATGCTAACATCAGCTGACGACGTTTTAAACGGATTCAATGAAATACGTGAATTACTTGAAGATGCTGAAAGGGCTACAGAACCTCAAAGTATAGATAAGAATGAAGTAAAAAGACGAATAGCTGATAAATTCACAGTACTTGCTAGTGCCGTAATCGATGCTTATGAATTAGATAAAAATGGATATGATGATTTATCAAGTGCGGAAGGATCATTAAAAATACTAGAAAACTTACGTAGAGTTTTTAATGAACGCGATGATGTGTTTGACAATAAAGGATTTCCTGAAAAAGCTGAGTATATTCAAGAATTGGATGACCAAATAGAAGCCTTAAAAAACATTGTAATTGAGACTAAGAAAAATATTGAAAATATCAGTAAGGAAGATACCGAATTTGCAAAGAACAATCATAGTATAAAATCTAAAATAATAGGATATGACATTGATACCGATAGTGTTATATTCCCTACTATATATGATAAAATCAAAGAACTGATAGGTGAGAAAAAGTTATTGGAATTATTAGCAGAGCATAAAAAAGCAAGTAATCCTAAATTTATTTATGAATTATATCAGCATTTGCGCAATGCTTTAACTACAGTAGGCGGTTCAAAAGAAAGTTTAAATCAAATTATTGCACCATTAATTGCAGAATATCAATCTAAAACATCTTCTGCTAATAATATTCATAATATCTGGAATGGCGTATCGCCTTATGCCAATACTGATATTATGTTTACCAATCCTTATAATTATTATCATGATTTTATAAAAGCTATTTTTGGTGTAAAATCTGATATAGCCGGGATATATCATACAGGTAGAAATATAACATCGGTTATTAAATTCTTAAAAGAAAATCCTACTACAGCTACAAGTCCTTCGTCTTTAAGTGTAGCCGCAGCCATTGAGTTTTTTGAAAATAGTGAAAAGCTTAAAAACTTACATACCCTAAAAGATATAATTAATTTAGATTCTAATTTTGATTATACTAAATATTGGCAAGCTGTTGAATTATATGTAGACAAATTAAAAAGCAATGGAATGGTGCCTACCATAAGGCAGCTACAAGTAATTGAAGATTTGGTTTTAAATTATTATAAAACGATTGACCCTACTAAAGAATTTGCAGGATGGGCTTATATGGATGGACGGATAGGTTCCGGTAAAACAAAAGTAATTGCTACAGGATTTATTTCGATTATGCAAACCTTATTAAAAAAATCGAAAATAGAAGATGTAGCTCTATTCATAGGCGATATTGATATAGCTGGCACTAATTTAGAATTGTCATTAGGTAGTACACAAAATATTACTATTAATAAAAATGGTTCTGCTACTGCTGGGCAAAGCATCAATGATATGATAACTCGTTTAATTGCGGATGACCCTTTATTAAAAACTCATTCATTAATATTATGTGATGAGATGGCACGAGCTAATAAGCTTGAAATAGCTAAATTGGCTTCTGCCGTAGCCGAATTCAATCTTCGAAACAAAACGAATATACGTGTTGTAGGCATGGGTGATGTTCTTCAAATGTCTTCAAACGTATCTACAAATGATAATATTATATTTCAAAATCCATCTATTGCATTAACTACTCCTTTGTCTACTAGCTATCGTTCTCTATTATTTTCAATGAATGTAGTACAGAACATATTTGATGAGGCTATGTCTGACAATGTATTAAAAACTAAAGATTTAAAGTTAGTTTCTAGTATGAATAAAGTTGATAAGGAATGGTATGGTGTGACTGGTGTAAAAAAAGGATTAAGCTTTAAGGATGCGGAAAGTGAAATGATTGCAACTGTAGCTGAAAGAAGTAATACTATAATACCAAGTACCAAAGCAACACGTTCTATATTAGTAGTTGTAAATGAAGGCCAAAAAGATATAATTGAAAGTAAGTTATCTGCCCAGAAAGCCAATCTTAATAATCTAAACATATTAACCGTTAAAGAAGCACAAGGATTGACATTTGATGAAGCTTATGTTCATTTAGATCCAATGGCTGCCGAGTTTAACGGTGATATGAGTGTGTATAATAGTCATATGTATACGGCTATACGAGCACGTTTTTATGTTCATATAACTACTCTAGAGGCAGAAAACATAGAAGATGATAGTTTAGGTCTTCGCTATAGGGATGCATATGATAAAATGAAAGCTACACAATCATCGGTTAGTAATGATGTTACCGATATACAAACTCATTTATCCAACATATTTGATGCCAAGTATGTAAAGCCTACACCTAGTAGTTCATCTACAGCCAGCACTACTCTTACACCTGCAGAAGAAGCTAAGAAAAAAGCTGAAGCTGAAGCAAAAGCAAAAGCTGCAAAAGATGCGGCTGATAAAGCTGCTGCTGAATTACTCTTGAAAGAACAAGCATTAAAAAAAGCACAAGATGATGCAGATGCTGAGGCTATAAAAAAAGCAGAAGCCGAACTAGAAAAAGCAAAAGCTGAACAATTAGAAAAAGATAAATTGGCGGCAGAAGCAAAGAAAACAGCAGATGCTTCATCCGGTCCTGTACCGATTTCTAAAACAGACCAAACCTTAGAAGTAGAAAAAGAAAGCGAATTACCTATTATCATAGATTATGAACCCGATTTGGATATGATGGTAGAAGCAAGTGGATTTGAATCTAATGGTAGTGTTACAGCACCCGGTTTGTTTATTGATAATCCTAGTAGTCAGGCATTTAAAATTCAGAATATTGGTAATAAACTAGTACATACCGAAGGTGATGCTGTTTTCATATTACCTGTACATCCTTCCGCTACATATGCAGACCAAACATCTATTAGATGGCAAGTAATGAAAAAAGTTACAGTCAATGGGCACACTTATTATCAAGAACTAGGGGTCTTATCTAATGCTACAGTAGTTAAATTACAGTCACAAAAAAGATTACCTATCGTATCTCCTGATGCAAGGTATAAGGTGAAGTCAGTATCGGTGAATGATGGACCTGTTGATTTACGGAATGCTAAATTATTTACATTTGACCATACTGATAAAAAAAGTGCTTCATTTAGTGAAGATTCACCTAATGTTATCAAAAGTGTTTTGAAGTCAGCAACTCAATTACATTACAATTATGATTATGCTTTTGACCCATCTATTTCCGGTAATGAATTTAGTGATTTCGATAGGTTATTAGATACCTGGATTAAGGGTATGTTTAGAGATATTAAAGTCGATGACGATGAGATAAAAGCAATAAAAGCAAATGCTCGCGTTGTCGTATTTGGCCATGACCAATCTGATTACTTTTTAACAACTAAAAAGAAGTATGATAGTCTAAAATCTCCTATTCCTTTTAAAGCAGGAAGGGCCTATATTGAAATCGATATGACTAAAGTTGGTGGTCGTTTCAATAAAAGCTTACCTCAATTTATTGAGTTACAACCTAGAAGTTTGCAATTCAATGCCGGAACTTCAGCAGAAAATCCTCTTAATACTATCATCAATAAATGGTATGCAGAGCCATTAACAGAATTTGTAAAAGCTGTTGATGATTACCATCAATTATTAATGGATATATTAAAAGCTAATAATATATCAGAAGATTTATTAAGCGATGTTGCAAAATCCACAGCTCAGCGTTTACATAATACCAATGCTGTCATAGAAGAAGATGTAACTGATTTTAGCCATGGTAATAGTATTTACAATAAACTGATGCAGTATTGTGTCAATATGAACTATTCTTATACCAAGAATAATAATAATAAAAACAAAAATCAAAAAGCTGAGGATTTATATAATGATATTTTTAAGAGTTTGAATTTTGTACAGCGTAAAGAATTATTTAAAGCGGCTCGTTTAGTATATACCAAAGCACATGGAGAAACACCCACTTCTGTTCAATGGTTTGATGAAAAAAACAATCTAATTAAAGCATCTGATAAAACAGCTACTAGCAAAAAACGTGAACAATATATAAATCTTGATACTGGAGAAATTATATTAGATCCCCCTAATAATATGGGGCAAGAGAGTCAATTTATTTTCCCATTATTAAATCTTAATAAAACAGGTGCGGCATTAGGTACTGCCCAGGGTGCTATTAATCAATTAACTAGAGGCAATAGACATCTTGCTGTTACTAATAGCGATGGTAGTACTACCAATATCCATTTAGGACAAATGGTAATGCATACAGACCCAAAAACTACAGAAAGGTCTTTAAGGCTAGAAGGACATAAATTGACAGCATCTAGCACTCCTAAGCTATATGATGTAACAAAAATAGGGTTTGACAATTTTTATACATGGGCACTCCATATTTTATATCCAACAGTGACTTCATTTAAAGCTTCTATGTTTCAAGACCGATTACGCTTTAATGAAGAAGCCAAAAAAATGGACAATAGATTAAACTTTGACAATCTTTTAGATACGCTAATGGGACAATCAGAAGATGAAGATGCTGATAATTATCGTTACGCTTCCAAGGAATGGTCATTGTTTTTAGAATTGACAGAAAAGGTATCAGCTGTACCTAATGCTAATGGATTTGCAAACAATATAAAAATAGGGATGAATGCCCAATCAATAAATACTCATATTTTGCAAAGCATTACGTCCGATACAGGCACTCATCAATTTGGTCATAAAGTGTTTACAGATGCTGTAGGTATTGAACATAGAAAGCCTATAGGATTACGTATTAATGCTCCTATGTCAATGAGTGATGCTGTAGATACAAGAAATGCTATAACCTTTACATCTGGTAGAAAAAATAAAGATTCACCATTTGCACCTGCAGCTTTCAGTAAAGCAGAACGATTTAAAAACTTCTTTACAAGTTCTTTTGTATCTGTAGATGATACCAAAGTATCAATTGCTATGCCTCCTTCAGAAGATGGCACTGCTGCTGGCAACAGTCCTAATACACAAAGTAGTAATACGGGTACTTCTTCATCTACCGTAACTCCAAACGTATTAGCAAATCACGACCCTAGTGCAAGTGACGAAATAGACGAAGACGAAGATGAAAATGAAAACGATGTTCCTTTTTTAAAAACAAATGATGTTAAAGACATTTCTGATTTACAAGATAATACACCTATTGGTGATGCTTTAATAATTGAAAATGAAATGTTTGATTATTTGAAAACCTTTATTCCTAATTTGACTCGTAATGAATTTCAAGTAATTAACAGTTTGCAAGCATCTACTTTATTCGGGAAAGTCAATGGAAAAGTATGGGGTGCTTTTAAAGAAGGTATTGTATATGCAGTACAAGGTAATAGCAATGATGCCATTTTTAAGCAGGTTTTAAAACATGAAGCATTTCATAAAATATTCAGACAATATTTAAATAGTGCTGAACGTGAACGTATCATAGAAGAAGCCAGAATTGAATATGGGTTGTTTGATTTATCCCCTAAGCAAATAGAAGAATATCTAGCCGTTAATTTTCAGAAACGACCTGATATCGAAATGCCTACATCATTACTTCAACGGTTTCTTAATTTCATAAAGAGTATATATCATTTGATATTTACACATTCCCATAGTATTGAACGATTTTACAAGGATATTGAAAAAGGTAAATTCAAACAACAAGTAACGGAAAGTGAGCAATTGGGTGATACTGCGCTATTAAACACATTGGATTTATTTGAAAATAAAGAACATTTTATACCTGTTATAAAAGGTTTATACTTGGCTAGTAAATACAATGCCGGTAAAGAAGAACAAGAACCTATACAGGCTATTTATAATGCTAAAGATAAATCAAGTCATTTAACTAATTTACCATTGAGTTCTTATGGGATTGCCCTTAAAGTTTTTAATAACTTACAAAGACGATTAAATGGTGATGCTAATGATATGAATTTACCAGGACTACGATCACGTTTTGTACAAAGTCGTAGTATTGCGTATTATGTAAAATCAGGCAAGGGCTATAAACTATTAAATAATGAAGAATTATCAGAAGCGACCCTGGCTAAACAACCTTTATATACTAAAGTACAATCCAATTTTGTAGAAATTACAAATACGTATAAATATCCAAAACCTTTAAATGCTAAAGAGATAATGGAGATGAATGCGCTAATGCATTTATTTAGTCAACAGGCGCCAGATGGAAGTGATACAGATTGGACTGATACATCCGTATATCCTATATTTTTAAGCTTTGTAAATGAATACTACCCTCAAGATTTAAAACACATGAAGCGTTTCATGCAGTTTGGTCATACATTAAAAAATATAAATATAAATAAAGAAGCTGCTGGAGAATCCGATGCTGAGGATACATCTGAAGATGCTGCTGAAGATGAAATAGACAATTCATATAACGATGCATTGATGCAAATCATCAAAGAAGAAAAGGATGTAGATCCATTTGCATCACTTGGCACTTCTGCTCGTACATGGTTAAATGGTTTATTTATTACAAATGAAGATGGTAGCAAATCGCCTATTAATGAAAACCAGGCAATTGCTGTTTTATATGATACTTTCAAAGCATTTCCTACTAATGATTTAGAAACATTTAATTCATACCTATCTACCGCTTTTTCTGAATCACTTCAAACCGAGGATGTTAATATCTTTAATACCGGGTTTTTAGGAGCTATTATTAAAAAGGGTCCTAGTTCAACCAAATTTAAAGTATTGACAATGTTGTTAGGCCGTACTCCGACTAACGACGATAGGAAACAGTTAAGTGATATTATCCGAAAAGAAGTACATAATTTAATTACAACGCTTCGTGATAAAGGTGTTACAACTGAGATTTTTAGTAATACAAATCCTATAAGTATGTGGGATTTATATGATAACGATACGAAGACTGTGTTATTAACTAAAGTCGATAACTATATCGCTAAGTATAATAAAAAACCTACAAAGGCATCTGATGTTAAAGAAAGAGCACGTATTGTAGGCAACGCAAAACAGAAACTTGTAAAAGAGGAATATATGTTTTGGAAATCCGGTGAAACCCTTATAAGCGGAAATCAATTAAATCAGGTATTATATAATAAACTTAAAGAATTAGCAAAACGCGCATTGCGTGAAACCATGATGGTTAAAACATTTACAGAAGGACAGGACAAGGTTGCAGATACTCCTGTAGCGTTTGAACCCGATGTATACTTCATAGATGATTATACATTTTACTACAAAGGATTAATTAAAACTGCTTTTGAAAAAGTAGATGGTAAAAAAGTACCTTTAAATGATAGTGATTTTTATGCTAAGATCATGGCTACTTTGGTCCATTACAAATCGCCTTTGGCTCATTATGAAGTGATTAGAGAAATGTTTTATAGACGAGAAGCTAATGCAACATTTGTAGATATCGTTGCTAATTATAATTCTTTAGTTTCTAGTAATATGACACAATACAAAGTAGTGTCAAAAGGTAAGAAAAAAGAATTCTCATTATTGATTACTAATGCCGATAACGAACAATTTAAAACTCAATTAAATCTACAATATGATGCACTACGTTCTATGATGTTTGAAAAAACAGATGATAAGGGAAATGTATCTATTCGGTACAAATCGGATTCATTTAAACAGTTTCTAAAAGACTATGATGTAGCGTTTGATACCGATGATAAAATAAATCGGAATCAATATGAAAGTGCCTATAAGGATTTTATGAATATAATGGGATTAACTATTAATGCCAATATTGATTACACTACAGATGAATTAAAAGCATTAATGCCCAAATTGTTGAAAATTGCTAATATAGCCATTTCAGTAGTTCCAGATGAAGTTGAAAAAGATGATACTGTTGATTTAGCGGCTCTCATGGAAAAGGGAGCTAAATCAAGTTTTAGGGCACTTGCTCGCTTTAATAGAAATGGTCAAAAAAGTGCACCTACTACTACAAAAAACGTTAATGATAAACGTAGACATAACAAAGACCGGATAACAACTGCTCATAAATTAATAAATAGAATTGTTGATTATAGTAAAGAACATTCTATAAGTAAGGAAATGCTAATAGAAGAATTTCCACGTTTGGCAACTCCTTTTTATTCATTTAACCCTTTCAATCCTCTTGGTATATTTGGTGGCGATTTGACATTCAAAAATCAAGTACAGCGCTTAGATGGTACTTTGAATAATAAATTTCCTATAATCTATTCAAAAGAAACTAAGAAGGATATTATCAATAGGATGTTTAATGGGTATTTCAGTACTCAATATCTGAGTCCTACAAAAGAAGGTAAGGCCAGGACTATAATGACATCACCTTATCCTATTTCTAATCGTAGCTCTACTGTTATGATAGAAACAAAACCTTTAACGTTATTAGATAATGATAAAAAATCATTAGGTAGTGTACGAGATATGATTAAAACCATGATTGTTCAACGTTTATTAATGCCTACTGAACGGAATGATTTGAAAGTGTATAGCACATGGAAAGATTCTGCTGGTGTTTCTTTTTTATCAGGACTAACCGATGAGCATATAGAAGAGCTTCAAAAGCTACAAGGTACATTTACAGATTATACAGACTTACAGACTAAAAACCCTAATCTTGACAAGTATATAGATGCATTAATTCGTGATACTGAACGTCAAGCACGCGCAATGGTTGACTACATAGCAAACATGAATAAAATTGCAGCTGGTGTTACAAATGGCAAATACTTTTCTGCAAAATATGCTATTCCTTTACTTCCTAATTTAGAAGCTATTTACAATATGCTTTTAGAAAATGGCTCATTGGGTTTAGAACATTTCGATATTCAAGCTGAGGATACAAGTAAATTAACAGATGCAGAAAAAGAAGCAGATGCACTTAAATTATTTACAATGGTAGAAGGGCGATTAAAATTAAATAAATACGAACCAAAAAGTATTTCTGAAGTAGGTCGTTCTGAAGAATTCTTAATGCCATTGGCTAAATTATTTATGGCCAATACTTATATTCAAGATTTCTTTTTAAACCAATTGACTATGGGTGACCCTGCTTATTTTAAAGATAGTATTACTATAGTCAAACGTTTGACATCGCCATGGGCTAGCTATATACCACCCATGATTGGAAAGTTTCATGCACCTTCTGTTATGCGTACAATAGCAGTTGATGATATTACAACGTATGGATATGCCGGAACAAATCCTGATGTAGATTTAATTGATGGTAAGTTACACTATACTGAAGCTGAGTATAAAACTTTATTAGACCAATATCAAAAAAATAATGATATCGATAAAGCTAAAAAACTAGCAACCTTATGGAAAAAAAGAGAATGGACAGATGGTGCTGGCTGGATGACTGAACGAGGTCGTGATCATATTAATAAAGGGTATGGTAGAGGTATGAAAATGGGCAATAGTGTGAAACCTGTTATGCATAATATTGAAAATAATCCTTTTAATAATAAATATGCTGCTACGGTTATGAATGATAATATAGTAAAGCAATTTCCTCAAATGCTAGCCTTGCGATTGCAAATGGATTTTTATGGTTTAACGGGTACCGATCTAAAAAGAGCAATTGTCTTAGAAAAGAAACGATTATTTGAAACTCTTAAAGGAGAAGAAATCTTTGAGTTAAATCAATTATATGATAGTCAGTTCAATTCATTGGATACTAGTCCTATTATACAAGCAGTACCTAAATCAAGTATCAAATATGGCAATGGGTATAATACCATTGCTTACGATTATGTAAAACAAGCTTATAATGATTTTGGAAATACGACTGTTATAAATTCACCTATGGATTCATGGGGTCAGCAGTTAGATCCTGTAGGACCTGCCGAGCAGCGAGTATCTTTGCCAACTCAGTTATTATATTTTGCTAATGTAAATGGTATGGCTCCTGAAATTAATGAAAGATTGATTGATGCTCTTAGTAAAATGCAAGAACTTGCAACCGCTGATTTGTATGAAGAAGGTTTAACACCTGGTATGAATGTTACACCTGATAATGCATTACAAGATGTAACTAAAATAGTACTTAAATCAATACAGGATAACAATCACCATACTAATACAGCTCAGGCTTTAGCATTTAATTACAAAATGAGTAATTTACCAACCTTCAGTGGTTCAGTAGTAAGCTCTTTCAATACCTATTTTAAGAAAAACTTCTTAACTATTAAATTTAATGGTACTGCTGGCGTTCAGGTATCGCAAGGATTGACTACTGATGCATTAGGAAAGGATTTGAAATGGGATCCTGTTAATCAGGTAGCTGAGGCTTATATGCCGTTGGTCTATCAAGATCAAATAATGCAAGCCAATACGGAATTGTATAGCAAATGGAAGAAAGAAAAAGATCCCGTAGCAAAACTAAAATTGGAAAGAGAAATACTGGATTCATTACCATTAACTTTTTTGGGTTATCGTATTCCTTCTACAGGTATCAATTCAGCCGTTAAAATCAAAATCAAAGGATTTATCAATGATAATGAAAATCGTGTCATTTTACCCAACGAGGTGACTACTAAGATGGGTTCTGACTTTGATATTGATACTTTGTATATCATACGTCCTAATTTATTTGGAAACAAACCAAAAGACATTGCTATAGCACAGTATTTTAATAGCAATGTAGCTAAATCAATAGGTGTCAATCCTGATGAAACTTTAATTGAAGGATTTGAAGATTTATTAAATGAATTCAATACTATTTTATCATTGCCTTATACCAACCCTAAAGGTGAGACCTATAATATCACTATCACAGCAAAAGACAAGCGCAGGCTCAAACAAAAGTATTATGAAAATGTATTCTTGTATTCATACGTTGAACTATTGTCACGCAATAGTAGTTTACAAGAAACCAATAAGTCTATCAGTTTTGAAAGAGTAAATAGTATTTTACCTAATGCTCGATTGCAAACAGAACAAGAAATTGCAGTTAATGCACCTTTGCAGTATGATGATTCACTTTATGTACTTTTAGCAGGGTATAAAAACGAACAATTCAAAAAAGACTATAATGCTGCTAAAGAAAGCGGTGAATTGTACACTAATTTTAAATTGCAAGAATCATTAAATAAAAGAATGCAAAAGGAAATTGAACGTTCTTACAATCTTACTGATTTTAATGATAGAACGGAATTGCAATTGTTAAACCAAACAGGTAGTAGCATGACAGGTGTATTTGCCAGTGTTCAAAAAACATTAGCGTATATACAAACCGCTATTGGTTTTGATTTTCAATTTGATGAAGCTTTACATTTTGACTTTAATGGGCATAGCTATACAGGTAATCCATCTGAAGGACCTAATGGTGCAGCTCTATTTAAAGACCTTAATGGGGTGTCCATTTTTGATGAACTTCAATGGGTTGTAAATGCTGCTGTGGATAATGTCAAAGAGCAAATCTTAGCAAAATTGAATATGAATTTAGTAACATCTTCAGTTATTACAGGTGGGCTTTTGGCAGGCATGCCTATGGAAAATACCATGACCTTACTTAATCAACCGGTTACTAAGTATTTATCAGATATAGGAGCTATCAAAAGTGATACCATTGCTTATGTGACTAAAGAAATAATGAGTTCTTTAGGGCCTGTAGATAATTTAAAACAACGTGTAAGCAATCTTCTCAATAAATATACAATAGGTATAAATAGTCAAGGTGTTATAGATATTAGTAAATTTATAGATAATCCATTATTTAGTGATGTTGATTCAATTCGACCTTATTTGGTAATAGAAGATAAGCCTGAATTAGATATTTATACGTTACGTGATTTTACATACGAAGGGCAAGTATATAAATCAGTTTATCATGCGTATACTACATGGAAAAGTGGCACTTTTAATAAAAAAGCTTATGATGGTTTCAAAGATACTGATACCAAAGATGTATCAATAAGCGGTGAACGAGGTGATATGTTAAGTGCATTGGTTACTGCAAGTATTTTACAAGCACCGAATAATTTAGCTGAGTCTTTGAATGCGTATTCTTTACTTGAATTTAAACACAATACAAATAGTAATTTTAATTTAGCTATCATAAAAGGTATTGAAGATGCACGGAAACAACACGAACTTGCTTACCTACAAAAAAATAAAGTATTAAATACAGACAATGAACTTTTTATAGCTTCTCAATTAAAAGTATTGGAAATATTAGATAAGTTGCAAAGTATAGGTAGCGCTGTTACAGATGTTCAGCAGGTATTAAGTATCATGAAAGATAATCCTAATCAACCAGTAGATATGGTTGATTACAAGCATCGTATCAATCGAGTATTTGATATCAAAACCATAACGTCTAATGATAGGATTTCAGTTAGAAATGTAAAAGATATAGAAGGTTTGGAGTTGCCTGATACTGTGAGCGGTCTTAAAATAAAGAAAGGGTTTCCTTTATGGGGATTAGATTTTACAAAAATTAAATTATTTAATGTTAGTTATAACAATTGGATAAAATTCCCAAAACACTATTTGACTAACTCAATGCATATTTTACATCCCGATATTGAAAAAATGTCAGGAGTATTACAGCAAGTTTATAAGTTGAAACCTAGTGGCTTTGGAGATAGCTTTGTTAAAGATTCAGAGAAAGACATTTTTATTCGAAATGCTATTGTAAAAGCTTTGTATTCAAAATTGCATATAGCAGCGCCATCCGATGTTAAATTAGAAAATGATAATGTAATCAACGATATTATTTCTATGGATACCAGTAGTTTGGTTTATACCAAAAGAGGTGCGAAATATTATGGAAATAGAGCATTAGCTGAAGAAATTATTGATTTGCATTATGCTTCAAAAGAAAAAGAGAATTTAAATAATTACTTTTTGAGCAAAATGGTAATACAACCTTATGATACTTATACCGGATTCCAGGAAATTACAATGATGCGTATTAATTCATCTGACTCCAATGAAGTTTCAATCATGCGAACTTCATTCATGCAAATAGATAATGATAAACGTCGAGAATTTCAAAATAGAAATCCTGATTTTGAAGGTTATTGGTTCTCACCATTACAGCTAAAATTAATCCAGTATGCAATCATTGAAGAAGGGTTGACATTTGGTAATTCTAAAATTAGTTTATTCATACCTCAAGAAATTAGATCTCAGATAGCTAATCAAATGAGTGATATATTTTCAGATATTATACAAAATGATGGGTTTAATGCCATGACCGATTGGGTAGCTTTAAAAATAGCACTTACCAATAAAGCATGGGTACATCCAATTGAATATGGAAATATAATAGGACTAGAGGAATTGGAAGATATTAAGCTGGGTGCAATAAATGAAACAAATTTGGAAGATACTAAAGAAGCATATGTACAGATTAACAACAAAGACAAAAAAGTTATCAAAGCCAAAAGTTATAAATATGATCCAAGCTTAGGGGTTTATTACAATTTAGCGGTTTCCGTAAAAGGTGATGCTTCTAAACTGCCACCGTTTATATCATTTGAAACTAATTTTAATAAGTATGTATATATTCGTGTAAATACACCTTTAGATAAATTTGCTTATTATATGTTATTGCCAAATACGCAAGACCGCCAAATAAACATACCTAACACGGTATTAAATCAAGGCTTTTCTATTGCGTCTTTGATGGATGGCAAAACACCTTTTATTCACGAAACCAGTATAGTTTCTGATAATCAGGGATTATTTGATTTATATACAAACTCCGAATTTATTGAAGGTATGCATGTCTATGGTTATGACAATAAAGTAAATGGCTATCTTCAGCAAGTTAATAAATATAAAGTAGTAGCCAAAAATGTGAACAGTAAAGATGATGATAAGCTTAAAGAGTTAATTGCTAAAAAAGATGAAATACGTAAACTACCTATGGAGGAACGGACTGCTAAATATGAATTGCTTAATAAAGAAATAGAGCAAGTACAAATTGCATATAAATTGCAATTGGTTGAAGAAAACAAAACAATTCAACAATATCAAAATGGTACCAATGGTAATTTAAAAGATTTATTATTAACCACATCGCAAGCAGATCCCGATAGTATTAATATCAAAAATATTATTAGTATTGATAAAAAATATGGTAATGGTTTATTTGACCCTCAGTATTTCTCTCAAGCTGAAATCGAGGCAATGATTGATGTTGAACAACAAATTAAATGTAAAAACTAATGGAATGTGTATTAGCAAAAAATGGTAGAAATTCAAGTCTCCATAACGGTTTAAAAGGGTATTTAGAGATTGCCACTGGTGATCCTAAGCTTGTAGATAACTTGGCTTTAAAGGGATGGCTACGCGGACAATCCGAATCTTTAAAAGCCGAGTATCCCAATATGCCTACTGATGAAAACAATGAAGCCATTGTGTTCTATCATAACGAAAGTGTACGGTCTGATTCCAATAATCTTACTTTGGATGTTGCTGCCGTTGCTGATAAAATAGACCAATGGAAGCCTGTTTTCTTAAAAGATTCAAATAGCATAGTACAAGCTGATAACCCCTATTTTTTAGGCTATGTACCCAATGATAATACTATTCCGGTATTTGAAGAATCTATACAGAAACTAATTGACCGTCCTGTAGCATTAGCTACCGTTCCTATAAAAGAAGGAGTGCCAGAACTATTTGAATCTAATCCTGAATTAGCAAATGCTGTATATGAAGCTTTAGGATTTAAACAAGTTTATCATGGTAGCAAAACAACAGAAAAGTATTCTGACTATAAAATTCCTGTAAATAAAGGAGTAGATAGTTTAGGTTCTTTTTTTACAAGCGATTTAGATGGAGCATTAATGTTTACTCCTGATTTTATTGATGAAAGTCCAATAGCTAAAGATGTAAAAGAAAGAACAGGAAGAGTGACTTATAAAAAAGACCGTAGTTATGTAAAAAAAGAATATTTAAAGTTACAAAATCCTTATAGTGTAGATATTAGAAAATGGGAAGATAATTCTTGGATTAATGATTTTGTTAAAGGTGATTTTTCAATTTATAATTTTAATGAAGTGCCTTCAGAAATTGTTGATAGAGTTAAAAAAATATTAATAGATAGAGGACATGATGGAATTTATATTGCTAAAGACTTTTATGTTGGTAATATGGAATCAAGATATGACCAATATATTGTATTTGACCCTAATAAAACATTAAAACAACAAAAACAACAAGCTTTACAACTATACTCTCAATACCTTAATAGTATATTTCCTAATAGTAAAGTAAAAGATATTGTTTATCATGGTATCACAAGTAGGATAAAAGAGAAATTTGATAAATTTTCAAAAGAGTTTATTAAATCAGGTCAAGGTAGATATGGAGAAAATGGGTTTTTCTTTTCAGAAAATAAGGAAGAAGTAAACAAGAATTATAATAATTCTGGGTTAATTAGTGCTGTAATTAATTTGAAAAATACAAATAGTGATATTTACAAAAATACTTGGAAAGAAACTGTAGAATATTTAACAGAACCTCAAGAAATATATGGTGGTAAAACAGATTTAGATTATTTATCAGAAGGATATAGGGCAGCAGCTTGGTATAAAGAAGGTAATTGGAAAAAACAAGTAGAAAAGTTAAAAGAAGATGGATGGAAAATAGAAGAAACTGACAACTCTTATATTAAATTAGGGAAAATATCATCTCAAGAAAAAACATATTATAGTCATTTAAAGAAAAATTTAGAAAAAGGAACTTTACCTTTTAATATAAATAATTCTGTAGAAGCTATAAGAAAATCAAAAGAACAAGGGTTAGATGGATTAGTTTATGAAAATATTTTGGAAGAATCTTCTATTAATAAACATAATCAATATGTAGTATTTGAACCAGAACAAATTCATATATTAGGTGGTAAACAAGATATAGAAGGATTTAAAAACTTTGTAAATAACCAACCAAGTCAGCCTATGTATAGTCGTAGGAATACAGGTACTGCTACAGACGAAGCCGCACTATTGACATTTGCACGGTTTCTAGCTAACAAAACCGGCATTAATTTCAGACTGGTTACTGCAGATGAAGCATTGCGTTTAAATCCTAATTACAATGGGGAGCCGGGCTTTTTCTATAATAACGTAGGCTATCTTGTAAAAGGTGTTGCAAACAAGTCAACAGCACTACATGAAATCTTTGGGCATCCCATGGTTGAATTATTGGAACAGCAGAACTTACCATTACTACATGAGCTTTTTAGAGCCATTCCCCAATCCATTCTTGATGAAACCAAATTGGCATATCCTGAGCATGTATTAGAAGATGGTACATTAGATGCCATAGGTATGAAAGAAGCCTTAATTAAAGCTATTGAATATGAAGCCACCAATCGATTAGAAGCCAAGGATAGTACGTTAAAATCATTAATTGACCGTTTATGGATGTTTATCAGTCGGTTGTTTAATAATACTCTTGATGTTAAGAACTTGGGCCGTTTTACTACAATTAAAGAAATAGCCGATTTAGCTTTCAACACTTCTTTATTAGATACGCCTTTAGCCAGCAACCAGGTAATGTATTTCAAATCCGCTACTCAAAGTGAAACATTACAAAAGTTTGAAGCCGCTTTTGGACATTATAGCCAAGCGCCCAATGCCGATGGTATTGATACTTATACAAGTTCAAAAAATCCGTCTTTGGTATTAAAACGATTAACAGAAGAAGTAAGTCGTATTTTTAGTAATGATATTTTTGGAAAAGGTATTGATGAATGGGCTGCTAACAAAGCCACTAAATATTTTCAAAATGCTAGTGCTGTATTTAAAGATAATGATCGAAGTATAGCCAGTGGTAGTATTCAATTAGCTGATGGTATTTTTTACAATTATTCCGAATTAGTAGATTTTTATATCAAAGAGCGTAACACTAGCATGCGTAAAGGAAAACTATTACATGCTATTATGGAATGGATTTTAACCGTTGATAGTGCTGCTAAAAGCGAAATTATGAATAGGATAGATGCAATGAGAGAACCCGAAATAGTTAATGGTAAAATTATTGCAGATGGGATTGATACTTCAATGTACCATTATTTACATACCGTACCGGGTTCTGATGAAGAAGTAGATGATTATGAAGTATTAAAACATGTTACCAATATATTACGTATTAGATTAAATGACCCTTTGACACCCGATGTATTGAAAAATGAATATATTTTAGGTAACGATGAATTAAGTATTGCAACTCGTGCTGATACTATTGTTTTTCATGCGGATGGTTCTATTTCTGTATTTGATTACCAGGGTGGCAATTTGCATAGTGATAATGCATTTGCTAAAACGGCTATGACTTACTTTACACAGCACGGTTCTAAAAAGCAAGTTGTAAGCAAATTAAATATAAAACAAATGGAAGTCACCATGCGTATTTTTATTGCTAAAATAGGGATACCTGATTTAAAAGTAAAACGTGCTGAGGTATTTGAAATACAAAATTTATCAAATAGTACCATTCGTGCAATAGAAGGTGAATTTGATATACAAGAATATTTATGGGCTATTGAACGTTGGATAGAAGCTGAACATCCTGAGTTAATTGAAAAATACAGAGCATTGAATTTGTTTGACCGCGACAATTATATGACTTCGGGTATGCATGGGTATGATTATATAAAAGAAACAACTAAGCTTGTAGGTGTCGATGCCAATGAAGCTGCAAAGAAGTTAACAAAACGGCTTATAGCGGTTAGTGCAGGTATTCAAAATTTAGAAAAAGAAGGTAAAAATCTTCATATGGTACAAGGCCTTAAAGATGAAAGGTCTAAACTACTAAAGCAATGGGGTGATTTACAACGTACTAATGTTTTAAATGTAGGTATTTGGAATCAAGTAGATGACATGGAAGGTGGGTTATTACGATTGTTCAATAATCGATATGATCTATCACGATATCCTCAATTACAAGTGCTCGTGGATGCTTTAAGTCGTGCAGAACACCGAGCTTTAAAAAGAGCAGATGATACCCGGGCGGAACACAATGCTTTATTAGAAGATGTTATTGAAGATTACAAATCAATAGACCCCAACATCCGAAGTAAAATTAAAGTAGGATTAGGTAATATTAAAACATTTGACTATCCTATTTATAAAGGTGACGGTACTGGGTTTTTTGATTTTGCTTATATTAAAAAAGATTTCAATGGTAATATTCAATTAGGATGGGTTACTGAAGAAGATACCGAGCAATGGAAAAAGTTAACACCGGCACAGAGAGCTTACATGAATTTCATTAATTCGGAAATGCGATTGGCCTATAAAACTGCCGTAATTGATACTAAGGTTACTACTTTAAAAAGACAAAGTGGTGCACTTGTACAAAAAGAGGTAAGCAAAGCTGAAGTAATAGGAACTCCTGAACTAAGTAAGAATTTTATGCCATACGTCCCTCCTATGCATGAAGAATATGAAAATAGGGCAAATGGTTTATTTGGTTTATTTAAAGATAAATTAAAGAATTTTAGTCTGTATAGTGTAACCGAGGCTTTAAATGGTAAATTTAGTGAACATCCTGGCATGCCAATACGTTTTTTAAATGCGTCTGCTGATATTGTCGATGCCGAAGCTCATAGTTTACATGTAGAGCATATGTTCAATACGTTTGTAAATCAATTGTACCTAGTTGAAGAATTGGAAGAAGTAGTAGCTGTATCTAAAGCATTTACCGAAGAATTAGAAGCTATGGGTAAAGATGAAAATGGTGATTACAATCTCATCAATATCATTGAAACCATGAAAGATTTAACTAAGATGCATGCTACAGGACGAACAACATCAGGTAAAGAAGTTTTAAAAATGGGTGCGATGCTGGGTCCTGAAAATCAAATCGTTGCTCTTAATATAGATAGAGCAATGGCTGGATTAAAAAACTTTACTACATATTCGTCTATGCTTTTGTCTCCGGTCTTAGCAAGTGCGAACGCTGCAACTATTGCATTACTTAATTTTAAAACAGCGGGTGTTAATAGCATCACTGCTGCTCTTTCAAAACAGTTAGGAATAAAAGATGATCATGTTATTGATTTTACATTAACCGATATGTTAAATGCACATAAAGATTGGGTTGAAATTCAAGCGCTTATGGCTAAAGGTGGCAGTGAAGCTGATTTGAATAAAAACAAAATGTGGCAAATGTTAAAAAGATGGCGCATTTTTCCCGATGACTATTGGTTTGCTAATAGTCGTAATAGTGATAATATAGTCAAATCCACTAAACTATTAACACCTCAAACCGGTATGTTTTTACATTTACTGGGTGAGAACTATGGTGTCATTACTACGTTTGCCGCTATGGTTAGAAAAATGGAAGTACAGAAAGGTTCTATCAAAAAGAAAGTATTTGATGCTTATGATGTTAAAGATGTAGTTACTAAATCAGGCAAAACCGTTAGTAAATTGGTTTGGAATTTTGGTGTTAGAGGTGTTGAAGTTGTAAAAGGTACTGAAAACGATGAAAATAAAACAACTAGAACCATTACCGAATTAGATAGTCGGGAAATAGATTATTTCAAAAGAGCTATCTCAAAGATACATGGTGACTATAGGAAAAGTGAAAAAGCTATTGGAGAAAAACATGCTTTATTCCAATGGTCGATTCAATTTAAAAAATATTTAATGCGTCAATTAAAAAATATTGCGGATACAAAACGATACGATTCGACATTAGGTTATTACGATCAAGTAATGGATAAGGATGGCAAGCCTATTTTAATTAAAGTCAAAGATGAAAATGGCATTGAAACCGAAGAATCTTATATGGAATGGTCTGCTCGTGTTACAGAAGGTCGCTATCGTACATTAATCAATATGATAATAGAATGGTTGAGTCTTGTAGATTCACCGGCACTTCAAGCTTGGATGAAACAGAAAAATCTACGACTTCCTGTAAAAGGTTCGTATGATTGGAAAAATCTATCAGATGATCAGAAAAAGAATATTGTTCATGTAGGCATGGACTTAGCATTTGTAATATTAGGTGTTTTAGGCAGATTGGCATTTGATGATGATGATCGAAATGATAAAAATCCATGGTATGTGCAATATATAAGATTGACAGAAAACATGTCAGAGGGTGCTAATCCAATGGATACGTTCAAAGCATTTAAAAATTCAATTCCGGCTATTGGTCGTTTGACTAATATTATTACATATGGCTCCGAGTTTTTATTTAGTGTTGCTACAGGTGATCGTACCCAAAATGGTGATTTAAGAGGTATGAATTCATTGCTTAATAATCTACCACTGACTAATGCTTTACGTCAAGTACAACGATTTGATAAGCAATTTTAATAGAATATTGGGCTTATGTAACTATGCTTATATGCTTATATGATAATGTTTGAGTTTCTATCATACCTATAATAGACTTATTTTTAACCCATTATGTTTGGTGTACCTCTTAAAACTTTCTTATTGCACATTATTGCAGGTACTGCAATAAGCACCAATAATTTAACAAGTAGTGTTACGTATAGCCATGAAAGACGCCCATCTGATTATATTACAGAAATCAAAGATATTGTAACAGGAGACAATACATTAATAAGTTATGATGTCAATAAAATCATAATTGATAAATATACCATTTACAATGCCGATACCGTAACGCATTTAATTACCGTAGAGCTAATTGACTTAAATGATCCATTGGATTTTACAGTATTAGGTACTTTTTCATTAGAAGCTGGCTATACTCTAAACTATGATGAAGATTCAGGGTTTGTAGTTTTAGATACTTTAGGGGCCCCCATAAATGTAGCTCTGACCGATACTCAGTTAAGAGCTACACCTGTCCCTATTAGTGGTACAGTTTCAGTAACAGGAGTAGCTACTGCAGCAAATCAAACTACTGAAATAGCTAGTCTATCTAGCATTGATGGTAAACTACCTGCAGGTTTAACAGTAACAGGCGGAAAATTAGAAGTGGTGTTACCTCCAGGTGCTGGTGGACTTACTGATACAGAACTAAGAGCTAGTCCTGTACCTGTATCAGTTTCAGGGGTAGCAACAGCTACTGAACAAGATGAGCAAACTGCTCTACTTACAACGCTAAATTCACTACTTGAAACTAACAATGCGCTCGTTCAGATGATGTCTCAACTAATTGGTGCAATGAATAGTGGCGCACCTGCATTGAGAGTAACTCCAATAGCATCTGTGTCAACTGCGGTAACAGGTTCGGTGACAGCAGTAGTGAGTTCTTTAACTAATTTCGGCACAGGTATTCCTGCAAAGGAAATGGCTGATGATATAAACAATATGACAGTTCAATCTAACATTAACAATATAACTTTTTAAAAATGGCAGAAACTCAAGGAAATAGAGCGATACTAAATCGTAAGGAATGGCAAACAATGATGCCACCAATAACCGCAACAGCCGCAGGCTCATTTGTAGCTTCCGACCAAGCGGGATTGTGTAGATTCTCACTCTACATGGTAAGTGGTACAGTACACTATCTCTATGATAATGAAAATGATGATTACCTACCTATTACAAGTGGTGCGTTTGCAGGTACTTTTGTCGCGGGTGCTTGTGGTCTATATCATCCATGGTCGGTTACCTTTACCGCAACAGGGGGGACTACAACTACTATCAATGTCAATAGTGCGACCTCAAATATTAATGGCTTAGTAGTCGGTTCGTATGTCGAGTTTCTTAGTGGCGCAGCAGCTAACTTAGGTTTAAGAAGACGGATTACAAACATTGAAACTGTTGGCGGTACAGGTACTTTGATACTGACAATAGACGCTGCCGCAAGTGCAGTAAACAATACCGATACATTCAGAATCAACAGTGGGTCTTTCTTTGTATTGGCAACAGGTACTCTTGCAAGTGGTTCATTTAGACGTTTTGATATTGCTACAATGGCATGGAGTACATTAAGCATAACAGGTTTACCGGCTACATGGGGTACAGATGGGAGAATGGTTACACCTGCAATCTATGATTCTACTTATGATTCGGGTACAGCAAGTGCAGGGGCAGCAACTACAATAACAGATGCTACAAAAGCATGGACAGCAGACCAATGGATAAACTCACAAGTAAGAATTACAGGTGGCACAGGTGTAGGACAGTCTCCCAGAAGGATAACAGATAGCGATGCAACGAGTTTAACAGTTTCAGGATGGACTACAAACCCTGATGCTACAAGCACCTATAAAATAGAAGGTGATGAGAACTCAATATTCCTCTTAGGGAACAATGCAGTAACTATGTACAAGTATTCTATAAGTGGTAATACATGGGCAACAGTAGCACCAACTACAGCAAGAAGTGGTGCACCAATAGCAGGTATGAGTGCAGATTTTGTAGGAAAAACAGGCAATTCAGTTTGGGCGGATATTACGGATATAAAAGATGGAAGATATATTTATTCATTACGAGGTGGTACTTCTGTAATTGATAGATATGATATTGCAGGGGGTGCAGGTGGTGCAGGTGCATGGTTAGCGGTTACTTATAGTCCAAGTTTGCAAACATTTGCAACAGGTGATAGTGCATTTTGGGATTATGAAACTATCATAATTGCTAAGGAAGGAACGGCGGCAATACCTCAAAGATTCTACCAGTACAATGTAGTAAACAACTCAATGAACCCTTTTAGCTCAGATTGGTATTTCGGTGGGGCGGCTTTGCTCGGGTGTAAGATTTGGGTAAAGAAACTATCATCGGCAGGAACAGTTCGTTGGCTATATTGCCTACAATCAACAGCCTTGAATTTAAGGCGAATAATGATTTACTAATATGTTTATAATACAACACATAAACCCATCCTACGTTGTCTTTGCTATCCATGACAACGTGCCACAACTAACAAATGATGATAGTTTGGCATTGGAATTTGAAATACTATCAGAGGCAGAAAATGCAGTCAGTAGTATTGGTGGCTATTGGATAATTTTAGAAAAGAATAATCAAAATATAGACTAATGGAAAAATGCAATGAAATGGTGGAAAGAAGCATGCAGTGACATGATTGCAGCTGTAATTAAAAAAATAGAAATATAATTTAAAATGGATATAAGATTATTAAGTGAGTTTAGTTCTTTAATTATTTCAACAATTAGTGGAATAGCTACGGGAATGGTTGGAGTTTGGGGATGGTTTAAATTTAGAAAAAGGAATCAAGAAAAAACCCTATCTGAAATTAAAAAAGAAACAAAAGTCAACAATGTAGATGGCGATACGGCATTGATTAATCAATTAGATATTTTACTAGTTAAAGTTTCTGTTATGGCTGAAATTCAAATTAAAATACAAACCGAATTAGCTATTCTACAAAATAAAGAATTGTCCTATAAAGCAGCTTTTCATCGGATGCTTTTATTATGTGATGAAGTTTGTGAGAACTCTGAATTTTGTAAGAGTAAGATAAACGCAATATTAACCGATTTAAAATTAAACTAATGTCATTTATACTAGAAGAAAAAGTAAGTAAAATAAACTCAATATTAGAGACTACTATGTTGAGATTGTCTATAATTTTGATTTCAGATGTGAGCCATACCGCTCTATTTGAATTAGGAGAAAAATTGGTATCAGAGCATTGTGACGAAATTTCTGATGGTGGTTTTTGGGTGTGGAATCATAACACCAATGAAGTTTATTATAGCCCTAGATTTTGCACAACCTTGGGTTACAGTTATGGTGAGTTAGGAAAAGGCTTTTCGGGTTTTAATCGTGGTAATCCAGAGCAAATGAAAATGGGCATGGCGCTTATACAAAGCTTAATTGATACAAAATCCCATGATACTTTTATAAACGTAATTGAATTTACTAAAAAAGATGGAAGTACTATACTTATTGAATGTAGTGGAGCAGTATTGTTTATAGACGATATACCATTTGTTGTATTAGGAACACATAAAATTAAATAATATGAAAACAACTATTTCTTTTAAAAACTTTGCATTGCCAAGTCCTAAGTGGTTTAAAATAACTAAGAAAGTATTATCTTGGTCTACAACTTTAACATTAGCTATTTGTATGATTTACATGCCTGAAAATAGTAAAATGTTATTAGTTTTGAAATTAATACAAAGTTCCACTATGGAATTTTTAGATTCTTTATTAGCCGAAGAACCAAATTTATAATATGAAAAACAATACTCAAAATATAATCGTAGTATTTGTACTGATTTTAGCTGTTGTGTGTGGTATCATTGGCTATAAATTAAAAAAGTGTAATATATTGATTCCTGCAACAGTAGTTAGTCACGATACTTTGTATTCTAGTTACCCTGTCTATATTGAAGCCCCATCAAAGCCAATTACAATTACGAAAACAGAAACCAAGTATTTGACCATTACAAAGTATGATACAACTATTTTAGAAAAGACTTATTCTACATTTACATCAAGTGATACAATCACACCCGTAGAAGGATTTCATGTTGCTATCTTAGATACTGGTAATTGTTATGGCATTTTAAATAGAAATACTAAAATATTCGGCTCACTTCCTGAACGAATCATTACCAATACCGTTACCAATACCATTGTAAAATCACAACCATTTTTAACATTGCATGCCGGTGCTTCAGCTTCCTTTAGTAACAGATGGAATGCTTTTGATGTGGGGCCCGCTGCAAGTGTAGTAATACGACAACGACATATTATCTATTATAACTATGGTATCAATACCAGTACACATAATTTTTCACTTCAAACTAAAATACGATGATTTCTACACAACAAGCCATTGCTAAATATGGCAAACCTAATCAAGCTGGTACTTACTTGGTAAATATTAAATTACCTTTTCCTATGAGATTGGCATGGGATAAAACTGTTATTGTAAAAACAATGCGATGTCATAAGTTGGTAGCTGATAAACTAACAGCCATTTTTACTGAAATCCTACAAGTATATGGATTGGCTAAAATACAAGAATTGGGGATTGATTTATTTGGGGGCTGCTTTAATTTCCGACAAATGCGTGGTGGTAGCGATTGGTCAAGACATGCTTGGGGAATAGCTGTTGATTTAGACCCGGAACGAAATCAATTAAAAGAAACATCTAAGACTGCCCGATTTGCCCGACCTGAGTATAAACTCATGATTGACATTTTCTATAAACATGGTTTTGTAAGTCTTGGTAGAGAAAAAAACTACGATTGGATGCATTTTGAAGTAGCCGCTTAACAGTTTTAAATTACTATGCCTATATGGATTTGAAAAAGGGAATTAGAAATAGTTCCCTTTTTTTGTTTTTATATTTGTAATCACTAAAGGTTTCTCGGTATCCATAACAACCGTGTCACGATATGCAATACTTATATATCCTTGGAGGTCGCCGGACTCCTACCACAGAAGACAATAAATCTGGCTTTTCTGTAACTAAATGGCTCAAGAAAGTGTTTACCAATTGGGGTATTCCTTATAATGACCCTTGTTGCCCCGCTACCACTATTCAACCTGTTGGTGTAACAGCTGGAGGTGTGCTTCAGATTTACGATCCTACTACAGGTACATGGTCAGCATTGGCCGAAACCGAAAACACAGATCCTGCTATTACAGCACTTGGTGTTGACGATACCGATGGCTATGCCCTTACCAAAGATTTCAATGTGATTACAGGTGGTGCCGCTAATACCGGTGTTGAATTACCTACCGCGGTAGTAGGTCGTGCAATTACAATTGCTAATTTAACGGCTTCTGCTAAAAAAGTATATGCCAATGCTTCTGATGCTATTGATGATAAAACAGCTACTACAGGATTTGTAATTTTACAACCTGAAGATGTAGTTACTTTTAGAGCATACACAGTAGCTTTATGGCAATCAGATTTTGAAGCTGATGGTACTTATAGTACTATGTTTACAGATACAATTTCTGAAAATACAGCAGGTGCGGGTGTAACAGTTGATGGTGTTTTACTTAAAGATGGTGGAGTTACTTCAGGTGGTTATACAGCTTCTTTTTATCCTTCTGGTCTCCCTAATAGTTTAACAGGTCCTGGTGCTATAACTACTACACGTTATCTTACTAATTTTACATCTACAAACCCAGGTGATGCACTTACTTTAGCTGATGGAACTGTACATGGTCAAATGAAAAAAATAGTACATGTTGCAAATGGTGGTGGCAATACAGGTGTTTTAACTCCAGATAATCTTAATAGTGGTACAACTATTGAATTTGTTGATGTTGGTCAATTTGCAATACTTCAATGGGATGGCACAGGATGGGCTGTTCTTGAATTAGGAAACAGTGTTACTCCTGGAACTTTACCTGTTTTAGCATAGTTGTATATTTTTGTTTTGTTACTAAAAAAGCTCCTTTTCTAAGGAGCTTTTTTGGTTAATGATAATTTCGATTGATTGTCAGCAACCATCTAGCGATTTCATCTAGTTTCACAGAAAAGTATTTAATCCTGCTTAAGATTTTCATTGGTTGCTTCTTTGGAAGGTACTTGGTTAACACTTTCAGTAAGTATTTGAATAGCAGCATAGATATCTGCAGATTCTTTTAATGAATAGGCCCCTCTTTTTTGAGCCATTTCAATAGCGCCAAAAACGGTATTGGATGCAATTTCTGTTTTTGTTAAAACTTTTGTGGGTTGGGATTGTAATTCTGACATAGTATTTATATATTTGTAACAAAAATATACAATTATGTCAGAAACACAAAACAATTTGCAGAACGGCTTACCTAAGCCTCCAGTTGCTCCTTTTTTCCAACAACCCGTTTGGGATGCCGATGCTACAATAATTGTAGATGGTAGGAATTTCGAAACCATGTATAACTTCATAAGCATGTTTGGCCCGGCGGTAGATGCTGCTAGACAGGTTTTACGTAGTAACCTTGAGAAAGGTGTCGTTAAATTGCAAAATTTAAACGAACAAGGTGAAAAAGTAAGTGATGAAGTCGTAGCACAATTCAATGCTGAAATGTTAGCGTATCGTACAAAATTGCAAGAAAGTGTTGCTAAAATGGGTGGTACTCCTGGGCCGGCTCCTACAAGTACACCACCAGCAATGGAAGTACATAGAACTCCTACTGTATCAGAAGAGGTGTCAACACCTGAAAATGCCGTGTCACAAAGTGAAAGCGCACCTTCAGAAGTAGGCGATGTAGCACCGTCACCATCTGTATCATTAGACAATGAAATGGAATTACCATTGTAGTTTATAAACCACAATGAAAAAAATACCCTCTACTAATCAGCAGAGGGTATTTTTTTTGGTTTATGGATATCCGGAACATAGTTCTGGTAGATGCAATGCAGGCTATCATAAATGGCAGTCCAGATAGCATCGGTAGTACTAATAAGGTGCATTTCTCTCAGTTTGGTTATGGGGTCTTGAAATTCCATAACTACATGAGTTGTTACAAATTGTAGAATACGACCCGGATTCTTCGTTTTGTGTAACGGTATCATAAACTCATTGTCTTCGGTATAAAGAATAGGTATCATATTAATTGAAAGTAAGTTCTAATTGTGATGGAATATTTGCAATGTGGCTTTCTGTAAACCGGTTTTTAATAGTATTGATAATGACCAAACACTGATTAATGTAAAAATCATAATTTAAGCAATAATCTGTTATTGGTACGTCTTGGATATCATTTACAATAGTAACCCAAAAGCCTTTTTGTAAATGGGTCAGCTCATTGTTTTCTTTATCCTTACTCATTATCATTCCTTCATTGGGATTCTGCTGTGTTACAATCCATCTATTAGTTTTCTGAAGTATTGTACTTCGACCATGCTTATTTTTCAAAATGACATCAAACTTTTCGATATCCGTTCTTTGGCTTTTAATGAACATGTAGACATCTGTACAGCTTTTAATGGTTTCCTTAACATCGGTGCCAAAAACATAATAGTCATACAATGCTTTTGATATTATCGGATATTTATATCCTTTTGTCAATGCCTGCTCTACATTGAAAAAGCCTTTCAATTTCACATCACCACTTTCTGTAATAATCAGATAATTGTTAACGTCATACAACACCATCTTTTTGTAAAGCTTGTATTCCAATTTGAATCGATACGTTTCTTCCCATTTACTACATAGTTTAAGTACTGCAGCGTATTGATCAATGGGTATCCGAATAGTCAAACCATCCGTATTACTATACACTACCGTTGCTGAAGTATATAGTTCCAGGATTTCAATTAGTATTATTAAATACAATTCACCATTCAGGCATGTTTTCAATGTAACCAAAGGGTCATACAAAAACGAATAAATACTATTGGTTAAGCCAAAGGTACCATTGGCAACGATTTTAAGCGTATCGGCATCCGTAGCATACATTTTGTTGGTTTTTGACAGTGCTTTAGCTGTTACCCTGGGAATGATGATTTTGTTTCTGTAAATAGAGTTGAATCTAGGTCCTATATGAGCCGGGAATAAATCCTCATTATCTATGATTCGTGGATAATATCCTTCTACGTCAATATCCATGTAAATAAATGAATCATTGCTTTCCAATATCTCAGGATTATTATTGGAATGAATGCCGCCAATACCTATGGTATGAAAACAGTACTTAGACTTATAGATGAATTCGAATTGTTTTTTAGTCTTTTTCTTTTCATCTTCCAGTTTGTTAGGATCTATTTTCGACTTGGCTATGTGTTCCAATAATCGCTTTCCTTCTTTGGTGTAAAGCCGCAATGTAGGGTTTATACAATCCTTTAAATAAATCATATCCCGGAACGTTCTTCCCTTTTTCAGTTTTGCAATTGGAATATTTAATTCTTCAGAAATGAACTTCAACAAAACAGCTTTTGCTATATCAGTTCGACAGCTATTCAATACATCTATATTGTTACGTTTGGAGATATCACTTCTTAATCGGATTTCTTCGGATTGGGATTGCAATACCAATTCAGTGATATCGACATCGTTATCAAGGTATATTAACACCTGATCAGCTTGGTTTCGGTCTAACATTAACTCATGGTGATATGGCAAATCTATAATGGTATGCCATTTCAAATTAACTGCTAATTGCTTCAGTGATACCCTTTCTATTTTGTTGAAAATAACCATTAAATCAAAAGAATCGACAAACTTCAGTTTTTTATACTTCCGTACTATTTTTGAACTTTCCGTTTTGCGATCATGCTGACTGGCTATAGCCATATTTGCAAGCTGCTTAATCTCTCTTGTAATGGTTAAGGCATCGGCCTTTATCAATCTTTCGCGCTCGTACATCAAATAGTTAATGATGATATCATCAAATTCTTGATTATTATACCCAACTACTCGCCTAACTCTTTTTAGAAGAAAGTCAAGTAATTGGGTATATTGATTGATAAATACTTGGTGATTAGCCGGATCTGTCCAAATATAAAAGCATTCTCGCAATCGCGTTTCTGTACTTTTAAAGCCCAGTGCAAGAAGATTAGGATAGGTTTCAATATCGTATATGAACGTTTCCTTGTTTTTACCTTTTGTTATCGTATTCATATATTATTTGAGTTTTAAACAAATCTTCCATTCGGAATAAATTACCATTTTTTCTATATTGTAAGCGTTGTTTAAAATCATCGTTATTGGCAATCATGATATGAATTTCGTCTAATATGGGCTGCCATCCTTCTACATAGCCAACCACTCCCATATTGCCACCATTTCTAGCTACTACACGATCTTCCTTAGTCATTTCATACATGCTGAAGCGAGGTGATATAGACCGGTCTTTGAAAATCACTAAGAACTGAGGATTCAAGACAGTATAAATGTTATTGCCCATGTACATTTCCTCAAGTGTTGCATACATATCACCTTGGATATCATAGCGATATTTGAAGTAGTTGTATTTAAACATTTCAGGTGTTTGAGCTGTCTTGATATCAATAATCCGTATGGTTTTGGCTTTGTGATTGATTATTTTAATATCACGTTTTCCTTTGATTCCGAATTGATCACAATAACCTTCGGACTGAAATATGACTTCAACCCAGTCAGGTCTTTTAGAAGCATGTCTTATAGCTTGAATAGTAGGCCCATAAATAGAATCGTTTTCAAGGACTTCCATGGTTTCAGCAAGCCCATTAAAAGTATCCATATCAATCATGGTTTTATCAGCACATTCTGTTAATTGTGAAAAGTATTTATTCCCTTTATCAATAACACTTTGTATTCTAGTAGGCATTTTCCAATTGGCTTGGTAATCTTCTTTGATTATCAATTCGGTTAAAATATCCTCTAATTTTAAATGCGTTAAATCCATTTGTTCTAATGGCAATCCAAAATAGTTAAGCGATTCAGGATTACAAAAATCAGACAAGCATTTTTCAAATATGATTTCAATTATGTTTTCTATTTTAGGACCTGGTTTAGTACCTGCAAATATGAAATATTTCTTAAGAAATTCATCGCGAGTCATACAGAAGTAATCATCGTATTCATTACCGGCATTCATAGCCTTTGTAACCCTTTGATCCTCCGCTGTGATATTTTTATCTATACGGATGCGTTTATAATCTTGAGGGCTTTTTAGAAAAAGCTTGATATCACTTGGTGCATCATACGGATGCATACGGTATTCGTCTTGTAAGTCGTACATATCTTATTTCTTTTTAAATTGTTCAAATAATTCTTTTGTTGTCCAAGATGTAGAATTTCCACACACTTGAATCCATTTATTATTATGCTTAATAAAAGGATTTATAGGGTCATTTATCCATTCTATAAATTCAATTGCCTCACTATACATTCTTTCTTGTTGCCATTTAGCACCAAATTTATGTCCTGTTAAAACACCTACTTTTAAAACTTCTAAAATAGATTCCCAAGTAACTGTGCCTTGTGTAGAAGTACCTCTTTTTTTAAACTTACTTAATGCTAATTTTTGAGCTTCTTCTAAAGACCATTTACTACAAACTTCTTCAAGTGTTTCTTGTTTATTTAACTGTTTATAATTTGAAAATAATGGATTACTTTTTTGTGTGGCATTATCTAATTTTTGTTTTAAATCTACTAACATTTCAGTAGTGAATTGTTTAGCTTCTTCTTTTGGAATGATTATTTTGTAAATAAGCTTATCATTTACTTTACTAAAAAAGTCAACCTTATTGAGTACTTTAACTTCCTCATAACTTGGATTCTTAACAAACCATTCTAAAAATTCATCATCAATAGCTTGTACACCATCTTTGATAAGGTCGGGATCTGTTGTTAAGATTATTTTTTTAACATCTTTATCTACTACATTTTTAGGGTACATACATTTAATCATTGTATTAGTTCCACTAAGAACATAATTTCCTTCTTTAATCTCTTCATCAGAAGTGATGTAGATGTGTTGAGGTCTAGATGTACGATAAAAACCTATTTTATCAATAAGGTAATAATTACCTGTTTCTGATAATTGTAGCTTACTTGGTTTACCTGTTGGTATTAAATGTATGTTTTTCATTTCATTCAATTTTATTGTTTAAAATAGGCACTCTGGCAGCTCCCGCCCGTCTTTTGACTTTAAGATATATGGTAAACCGTATTGCTCCGGCGAGAAACTATCTTAAGCAAGTCAAATATGTCTAACCCAGTGGCGACGCCAACACTCAAGGGTTTATGCGTTTCTCATTAAAAGGTCTTTCCAAATACTAAAAGAGCCGCATCCCGACCATGCTCTGATGTGATACCTTTATATCCTGTACTTTTATTAAATAAATCACCTGTCCATTTCGTCATTGCCTTTTGAGGATGTACCATTTCAAATGGTATTTTATAGTCAGTTAGAAAAGCTTCCCATATAGAGCAATCTCGTTTAATAGAGCCGGCACCCTGTTGTTTACTTTCTGAATTTCCACCAAACCATTTTCGTGCCCGGGCATCTTCAACAATTACTTTGATGTTATGATGTTTATGATAATTATGTGTCATAAATAAGGCATTATGAATAGTAATAGTTTTGATTTGAATGAACTTTTTATCTTTAATATTCCATACGGCAAAGCCTGTTTTAGTACCAGGATCTATTCCTATGAATAAATTCAATGCACCTTCATTGTGCACACTGGGATTAAGAATAACTAAACGGTCAATGTTACGACTTGTAGCAGGCGCTTTAAATAAGTCCGATGTTTTATTTGCAAAGGTCTCTCGAAATTCTTTAGCTGTCATTTTATCTTTCATCATGTGCTATATTTTTAGGTATATGTATTTCGTAATTTATATCCTTAATCATTTTTGTATATTGCTCATAATTTTTCTATTTCGGTTTTAACGTCAAATAAGAATGCGTTCTTTTCTTTGTAGTATTCTAAAGTTATGCCATGTAAAAATAATTCCCCATTTTGCTCTATCATCTCATTCACACACCTAAGTGCGCACGTTTTTGCATTAACTTTTGCCCCATCTGCTTTATTAGTAAAATAAATGTGTGCAAATGTGAACTTATCTACCAATTCAATTGCTTTTTGCTTTGCGTTCATTGTGCTATGTTTTTGGAGTCAATAATTATCTCATTAATTATATCATTAATGACTTTATTTGAAAGTCCTTTATTATTAAATCTTTCAGCACATTCCTTTTTCTGCTCCTCGCAAATCTCTACGAGGGCGTTGTTCAAATCCTCGTGATAATAATCAGGAAGTAGTTGGTCTATATCTATATGCTTTTCCAGTATCTCTTTTATTTTTCGATTCATGGTTTACCATTTAATGAGTTCACCTAATTTATTAGCCCTTATTATAGCATTTGCTTTTGAAAAACAATGTACAACCCATTCCGGATTAGGATTCTTTTCGGCAGCAGCTCTGTATAAAGCCGCGGCAGGGTGTTCATCGAATAACAAAAAATGCCCATGTAAAAATACATTAACATTCTTTAATATCAATTGGGCATCTCGGCCCCAACCAAACCACAATATCCCTCGTGTAACTTCTTCAAGTCTTGTAACTAAAAATGTGATAAAGGGCTCCCAAATGGCAGTATGACTACCAGCTGTATTTTCAACTACAGTCAATGAGCTATTTAATAGCAAACCACCCTGTTTAGTCAAATAGGTAAGGTCATTATTTCGTGGCTGTTCTGTAGGCCCATTATCACGATGTATGGCATCATAAATCAGCTTCAAGGATTTTGGTGTAGGATTGGATGGCGATGTAGAAAAAGCCAATCCATCAGGCAATCCTTTAGCTGGATACGGGTCTTGTCCAATGATTACAAAACGCAAATCTTCTAATTTGGTTTCTGTAAAGCATCTGAAGATTTGAGATTGTTCAGGAAGTATTACTTTCCCGGCTTCTCGATCAGCTTTTAAAGCTGCTAATAATGTGTCCATTTGTGGACTTGTTGCAAAGGGCATGACTACATCAGCCCAGGTTTGAAAAATTGCAATTACTTGTTCTCGTGTCATATTATTTATTTAATTAAGTTTAAAGTGTCAGTAGGTCGTGTATAAGCCACATATAAGATTTTATTACGTTCCACATGGTCTCGATTGGTATAGATATCATTTTCTACAACAATGCAATGTGTAAACGTAGAACCTTGTGATTTATGACCTGTAAGGGTGTAGGCATAGCTTACATTTGCAAAACGCTTTTGGACATTGTAAAAATAATGCCATAATTGTTTATTATATGTAGCTTTTGCGGCATTTGCAATACCCTGGACAAATGCATCATATCGTCTTTTATCATCGGGATGGATGATAGTGATTTCATGGACTTCATCCAATATGTCTTTCACCGTTGTTCTGAGGCATTTGAAATCATCACTGCCATCAGGCTTTCTACCTTTGTCAATATCGACTCTAAAATCCAATACTGTAAATTCATCTGATGTGTTAAATACAAGTTCAAATTTGTATGGGTCATAAGGGTATTTGATAAAAATTGGCTTATTGGCAATTAGTTTCTCATTTACTACCAAGGGTACTCGTTCAGAATTAATATTGAAAATCATATTTCGAATGACATGATTTAATTTTCTATTGGACTCATTGGTATATGAGACTATTCTTACGAAGTCGCTATTGTTAAGGTATTCTTTATCGGTAAATAACTCCTTAGTATTAGCAAGTACTTTAACTGGTTGGTTGCGATTCCAAATAGCAACAGCACCAAATGAAGTTTTTATATCGTGATAATTATAATCCAACAAATAATGATTTATGTGCTCTCTGATATAAGTAGCCAATTGGATAATTGGAGATCCTTGGGCTTGTCTCACTACTTTCAATAAATCAAATCTTTTGATGTTGTATTTTAATTGCGTTTCCGGCATGTCAAGAACACATTTCTTTTCATTGACAGGTGGTATTTGACAAAAATCCCCAACAAATAAAAACTTGGTTTTATGATGCTCAGCACATTGAAGAATGGTTTCCCATAATGATTTAGACTCTTTTTCATATTTATGTTTATAGTTGGAAATCATTGAGCTTTCGTCAACTATAATAAGAAATGGACTATTGGAGTCTGCTGAAAAATCAGGTAGAAACAATTGAGTACCATTGTCTGTTATCTTTTCTTTCAAATTCAATTGCTTGTGCACTGTAGTAAATTCAACACCACTATCTACACCCACCTTATTGCGCAATACTTTTACAGCCTTGTTGGTTGTTGCAGTACAAGCCAATGTCAGCATTGGATGATTTTGTACAAAGTATCGGATAAACATACTGATAATAGTAGTTTTACCACTTCCTGCAACACCGGTCATTAATGCAAAAAGGTTTGTATTATCCGTCTTTATAAAATCCAATATGAAATCAAATCCTTGTTTTTGTTCTTCTGTTAAATATTCGTATATCTTCTCTAATGTCTCCATTGTTATTTTTTATGTTTGTTTAGCCATGTAATAAATTCAACCACTGCTGTGTAAATTGTTTTAATGTTAACTGTTATCAATGCTTTATTAAGCACTTCATTCCAATCACCGAATTCTATTATTCCAATACGTTTAGCAGTTTCTATGCTTTTTATTTTTTCAACAACGGGCATTAGCCAATTCCATGAAGTATGATATGGAATATAAGCATTATCATATATTTTTATGCCATTTTTAAACCATGCCATATGGGAACTACCTGAAAAATCTCCTGTTTCTGATTCTTCAAGTTCCATAAATGTAGCTATTGATTTATTTTGCGTTAATGTCTCCATTTAATAATGTTTTTATATGTTTTTAATTGGTGTTGTGATGTTCTGAAATTGGCTATGAAGTCAATAACCTCATAGCATTTTTTGTAATTGATTTCCCATAGGTCCGTAATGTTTTTGGCATTATAGGAAACTGGTAAAAACATACAAGGTATTTTAAATTGCTTTCTCAATACCCAGGCGCCATGATATCCCGCTAAGTCATTGTCATAAAAACTAATAATGTAAGTACAGTGTAGTTTTAAATAATCAATTACTTCTTGTGAGTAATAATGATTTTCACCATGTATGGCTATTGCATGAATGCCAAAAGTTCTAAAAAATACAACTTCTTTCATTGCTTTTGTTAAAACCATGATACGCGGTTTTGTGTGTTCAATGTTGCATTGGTGCAAGCCTTGAATATCTGTTTTATTATCGATCACACCTAAGAATTTATTCTTTTTATCGGGCTCTAAGGGTCTATAACATTTAATGTTTTTACTCCAAGGAAAGTAGTAATAAAATATAGGATTATTTGCTTTGGTTTGCCATATCAGCTCTTTATTCAAAAAGATTTGCCAGGCTGAGCCAATGTAATAAATCGCCAAATAAACTGTATTTATATCCCACGTTTTCCATACTGCAATTTCTTCAGCACTGAAGTCATTCTTTTTTACGACTTGCAGTAGTCGTTTCTTTTTCTTTTGGTTAGTACTATTTTCAAATATCTTATCCTCAAACTGTGATGAAAACTGTGATGAAAACTTCATATACAAAAAATGGAGAATATCTGAAAATCGTTGAAGATTCTCCATTTTTCCTACGAACTTAAATACATCACCTCCTTCCCCTGTTTTAAAATCTTTCCATAACCACCGTTCTTTATAAAAAAAGCTAAAACTTGGGTTTTTATCTTTTCTAAAAGGGCTATGGGTAATATTGCTAGGAAATGAGGAACAGTAATATTTATAAATAACATCTTCGGGTAATTCATCAAGTAAATCTTTGGCTGAGACATTGATACGTATATGGGCTAATGTAAAATTCATAAAGAGTAGGGATAAGAAAGCCGGGCAAACACCCGGCTTTCTTTTTTTTAATAATTAATAAATTAGAATAAATTAGCATTTGCTAAGTTAGGTTCTGCTGAAAACGAATCTTCAGTAGGTGTACTAAAGCCATCGGCTGAGGCTCCTACATTGTAAGCCAGAAGTGATTCATCAGATGATGGTGCTGCAGCAACGCCGGTATACTTTTTCACAAGACATTTAATGTCGTAATCAGACAATACAATTTTAGTCTTTTGACCAGGTATGTGTTGTGTGAATGCAACATTGTTAGAAGCCGGTGTACTGATAGTCAATTGACTGGTTTTATGTTTATCGGAATTGCGATATACGATTTTCATGTCAATTGGATTATTAGGCATACCATTTGCATATAAGCCTACAAATCCTTTTCCCATGGATACAAAGGCATTTTCAATAGGTACATTACAAAATGGTGTCAACTGCTCTTGGGCAGCGACATAAGTTTTACCCAAGGCTTTAATCAATTGCAGTAAGAAAATAGCTACGGCTTCATGGTCTTTAATAATTTGCTCAGATGGTGTGTTTTTACCTATTTCTACACCTTTTTGGTATTTCTTAGCCAAAAACTTAACATCTTCAGGTACCGTAGCAGGTGCAAATACCCTTTCGTCATACTCAATCATATTTGCAGGGTCATCCTTATCGGGAATGTTAAATTTGAGAAGAATGCACTTATATGCGTTTTTCTTTTTTTCAGGATCTGCTTCCTGCTCTGTAAATTCACATCCTGCAAATTTTACATTTTCATAAATACCGGGTTCCGTTATTCTCTTTTTTTGAACGGAATCATCGAGTTGCTTAAAGACATTTAAAAAATCAGACATTTTATATTGGTTTTAAAGTTAATAATAGACAAATTTAGTTTATTCTTTGTAAGGTACAATTGGCAAGTTTTGATGTGCTCTAAGTCTTGTTAACACCTCTTGTAAGTTATTCGGAATGTAAGCTTCTTTGAACAAATCCAAGCATCTTGCCTGTGGGAATACCCTTGTGGGCTTTGTTACGAATTGGAACTGGTCTACAATACCTTCATCATTGAATGATGTAGTAGTATAAAGCATTACGTCATAATAAGAAGCCGGTTTGAATTTCTCATTTAACATTTTACCGCCACTTGAGAATATGGAATAACTTCCTAATGTATCGATATATTCGGAGTGATATTCAGTTACGATAATAAGGTCTCTTCGTAACGTATCAGCTTTCAAAATAAATGATTGCAATGCATCAGCAGCCAATTCCCAGAATTTCTGATATGCTTCAGAACCATGCTTTTTCTCAATGAAAGTCTTTTGACTTATGATCTCAGAGATAAAATGGGTGAAATCAGGTAAAATGATGGTATGAATCCATGGCATGTACTTATCTGCAAAATCCAACCATAAGGGTAAATGTGTTAAATGCTTAAGCACTATGATATTTCCCGGTAGATTGGCACGCTTTAATGTAACGCCAGGTACATAGGTAGGCTCATTCATAATGTATTTGACTACATGACTCTGAGAAGGTAATTTTAATAGCTTTTGAGCTTGTTCCCATCCTTGTACTTTTGGAGTTTGAATGTCCAAAGGGCCTACGGTAATATTCTGTGAATTCGTAAGCCATGTTGCCTTGTTTGAAGGGGCAATAATTAATACATTTTCCCCATCCGGTATGAATGACCGAGAAAACGATTTTCCTGTGTTTTCGGCACCTACGATGCCTAATCTAAACGCCATTGTATTGTATTTAATTTTTCTTGTGATAAATGATATTCTTTGACTAATGATTTTGGTATATTCCGTGTAGCATTAACCATCCAGCTTACATCCATTGTATTGCGTGCTACGATGATATACACTGTACTGGTAACATCGTCATTGCCTTGTCTTGTAGTACGATTAACCATTTGCATAAAATCGTGCATTTTACTATTGATTTGCTGAGCAACCATATAGCGCAATCCCTCTAAATTGGCTCCTACTTTCATTTGATTTATAGATACTAAATCATTGATTTGATATGACTGAAAATCATCCAGTTTGCTATTCTTGCAGCCACTATAATGTACGTTTTCAGATATTTTATCAGCTATTTCTTTTGTAGTGGTAAACGTGATATTCCTTTTGTTTTCAGAGATTAAATGATTTCTGATATAAATAGCAGCCTTAGTTTTAGTTTCTGATTTATAAATAAACCACATACGATTGTTAACATGCATGTCTTTAGTTTTGGCTGTACTGTTTTGAACATTAACACAGTGTTGAAAATAAGCATCCGATTCAGTATATAAACCTGGACGAAATGGTACTTTATACTTTTTTTCAACGGTGTCAAAATCCACATATACAATATGAAATTCGATATTGTTAATGTTCCCATCTTCCAGTGCTTGCAAAAATGTATATTGAATTGTATTTGCCTTGAAAAAGCGGAGCCATTGCATTTTTATTACATTGTCAGGTAATGTACCAGTCATAAATAAAATACGTGCTGAATTGCTATATCTAGCCAAAAACTTAAATAAGGGTTCGGTTATTAAATGACATTCATCTACTACAATTATTTTATAGTCATTGATTAATGCTGAAACTTTATCAAATTGATGAATTTCAAGTAAAGGGGGATGTATGTCAACTTCATTCATTTCATCCGGCCATGTTTTATCGCGGCTATTTACAGTATGTGTAAGAATTAATTTTAAATGCTCATGATCAGAATCCAATATCTTTAAAGCAGTACGTGTTTTACCCATACCCATAGTAATAACAGCCAATACGTGACCATTGCAGGAATTATATAAATCGATTACTTTTTTAGATACTTCGTCTCTGGTCATTAGTTTAAAATTATTGGTGTTTTAATGGTATAAAACAAATGAGAAAAGTATATATGGTCAAGTTCTTTTGTTAAAAAGTCATCGCTAATGAAGACATTTTCTCTAGCGGTGAGAGCCTCTACTTCAATATTATATTTGTTTTCACTGATTAGCACATAGTGTTCATCTTCTGATTTTGTTACGGCGTGCTCCTCTATAAAAGTAACACTTAATGGAATCAAACAAAAGGAATTAATTACATGGGTATCAGGAGTATTCAGTTCACTGATTTTGTCTTTTATCGTTTTTCGAAACTTTATTAAACCATCTACAGATAGTCCATGTTCATTTAAGACATCTGTTAACATGTATTGATTTTCACTCTCACTTAAGTACATGAGATAGCATAAGCCGCTTTCAATAGACTCCATTGACTGAGTTTCAATTAATTTGTCTTTGAATATCACAAGAGCTTCTCGGTCTTTAAGTGCTCGTTGTGTAAGGTATTTTGATAATAGTTTTAAATTAAGCATATTTATTTTTATTTTTCTAATTGGTCAATGAATACATAGTCATGAGCCCGGGCTGCGTATTCCTGTAATTCAAGAATACGAACCAGCATATCACTTTCTTCAAAAATATCTGATATGGATTCATATATGTGTTTGCCGGTAGTAGGACAGATAGTTTGACCTACATATTCCTTCAGGGCCTCGTGTAACTCTATTTTTTTATAGCCTAGGTGCTTGGCTAATTCCGAAACCATGAAAAAGTAGTATTTTTTCATTTTAGTCAGTGCATCAGGCGCCCTAACAATAACAATCTGGTATAAACCGGAATCAAGTAAGTCAAGCTGTTTATTAAATGTATTGATATCTTCGATATATGCTCGTTTCCCTTCTATTTTTACTACTTTACCTGAGATTTTCTGCATTTTAAATAATTGAGAAATGATGAGATTAATGCAATCCACGTACCCTTCTTCTTCCTGCATACCTTTTCAAATAAGATAAATCAATATCATTGATTCTATCATTTGATTAAATATGTTGAAATTATATACACCTATTTATTTGCTGTCGGTATATCAATGCTCTCTAGCGATTATCTGTCTTCCACAGACACATTCAGTTTTTGTAATTAGTATTTTACTAACAGCATGCAGTTACCTGTTGACAAGGGTAGGGAGTCAGAGCAGGATATTTTTGAATGTCTTAACATGAATTGTGAACCTTTGGTCAGCAATTCCTTGTCGCCTGAACCACTTTTATTTGATCTTAACAGGCTACGATCAGGATAAAAATGAGAAAAAACCTTTTTGTCTAAAATAAAAAAAGAGCCCTTCATTGCTGAAGACCCTTGGCTCTTTTTTTCTACGGGCGACAAAACCTGCAGTATCGGTAATATTAAGGGTGAATACATCATAAATCTTGAGCAAATGTAAAAATGTTAATTTGATATTCCAAATTAAATTTTGATTTTTTTGAGATTTAAGGTTTCAGTATTGATATAGGCTCCAGACCAGGTTATTTCCTTTTTGGTGATAATATCCCATATCAAATTGCATGTAACCACAGCCATGTATTGGTTTACCAATATACTTTGCTCATTTAAGGATTCAGCTACTGAGCAGCTAGGTCCTTTGGTTTTTTTGTTGGATGGCCTTTTTTTGTATAAATCAATTACTGAAGGAATATTGAAATCAGTCATGATGATATTACCGGTATTTTTACCATTTCCTGTATCAATCCAATATAATGGCTGTATTTCATGATTAACATTAGCCTTGGATTGCAATATATTCGATATGATTATTCTGCTTTTGCGCGTATCCGTACATGTGATTACAATATGAGAGGAAATATCAGCTTTTGCTGTTGATTCCGTTACTTTATTGGTATCTGCTTCCCATCGACTACCCGAATACCGGTTTATTCGGTTTATTAGGGTAATGGCTTTATTAGCACCCATTTCAAATTCAGAAAAGCCTTGCCGAGCCGGGTTAGATTCCGATACGGTATCGAAATCAATGGCTTTAACCTGTAACTGCAATCCCTTCAATTTTTGAAGAGCATAATTAAATCGCATCAGAATTGGCAATATCAATGAGCCGGTACCACCTACTCCTATTAAGGAAATAGTGATTTTTTGGTAGGGCGGCTCTTGTATTAATTTGTTAATCGTTAGAGGCATCTTCTATTTTTTTGATAGTTTTCACATCACATACATTCAAATAACCCTCATATTTAGGCATAGGTACTGTATAATCAGATCTAATATCTGCAGTATAAGGGGGATGAGTTGCTTTTACTATAATTTGTATAGGTTTGCGTGTATCACAAAATGTAAGTTCTACTAAATAAGTTTCTTCTTTGCAGGCACTTAGTGCCAATAGAAAAAAAGCAATGATTATTATATTTTTCATGATTAATTGTTTAAGGTAATTGTATTTCAGCCCATTGATCGCCTTCCCTGATCGGATGATAATCTTCAAAACCATTCCAAACTGGACCATATTCAGAGTCAACTATTAACTCTGAAACAATTTCTTTCAAATCTTGTTCATAAGGTTTATTATCTGCTCGTTTCAATAGAATAGAAACCTTTTCAAATGGTAAATTTATAAGTTGACCATTACCCTTCTTCTTAACTGTTTTCCAATCAAGAACTCTTATTGTTCGGTCAGTAATAAAGAACCGACCTTTTCTGTCTTTCATTATTTCAACAGGATTAAAATAATATATAATACCGTCACCGGTTATTGTTTTGTTTCCTGTTTCAAGGAACTCCACCACATCACGGTGTAATTTAATTTCTGTCATATTTTATCGATTATATAGTTTTTTAAAGAGCCACCTTTCAAAATTATGGCTTAAAATGTGGCTTCGATGATTGTCAGGACCGGTCAATGTATATAAATTACTTAAAGGAATACCTAAAACTTCAATTTCGACATCTTCATACCATGAATAGTCGGCTCTTATAAATTTAACTAGTCTTCCATACCAACCAGAATCGAATCGAACATATACATTTTCAGGTAAACCATTATAAGAAAAGACATCAATAGCTCCTAAAGGTGAATATCTTTTTTTACCTAACATGTATTCAGTAGTTTGATACCGTTGCCACATGTTAAACATATTTTCAGAATTTATAAATTGGGGAAGTACTGCAAAGTCATAATTTCTACTCCAATCGATTCCTTGGTCATTACATAGATCTTCCATTATTAAAGATTAAAGGGTGAGCCCGCAAAATTACGGATGGCTGTAGGTAACATTTCAAGATAGTAACTCAATCCATTACTAAAGGAATCATAGCAATAAGATTTTCCATTAATTACTAATCCGGTATTGGTTTGTTTTGAAAACATAATTTCATGAATCAAGTCACCTTTTATTCCATTTATTGTAATTGGAATAATATTTACACGATTGGATAAATTATTATGAGGTGCTTCATAATTCCTAATTGCGGATGTACGTTTTGAAAAGTCGATGCTGATATCAGGATATTTTCTTTCGAATCCAACTAATTCTTTTAATGCAAGTGTATCTTCAGGGCTATAAATGTTTGGCACATTACCAACCCAAACATAACCTCTCCAATCACAAATGAGACTCCATTTACAATCTTCACCTTTAATTAAATTAGGCCCTCTATGGTTTATGTGGTCACCGTCATAAAAGTAAGAACCTCTTAACTTATCAGCTAAAATATGTTCAATTTCTTTAACTCCTTTTTCAGTGAAATCTTTCTTACGAAGGAAATCTGAAAACCCAGTAGGTCGTGTCCAAGTGAGCCCTCCATAATCAGAGGACTTATAAACAAGCCAATTCATATTGGTATAATCGACATAAAAAGTATAGTGACCATCAAAGTTAATACCATCCCCTATTGGACCAGGTAAGAAATTATATTCAGTAAATTTAAAGACTGTATCTGACAGTCTATTTATGTTTCCACTGCTGGTACCTCTGCCATCATCGATAAGATATTTTCTAATATTTTTCATATCTTATAGAGTTATATCTTTATCAACGATATGAGCAGAGAAATCATCTGATGATCCACTGAGCATTTCAAATTCACTTTCAAACTTCATTCGTGCCAGCTTTTTAAGATGATCCAATACATCTTCATGACTTACTGGATCAGGAAGGTCAGATGATTTAATTTCTACCTCGTAAATTCTTCTAAAACTTATAGTTGCTTTTTGTATTGGCATAGCTATTTAGGGGTTTTGGTTAATAAAAGGATTTCAGTTACTTGAACCTCAGTAACATAGCGTTTAATACCATGGGGGTCTGTATGCTCATTGTGTTGCAGTTTACCTTCAATAGCAATTTCAATGCCTTTTTGGACATATTGCTTAACGGTGTCAGCTACTTTTCCCAAAGCTATAAGATTATGAATTTGATATTCATCTATCTTCTCACCTTTTGAGCCTTTATGACTTTCATGGGTTACCAATGTAAATTTGGCAAGTGTCTTATCAGCTGCCAATGTTATAAATTCGGGATCGCTATCCACTGTGCCAATTAGTTGGACTTTATTTTTTAATGCGTACATGATATTGTTTTTACAAGATTATTTAATTGTTCAAGTCTTTCAGGAAATTGTTTAAAATATTCAGCCTGGGCATTTTCTTTCCAAGCTTCATGTGCTTTCATTGCATCATAGTTAAACCATTTATTACTCATAATCCTTCACTTGTTTGTTGTATTTCTTCCTCTTCAAAAGTTTCATTAGGAAATACAGTTTTAATAATTGAGAACCCGGAACATGGTTTATCGGCACATTTGTAATCATGAGTATGACAATGAAAATCACCACCTTCTATTAATATTTTAGCTGCAAGGTCAGCAGCCATGATATATTGAAGTGTATGGTCTTGTTCCCATTTGAAAGCACACTCACTGCACATTTTACCACAAGGTCCGATATCTATTCCTTTTTCTTTTGCAACTTTGACAGCTTTTTTAACTAAGTCTGACATTGTTTTTGCGTAACTTACTAGCATATTAATGGAATGTTTTACAAGTTGGACAAAGAATTTTAAAAATACCTCTCTTGAAAGCCTCTTTATTAGTTTCCCAAGTGTTAGGATGAAAATTAGGAGATTTATTACTTACTTCTTCAGCAAAGCATACTGGAATAGCAAAACAGTTTTGTTTTAAGTGCCAGTACCATTCTTCTACCTCATCTTCATCGAACTCCATTCTATCAGTAACCCATATAGCATTGGTAGATACTTCTCCAAGGACTTTAGAAGCTTGATGTCTTAGACATGTTCTGTGTGTACTTTTTGCACTGATTAGAAGAGGGTTCAACCAGTCTGAAAAGCTCTGTTTCTCTTTGAGGTACACATGCTTATCTTGTACCCAGCCTACTACATCGTAGTTGAGTTGGTCTTTACCAACGTAAGCTACAGTAACTTCCTCGCCTTCATTGTTAAGGATTCTATCTCCGACCTTGATTTCTGAGGTACAGAGAAAGAGTTTTACTGGTTTGTGTGGATGCGTATGTGGCCCATGTACATGGATAGCTGTCTCTATTAGACCCGTATTTGTATGAAGGAATTTGCCTCCTTCTGTAACTTCTCCTTCAACAGGAAGATATTTTGTGAAGTATTTTTTCATTATTTTAAAGTTTTGTATTCAATAATTCCATCTTCATTTTTAGTTCCAATTGTTATTTTACTTTTCACAGATTTCTTTAATCCTAAAAAAATCAAAATTCGTTGCCATTTGTTTGGTTCTTTTTCATAAGGATCAAATCCTACTACATACTTTTCAGAAATGTCTATTTTAGATGTTTCTGATATAACTTTTGATTGTTTTATAAGTTCCATTCCCATTATTTTTTAAGTTGTTTAAGTGACCAATTTTGTTTAAAAGTAAATCCGGAATAGACTTCCATTTCAATCATTTCATCAAGTAATTCAGGATCTGCATCAGCTCCGTTTTGCATGTCATTGAGAGAGCCGAGAATACATATTTTGCAGCTTACTCTTTCATTGCCTTTTACGTATGCTGGATGAAATGGCCATTCTGGATTTATAAGTTTATGATAAATATATTCTACTCTAAAACAATCTAATAAATGCTTTCTCATTCCATATGTAGACCATACTTCATCAAGTGTAAAATTGAATATAGGGTACCAAGTCAGTATAAGCCGTTTTTTGGGGTTATAATTTTCCAAACACCATTCAACTGGTATTGGCTTATAGACTTTCTTTCTATCGGATATTCTCGATGAATGCCAATACTTGTAATACTTACTTGAATTATCTCTGACAGTAAGGGGTTCCTTTTTTGCCCTGGCTGGACTTTCTTCGGCTCTGATACCTTCACATGAAATAATGAAATTATGACCTGTAGAGGTAAAGAATGCATTAATGGGAGCTCTTTTGAGATCACTTGTGCAATACCGGCTTGCTGAACTACTCCAAAACGGAATTCCTTTGCCTTGTAGCTTATGCATTCGTTTTTGCCAGTATTCCAATAGTCCTAAGCCATCGGCTCGTTTAACAACAAAAAGAGGAACATTGAGTTCCTCTGATTGTCGTTGGCACATTGATATGCTTTCTTCCCATTCTACTTTACCGAGATCAGCATGAATGAGACCTTCAATAGGAAAGCCCCATTCATGTAGCATTTTTGTCATTGCTTGACCATCTTTACCACCGGAGATAGATGAATAGATTTTGGCACCTTTTGAAAGGGCTTGTTTGATTAGTTCAATCATAGTACATATTTATATTCTGTAAATCGTCCATATTTTACCGCATTTGTTATAATATGATGCTTTAGACTTCCTTCAGGGATTTCTATTAATTTTCGTTCAATTGTTTTATTACAATCTTCAATATCGATGCATTCCCATATATGTCCTGTAGCAAATCCATGCAATACATCACCAACAGCTTTTACTTGTTCATCAGTTTTTCTTCTACGTAAGCACATTCGACAAACTCCTTTTTTTGCTCTTTTATTTAATCCATTAGAAGCCATAATTAAAGTGGTTTATCGGTTTTATAATCTAATCCTGATAGTATCTGATATTTTTCTAGTTGTAATTTATGGTTTGATTTTCCATTTTTCAAGTTTTAATTTGTGATAAAGTTTAATCAGCTGCTGAGTTTCATATTCATATTCAACCTGCTCTTTTATTAGGTCATATCCTATATGCAATATAAGAGGTAAATTAGATAATGCCCATTTACAAAATTGTGAGTTTTCAGGATAAATAATTCGCGCTAAATCTATTACTTTATCACGCCAATGATAATAATAGCATTTTGCTGTTTTATATTTTTGTTGAAGTTCTTCATATTGCTCAACTGACATTCGTTGCCATCCTTTATACAGAACATATGGTTCTAAAAGACGTGAATCTATTTCCATAATTATTTCTTCTTTTTAATTGGTACATTAGGTTTACGCATTCCACGTTGTGGTCTGCTAAGTGTTAGTTTTTCATACATTTGTTGTTGATGGATTTCCAATACTGCCATGTGGTCATTGAAAGCCTTTTCATGTTCTTTAAGCTGTTCATCCGATATATCTTTGTCAGCTGCTATAGCTTTATTGACTTCAGGTTGATTATGAAATATCTGTCCATTGCAGTTATCATTATGAACTTTCATAAATGATTCCAAGCCGAATATTCCTGCTGTATAAGGGGTTTCTTCAAAGTTTTTAATAAACTTTTCAGCATTTTTCTGTACATAGATAGGCTCACCTGAAGGCCCGTAGTATTCAACTTCCATTTGTTTTACAAAGTTGTAGCCAGCTATATCAATATCTTCTATGGTAGCCATTTCATGGCTTACCAAGTTATTATAGACCTTTTTGAACCCTTCTTTATGGGTTGCTGTGATTTTTTCGATATCGGCTTTGCAATGTGTCCACCAAAGGCTATTGGTAGAAAAATACAAATGAAATTCCTGTTTCTTAAGCAATTGTTGCTTGATTTCTTTTAATGTAATGGGCATGGTTTTAAGTTTAGTGGGGGATGTAGGATTCGAACCTACAAGGAATTAACCATACAGCACCGCCGTACTCGTTTACCAGTTTCGCCAATCCCCCGATAATAAATAGCAAATTAACAATTATTTGCTATTTATTGGATTTAATTTAGAAAAGTTAATAAACCTTTATAAAATGTTCAATTGAACTATTAACATAGATGATATGGGTTTTTGTTTTGAAATGATTGTATGGATTATACCATGGATTTCTTAATTCCATAGCAGCTTGCTCTTTGTCGATAACACCAGCTTCTAAAGCTATTTTAACTACTTCTCGACGATTTGCCCGGGTATGACCTTTCATTAGTTGTTCCCATTTTAACATTCCTATATCAACACAACTACATTCGAATTGAACACCGTTGTGCTTTGCTCGGTCGTAAATATTAATGCCCATGATAAATCTCTTTATAGATTTGATTCATATGGTCATACCATTTTACCCAAGCACGAGGATCTTCACATTTATTAGGTTCTGTTCCGGCTTCATCTAATACTCGTTTTCGATAATGGTCACCACGTTCAATAGCTTCGTAAATCATTTTACATGCTTCTGCATCATCTTTAAAACCTGCTAATAACCATAATCGTTCAGCTTCTATCCAGTTACTTTCTTTTTCAGCTTTTCTTGCTTTTAGTTGTAATTCCATAATTATTCATTTAAACGGTCTTGACACATATCATGAATTTCTTCAATTGAATCAGCATCATGTAAACTATTAATATCGGGTAGGTCATCCCATCCAACACCTACTTCTTTATCTAGCCAATCGTTAGCGATTTTTAGCTTTTCTTCATACGTGAATTCCTTGTCTATTATAGCCAGTGGATTCATTTCAATGTTTTCGTGCCAAAGGTCTTTAAACGCTTCTTGGGCTTCAGGAGTTAAATGACTCCAAAATATTTGATATTCCATTATTGAAAGTAGATTTGATAGGTCTGAGGTAATATCATCCAGCTGCATTCAGACAGCTTATGAGTTGTGTTTTTGGTAATCCATTCTTCTGTTTTTTCAGATGTTTGGGAATTTACATTTGGGATGTTGTAAATGTGCACTTCTGTTGTAGAAGCATCTAAAATTATGATTTTTTTCATGCTATTCTAATTCTGTTTGTTCGTAAATACTACCAAATTCATCACGTATAATGAATTCTTTTAAATGAATGGATTCATCGCTTAAATCATTGCACCAATTATGTTGTAGTAATCGATATAATTCTATTCGTAATGATTCCATTTGACGAATGCCAATTCCCGGCTTTAGGTCAATACTCAATACTATTTGATTTTGCATTTTGATGGATTTTTAAGTTTTAAAATCTCTCGTTGTACCCGGTAATAGCAAACATGCAAACTTTTGGCGATATCCATTACTGGCTTACCTCGGTTTACCATGATTGCTATATACATTTGTTCGGGCTTTGAGAATTCTTTTTTAAGATGATGGTTCATGTTCAAATGATTTAGGAAATGAAGTTACACGTATTTCATGTTCTGAATCGGTTTCATCAGGAATGTCTGTAACATCTACACTATCGGTAGTAAATACTGTTAGCACATGAGTTGCAAACAATTCAGCTACATTAAGCATTTCGCCAAATACTCTACTTGTACGATAATCAAAGACATTAAACATTCCGTTCCACTTGGGTAGAACCTCTCGTATTTTCTTTGCATAGTCGCAAGGATAGGCTGTGTCGATTTTCGACTGCTCTTCCTTTGTCATACAGATGTTCATTAGTTCCCGGGTAGAACGCATATTGATATTCAGCAATTGGTTAATCAACATAGCTTTTTCATCGCTAATATAACCTTCATTTAGGTTTTCCCGAAGCTGCCTTATGGCATATGATTCATTTGCTTTGGCTTTATCCCTTGCCAAAAATCCTTTTGTATATACATCCAGATCACTGTGATTTGGAAAAAGTTGGTCATCGCCTTCTTTTTCGAAATATAATTCTGCTAATTTTTCACGATTTTTCATTTTCAGTTGTTTTAATGATTTGAAATGAGTCAAAAATGTTATTATCACCTTCGGGTATTAGTACCGGTTCATAGGCTGCTACATTCATGTAGTAATCAGAGCCCATCCATTCTTTTTTAGTGTGATGGTATAGGCTTATAGCTGCTCGTTTGCTACGTGTTATAAATTTTATAACATACGTGCTATAATGACGGTGGTGGTTACATTCAAATACAATATATAAGGGATTCATATTAAATGGGTTTTGTGGGTGCTGTTGTTTCGTCAATAAGTAGATATAGCTGTTTATGAGTAAGATGACTTACCAATTCAGAATCGTTTATTAATAACCAAGTTTTGACTTGCTGTAAACGATCATATCTACTCCATACTATGGCTTTTGCCAAATGCCAGTATTCAGTGATTTTGTTTTCTAAAAGTGTTTTATCCATTGTGATTAAGTTAAATATAGAGTACCTTTTGTAATGGCTTTTCCAATGTTAGATTCAGTAAATAGTTCCTGTTCAGTAAGTTCTTGTTCAGAATCATCAATAAAATTGAATACTTCAAATATTTCTTCATCTGAATGAAATTCAATAGTTTTTGAACTTCTAACGCCCCCATTCAATTGAATAAAGAAATCCTGACTTTCATCCATACATGCTTCTTTAAGCTGCTGTATTGTTTTTATTTGTATCATCTTTATTTATTTATTTATTCTAAATCATCCCATCCTTGATTTGGGCACATTTCTGGAGCTTTATTTATCCATGTCCATTCTTTTTTTCTTGTTAAATTAGGACTTATATAAGGTTTCTTTGAAAACACTAAATTGATGCCTATATGTCTATCTTCGTTGGAATTGCCTGTTAATCCTTCACAGTTATTCATTTCTGCTACTAATTGAAAGAAGTCTTTACCCCCAAAATTGCCATAACCGTCATATCCTGATTCTTCCCAAACATTGCCTTTGTTGTCGTGCATAAATGCAGTAGAACGTAAATCGGTTACATTATTTCTGATGCTTGTGTGATCATCTTGTGTGATCCATGAAAATTTGCCCATGATAGAGCTGACTGTAAAGTAGTCTTACTTTTTAGTTTTTTATATTAATCCTTCGTCACGGAATGAAAAGAAGTTGTTATTTACGGTACCAGCTACAATGATATGGTCTGTTACTTCTATATCTAAAATCTTACCGGCTTGCACTATTCTTTCTGTTAATCTTTTATCAGTTTCTGATGGATTAACATTGCCAGATGGGTGATTATGACATAAAACGATTCTTGTACATTTTTTTGTTTCAAGAGCCATTGAAAATATAATTCGTTGGTCTACTACAGTTCCTGTAATGCCACCACTTGATACTTTTTCGGTTTTAATAACCACTCCATTGTGTTTCATAAAAATGACATAAAAATGCTCAACATCTTCCCATTTCATAAACTGCAAAATATCGTAAGCATCTTTGGATGTATGAATTTGTTTAAGTTCACTATTAGCATATCGGCTTTTTATTTCCTCACATATTGCAAGATGTTTGTTAATTGGAAAATCAGCCAGGCTCTTTTTATAACCTAAGCAAGCATATAGTTCTTCAGTACTGTATTTGCTTGCATTCAGGTTATCGAAATCACGGATGTTTTTTACTATTTGTGTTGTCATGATTTAAGATTTAAGTATGAAAATCAGAATAAACTAGCCGATATAATCCTTCACCTGCCATCGTACCTATAAGTACAAAAGTCATTATACTACCACTTTGTGATTCATCGTTTTCAAAAATAAGTACATTTCGACCTACGATATAACCACCTATATCGGTTATTGAAGGGCTAGCCATAATTTCTTTTACGGCTTCTACAAGTATTGAATACCTATAGGGTTTAAACATTTGTAATTTCATAATTTAAAAGTTTTTATCAAATTGATTACGAGCTCTTTTTTTAGCATAACTCATATTAGTGGAATTAATGACTAATCGTTCATGGCCAGTATTATTTCGGAGCTTACCTTCAAACCAATAGTCACCGTAATTACACCATATATCAGCATAGATTTTACCTGTGTTTAAATTAGCTAAATCTATCCATGCTCTAGGGGAGCCATCGGCTTTTGTGTTAATGATTATTTGTGCTTTGATTTCCATGTTAAAAGTGTGGTGGCGGTATGTTGCCTGGTTTTACAGATTTATAAAACTCATCGGCTTCTTTTTCGATTTTTTCTAGTTCCTCTTGTTCTTTTTTCTGATTTTCATTAAACCCATTCAATAGTTCTTGAACTTCTAAATATCCAACACCTGTAAATGGTAATTTATTAGGATCTTCTTCATCTGCAGTCCAATTATATTGAAATCGGATACCCATTTTTCCAGAATTACGCAATATAAAATGATTAAATTCTCGAAATCCTTTGATGCATTGTTTTAGAAAATCTTCACACTTTTTAAAAGCTTCTAAATCTTCAGGAGTCCATTTTGATTTATCAGGATAATCATAACCTTTATTTTGATATGTAAGGTTTGGATGTTCAGCTTGAACTTTCATTAGCATGTCGTATTCATGCTGTTCTATAAGAGTTATTCTCATAAGTTATTAAATTTTACAAACCCATACATCTGGCTTTGCGTTGTGAAAAAATACTGACCTTGTTTTAGGGTTTCCATCGGCATCCATAGTCCATAAGGTATCATCATTACTTTTTAGTATATATGAGAATTGACCTAGTGATACAGCAATATAAAATAACTGTAAATGGATTCTTTCGACAGGGTAGTGGAAAGTAAGGAATACTTCACTTACTTCCACTGAGCCTGGGCGTTGTTTTTTGGGCTGTTCTTGACTAATGTATTGTTCGAATTTCATAACTATTTTTTAAGTTCTGAAAAAACACACTTATATACGTAACCGTCCATATCATAATCCCAAAGTATAAAACTAATTGTTACATCTCTTGGTCCTTTTAATACAATGAAGTGTTGACCGGTTAATTTAGTTCCATATTCAAGCATGGTGTATTCTTCACGAACATTAACGAAATCCTCAATTTCAGCATAAGGATAGTTTTTATTTGTTTTCATGTTACTTGTTTAGAATTGTCCAATCAGTTACCTCATGATTTACAGCACTTGTGATAGTATATCCTTCAGCACGCATTCTATTTGCTACTTCAGGCATAATGGCATATTCTTCTCTACTCCAACCAAAAGCCGGTGCACAAGAAGCTGTCATAAATGTTGTTGAGAGATTATTGCCTAATCTTTGTTTAAACATGGCAATCATGTCTTGGATATATTTTTCTTTTACTGATAATTCAGGTTTGGTAGTTTTTACCGAATTTGCTGTGTCCATTTTATTTATTTTTATCTATCTTCTTTTGTGAATCCAGCTGAATCTATTTTAGGTCCATTATCAATGATGATTTCTTCAACAATCTTTCCATCGATTAACCTTGATATAGAGCAAAATTCTACATCTTCTTTATTTAATAAATGTTGTAGTAATTCTGCATGTTCTGATTCTGTTTCTAATGAACCACATTCTGTAGCTATTGAATTAAGGCCTTTTATTCTAAAAGCACCATAGGGATTTACTAATTCAGTATATTCCCAATCTTCTTCAGTAAGCTCAGTTAATAGCTTATCTCTGTTTTTAATGGTAGCTGATCTATTATAGCCACAATTATTACAAGAAATCCATTCTTCGCCTGTTTTATAATTAAGTTCATCCCAGGCTTCTTGTCCACAATTAGGACAGTCTATTGTATTTCCAATGCTTCCCATATTATTGACAGGTTGTGGTGGTTATAACTTTAACATTTCCACTTATGGCAGTATTTGTACCGGCTTTCATAAATGCTTCTTTTTCTTTTTTGGTACCGCAAAATTCGGTCATGACATAAGTGACTTGACCACTTACTTGTGGTGCAATAATCGTATGCTGTGAGTACTTGCATTGGTAGCAACGTTGACAGCTGGATAGCCCAATAAGAAGGGCAAGCACTATAATTGATTTTTTCATCTTGTTATAATTAAATATTCATTGTTTTTAGAGAATAATGTAAACGTTTGACGAGGCTTGTTATGGATATCTGTAGATTGAACATTATAAAATTCAAGAGCCGTTAATACAGGATGTCTTAAATCAGCTTTTTTTATTAATTCGGCTTTTGTTAGATTCTCTATTTTTGAAATCCGGTCTGTTTGTACATATCCATTAGCTAATTTATAAAAAGTTACTTTCATATCTTTTAGATTTAATGTGATTCCCATTGAACAATCATTGGGATTTCAGGAATTTGGTGAAAGTAAATAGGCTCTATATAATCAGGATCCCATATGTATTGATACTGGCCATCTCTTTTAATAAAACGTCCATCCTTTTCTCTTATGAGATTAAAAGCTTCTTCTTGAGAATTTGCTTTTACTGTAATGCGGGTAGCATCAAATGTTATCTGATATAGATTCATCTTTTTTAGGTGGTTTTTTAGTGGATTTTGAATTGAAATATCCTTCTGCAAAATGTGGATTTAACTTTTTGATAGTCATTATGCAGTATCTTCTTTGGGTTGCAAATTTAGATGTTGCTAAAACCGTATTTAAATAGGTTATCAACACAAATATGTATAATAACTGGTCATGTGTTGATTTGCTTTTTTCATGCTCTTTTGCGATTTCGTCAATGAAGTCAAATATTTTCTCGAATGCCATAATATTGTTTTTTAATAATTAATAATTTTAACGTGCGATAAGCGCAAGCTCCGAAGCGAAGCCAGCGCCTATCGGAACGTTAGGCAACATATTAGCCAAGCCTATCTTTGATAATAGCGTTTATTTTCTCGATGAAAATATTTCGCATATAGTCATAATCACAAGTTTCTCCTGCAAATATATCGGGGTCTTCGATTTTTACGAGTTTATCCAAGTGCCAATATTTTTCAGCCCATTCAATAAACTCTTGTCCTACCGTTTCTTTTTCTTTAATTTCTGTTCCTGCTTCTAAAATACTCATAATAAATACGTTGCCTAACAAAGTGTATAAGCAATAGCCGTTAGGCGTTTTAAACTATTGCAGTTGTTAATATCAAATTTTATCATTCTAATCAAGTTCTGTGTTCGGCTACTGCTCATACACTCGACCGTTACCTGCAAGGCTACCTTGACACTTCCACATCAGCATCAGGGTATTCATAACAAGCATTTAAGTAATTCTCTACAAACTTGACAAGTCCATCATAAGAACCCCATCCGTTTTCAGGATTAAACTTCTTGTATCTTTCAGGTTCGCTTTTCAAATTATGCAATCCTTGTCTTAATGGTTCAATCAATTCTTTTGCCTTTGTAATTTTAATTTCATCTGGTCGCCACAAATGCTCATAAATACCTGCTTCACCTGCCATAGTATTTAAGTTATGGGTAATGTTTGCAGAATAAACTTCGTTTGTTTCGGTTTCTTCTTGCTCAAACTTAACAGGTTTGCTATTTGGATTTTTTGCGTTCCATTCTTCTTGTGTAATCTCTTTTGTTTGTCCATTTTCACGAACAAAAATTCCTGATGAAGCCTTTTTAATTTGTGGCTCTTTAGTAATTAAATAAACATCTAAACTCATTTTGTTTCTTTTAAAGTTCCTACTGATAAGCCGCCCAGCAGGTAACAGCGGTTTGGCAAAAGCTGCCATTGAAATTCCGTGCGAAAATTGAGCATCCGTTAGGCAGCCTTCGCCAAGCCGCCCGAACGTTATATGAAATGCCTTGCTGACGTGTTCCAATTGAAGTTCCGTGAAGGAAAAACAAAAAGAAAAAAGCCACCGCACTATTTTTTACGTTTATATTTTTCAAACCAAGTTCCATCAAATCTTTTGTCAGTTCCGTTAATCCCCCATTTATCCCAAAAGTCTTTACACCATTTTGAATTACTTCTTTCTGGAGCATCTTTAAACCTTCTCGGTTCTGTTCCTCTTATTTCTTCTGTAAACTTTCCGTTTTCATCTGCAAAATTCCAATACACCGTTCCGAATCCAAGTGCATAAATAACATCTCGTATATCCCAACAAGGTTCATACGGATAAGGCATTATGTTTTTAATATAAATCTCAATGCTATTATCATAATCATCAGAGCCAATTGAAAAATCCAATTTATCGTAATTATCGGGTTCGTATTTTTCAAATGCTTCCATTATTATTTCTTCAACTTGCCCTTGCACCCTATAAGAATCGTGTAGTCTTTCTGCTATTGTTTTTTCCATCGCTTTTTTTTCTTTTTGTTTTTCTGTTTAGTGTTCCAATTGGGCTTTATCGTAAATAAGTCGGCACTTCATATAACAGCACCTAACCAAAAGCGGCAAG
>CAYTCO010000002.1:0-82755 GCA_964436385.1 uncultured Gammaproteobacteria bacterium
CAAGAGCAATGGAATTGTAGCCAGAAAAAGACAGGCCCGAATCAAGTCTACCCAGCCTCAAAAGAATTTTTTTTAGACAATAACCTCCACGATCGTGGAAGAAATTGTCCATTTTACGCCCCCGAGGTGCATGGGGAAATTATTCAAACTCAAACAATTAAAGTTTTGCTATAATCCCATCATGGAAGTTGTGCGTGAAGGAGTAGTGGCTGTAATTTTAAATCCTGCTAAAGATAGTGTTCTCATGGAAGCAAGAAACAGAAAGCAATCGTATTCTGGTGCAAGAATGTTTTTTTCAGGTCATGTTGAGGAGGTTGATCGTAGAGACACTACTGAGGAAACTCATAATGCGACATTGAGCAGGGAACTTATGGAAGAATTGGGCGTCTGTGTTGAAAAAGCAATTTCCTTGGAGTGCAAGCCCCAACCAAAAAGTCCTGGTGGAACCGTATTGTATCCATATGTCGTGACACTAATTGGAGAAATTCCAAAAAGAACTCTTGACAATAATTCTCGAGTTGTTTGGGAAAGGCTTGGTGCAGCGGTTGTATCTCCCCATGAATCAGTTTGGCAAATAGCAAATGCAACAATCGGTTATATAAATGCAGATAGTGCTCAAAGTAAAGAAACATAGAAGAAAAAAGAAAAACTAATCCCAGCCTCAAAAAGCGTGCCCTTCGTTTTGTTGTGGTAAAATTCTAGACATGAAAATTCAGGATGACATATTAAGCTATCGAGAAATGTGTGATGCTGAAAATAAGCAGACGCTTCAGCGGGGGATGAATTACAGACTTAATCCTAAATACTCGGTCATTTTAATGTCCCAGAGAAGTAACGCGCCATATCAAGATAGGATTTATGACGATGGTATAACTATTGAGTACGAAGGTCATGATGTGAATAGAAGGGGGTATGAACACAATCCAAAAAAAGAAGATCAGACGGCCTACCTTCCCTCAGGAAAATTTACTCAAAACGGACATTTTGTACAAGCTGTATCTGAATTCAAGGCTGGTAAAAGGAAACCGGAGTTGGTTAAAGTATATGAAAAAATTATGGAGGGAGTCTGGTCACTCAAGGGGATTTTTGAACTAGTGGATTACACATTAGGGCAAGATGGCACTAGAAGTGTATTTAGATTTATCTTGAAGTTGACGAATTTACGCGATATAGAAAATGTTGAAAAATTTGAGATTGCTCACACAAGACTTATCCCATCGGAAGTTAAAAAGGAAGTGTGGAAACGGGATGGAGGGAAATGTGTCAATTGTGGTGATTCAACGAATCTTCACTTTGATCACGAATTACCATTTTCGAAGGGTGGTACAAGTCTCACAACGAAAAACATCAGACTTCTTTGTATGAAGCACAATTTAGAAAAGTCGGCAAAGATAGAGTGAGAATAGTTAGAGTTTTTTCCTAACTTTTTAGCTTTTGTGGGTTTCTGGTTGCTTAGGGGACGTTCCGACAATATCAATCATGACTCCAGAAATTCTATCTTCTGTGAAAATCACACACCGGGAGTGTGATTTTCTATTGTCCAGTAAATCTTAGTGCAACTTTTTCATTGGGGGGTTGTATACTTAATTCAAGGATGAGAAAGTGCCTCAGGAAGTAGTACCTCAAAAAAGTCCGGTTAGGTTGTTTCAGATTTGACTTATAGTTTGGCCTATGGCAATTGCGTCACAACCTGAAGAATCATATCCTAGTTTTAAAAAACTATTAAAATTGTCAAAGAAGTATTTTTAAGGAACTTGTTTAAGCTTTCTGAATTTTTGGGTACAAACCGAGTACAATTCCTCTGACCAAGCACAATACACTATAGGGTAAACATTACGCGCAGTCGTTGAGGGGTCCGTGCTGGGTGGCAGCTTCTTCATCGTAGTAATTTACATCACTTTCAGATGTAAAGTAGTCTCTTGGGTTTGTAAGCAACTCAACTTGCTCAACTGGTGGTTCTTTTGGTTTTTCAACTCCGTGCTCAAAAAGGAATGAGTGCGTACCATCCCCTTTATATAAAATTGCATTGATAGGACACCTAACGGCTGCTTGTGAGACAATTCGAATTTCTTCTTCAGTCACTGGTTGGCGCTTGATGTGTGTTCTGAATCTTCCATTAACCTCACTTCGCCCAAGCATTCCACCCCTGGCACCCTCAAAACATTTTTGAAAATTTGCACAAACCTCTATATCAACAGAAAAGTCGCCTGGAGCATCAGGGGGATAGCTTTTCTTTGCTTGGAATTTCGAATTATCTTGTCCGTTGCCTGCATTTTCTGAACTTGCCATTCATGCATTCTACACCAGTTTTTATATCAAATCCAGGAGTGCCGCAATAGTCTGGCCAGGGGTTACATTCTGCTTTATTAAAAATCCTTTTGCTCCATCATAGAGCTTAACCTGTCTTATGGTATCTATGTCTCCCGTCTCAGCAATAGCCAAGACCGGTGTCATTTTGTACTCTGGGATTGCTCTCATGTGGTGAAGTAGATCTTTACCGTTCATAATCGGAATATTTAGGTCAATCAACATAATGTCAGGGGAAAAAGTAAGAAGAGTATTTAGGGCATCAGGTCCATTGTTAACTCCTCTAACGTCATATTGCCCAGTTGGCAGAAGGTTTAGATACTCTTGTTTTAGATTCTCGTCCGCCTCAACAATTAAAATTTTTCTAAGAAGCACTTTTTCAGCAAGAGGAATTTTGCCTTCAGCTTCTTTGCCTGCGGCAAAAATCATCATTTTATCAAGTATTCCCATAATTCAATCGTAAGTTGCTAGGTGCTATAAGTCAATTTTTGATGTTGTATAATTTTTACTATGGTTGAGGGAATAATTGCAGGAGAAATACCGGAAGAAGCTATTTGGGAAAAGGCTACAGTTTTTTTACAAAGATGGGGAGTGCAGGCACCACAAGAGGCAATGGGATTTTTAAGAGATCAAGGATGGGGTATCAGTAGAATCGACGAACCAAACGATTTACACCAGTATGTAGTCACAAGGCCTATTCAGCCAGGTGAGGAAAAAGCTCCTGTTGTGCGTCTGAGAAAAGTACTTTCGGGAACTACAAGACTGTCTGTAGCTGTAGAGGGGATCGATGATGAGGATAGAAGTCCAACATTCGTACGATTATCAAAGCCAAATAGAATGGAATTGCGGGGGGACCATATTTATTTCGCAAGAATCCATACGGTGAACGGAGTTGTGAAGGAGCGCTCTTTTGAATTTGGTTTGGATGGGAGTATTAAGCCTAATTACCAACCGGGAGGCGGATTATTAGAGGAATTTGGAGGATAAGTTACCGCAACTTAGGAAGATTTTTTAACAGAGTAGGCTTTTACTCCGTTATCTATAAATACTGTTACACAGTCGCCAAGCTTTACGCTTTGAGCCTCAGGTAGTTCTGCAAACCAGAAAGCAGGCATAAGAACTCCTGGTCCTGTTGTTCCACCCCCATATGAAATTTGCCAATTGGCATTGTCTTTCTTAACGACCTTTCCAGATATCTCAGCCAGTCTTCCTGAAGATTGCTTTATCTCTTTTGGAGGAAGATAAATTGTTGACCCGACTGTCAGCTGCTTTTGGTCTTCATTGAGAGCGGTCAGTTCACTAACTCTTGTCCCATCCTCCAACTCCTTCTCAGCAACGGTGGCAAAGCTGTCCCCCTCTTTTAATATATAGGGAATTAGATAATCCTTCTTTTGTGAAGGGCCTGATTTTTTGCAGATTTCGTTAAGAGATGGGTCCTGGGCTTGTTGTTGCTGCTGAGGTGGAGCAGTGAGCTGAGCCCCTTCACCAGGAGTTGGTTGGGCAGAAATTTGCGCAAATTGACTGTCTTTTGGTTGGGTTGCGGTTGTTGTTCCTATAAAAAAAGCAACAGCACCAACTATTACAAGAGACACAAGCCAGAGTAGAGCTACGATATTTGCAGTTGAAGAGCTGTTAGACCCTGCCGAATCCATGTGAATAGTATATTACTTTTTAGCCAAGAAAAAAGTCTGCTTTTTACACAGACTTTTTTCTTTTTTTGGTCCATTTTGTTTTGTATACAAACGCGGCCCAGAACAAGTTGCTTTAGGCTTTGCTTCTTTCCAACAAAATAGTCCTAACTTTCAGTAGTCGTTCCTAAAGATTCGTCTTCTAGTTGACTTGTCCCTCGGTAACAACGATCCTTCCTTTAGCTTAGGTACCTTCTTCCAAAGGTTGGACTAATTCCACGTTAGTATAAATTTTAATAATTGTCAAATCAGTAAGAATTAAGCCTCAAGAGGTAAGTGCTAAGGGTTTCCTTTATTCATAACTCTTTATTCTTAATTTTGCTCCTGTAGTCCATTCCCATCCTCAACAGTTATAGTATTTGAGCATGAATCGAGAGAGCCGGTAACAAATTGGGAGTTGGGAGATGGGAGGTGGGAGTTGGGAAAATTGGTGGGGAGGATGATTCGAAAGATTTCATTGTTTGGGGTAATTAATACTGTACGGTTAATCATGCCTTTTGAGAAAAATGAATTTAGAATAGGCACAAAGTCGACCCAAGTATCCCCTTGTCTGTCCTGAAAGGCAAGAATCTTTAGTGTTCCCAATTTTGTCTGAACCCCTTTTTGACAAAATGCTTTTGTACCGCCAAATAATCCAAATGAACCGATAACCAGAGCAACACCCATTATTCCCAAAGATCCTTTCAGGGTGAAAGAGAATGCTTTTTGATTTTTGATATCCTCAAGGAGTCGGGTTATGCGCTTGAGAGGATTTCCTACACGAATATCCAAGAGCTCGTCATCGTCTTTACTCTTCTTAACAGTTGAGTTTTTCTTAAAGAAATTTGAGATAGGGTGGTCGTGTTGTGTTTTGGCTCCAGGTTCTTCTGTTGTTTCGTCTTCGTCCATTGCATATTGTTACCAGGAAATTATTAAAAAATTATGAACTTTTAGAAGGATACTAACTGGAGTAATTTATTGGTAAATCTCTCATCGGTCTTTACAATTTTTCCATCATCAACAGAGACATAAATTTTCTTTGAAAAAGCTACTGGAAAAATTCCCAACACTTTCTTTTGACTCAGGCCTGTAACTTCGAATACGGGATTGCCATCAACTTCATTGAGTTGAATGGTGCCTCCTTGAGAGGCAGTTCCATTTTCCCCAGAGGATTCGATGCTTGAGAGAATATCTAGCTGAATAAGATTCTGGACCGCGTGTGCAGGGAGAATTTTTATTTCGTGAGATCCTGATTCAGTAGTTACAGACAATTTATTACTCGTTTCGTCTACTTTGACGGTCAAATCAGTCTCGGCCTCAATATCTCCAGATCTTATAATCGTTTTCTCGTGTTTTTTAATTTCTTTTTCACTAGGTTTTTCTTGTACTTCTTTTGCTTTGGCTGGTTCTTCACTTGAAGTTTCTTCTGTTTGTTTTTTCTCAGCGACTTCGTATGTCTTGTTTTCAGTTTTTATAACTTTTATTTCTTTTTTCTCTGTGTTTTTTTCAGCCAATTTTTCTTTCGTTGCTTCCTTTTCACTTTCAAGTCTTTTTAATTTTTCTTCTTTGAGCGCTTTTTCTTTTGCCAGATCTTCATCTGACTTTAGCTTAGTGTACTTAAAATCTTTATTTCCCCATTTCTTATTAAAATCGTGGCATTCGGTGTAAGTAGTTGTAAAGTGGCCACCATCTGGTCCAACACAATCGACCTGTGTTGTATCGATAATTTTTGATGCCTCTTTTTCAGCAATGTATTCTTTTTTGTATTCCTCACTCACCGTCGATTCTCCAAGAACTCTTACTTGATCTGTCTTAGTGAATAAGGCATACACAAAAACTATTACCAAAACACCAAGAGCAAGTGTGGCAAACCGAGTAAAGACATTTGGAAGAAGTTGCCTTTGCCTATTCTTTTGTTGCTTTTTGGATTTTTTCTTAGGCATTTTTGTTAATCAGAATAAGTCTATCAAAAAGGTGAAGTAAATTACAAAGGAAGTCTAGATTTGGCGTCTTTAAGATTTGAGTTATAAAGAACCGCTTTTTCATATTCTTGATTTGTTATTTATGTTTGTCCTTGCACGATTTTCAACTTCATTAATAATTCTTCAACAGCTTCTTTATAATCCCTTAAATAATATTTAATTCTTGATAGGGCAAAAGTTAGATGCCAGTTATCAGGGTCTTTTTCGATCTCATTCTCAATTCGGATTTTTGCATTTTGCCACGCAATTTCCTCATCTAACTCTTCTGCAAGGATTCTTTCAACAGCATCCTTTTTGTCGATGGTCACAATTACCAAGCATTCATAGTTAAAAGGCACCCATAACTTATCAAAATCACCGTACGCATAGGTTCTTTTCCTTGAAGTGACCTGTATGTATGTGCCAAGTGCATCGCTGTATCCACGAACGACTCTGTAGTGGCCGATATCCTCATCAGCCTTAAGCCAAGTGCGGATTACAATTGGAATATCATTTTCGATAAATTGCTAATGAGGTATTAAATTGAAAACAGAAAATGGAGAATATAGTATAATTAATGTCTTCATGAAAAGAGTATTCCCGCTCACGACATATCCGTTAGCTTTTCAACATCTATGAATATATCTATTGAATTTTTCGCCGAATAACTCATTAAATATAATTCACAATGAAAGTAAAATCGATTGAAGAAAGTAAATTTAAGAATATATTATGGATCAAGGAACAACCAAAAACACCAAGATAATTGGTATGGTCTGTGTTTTTGCATTAATTGCACTTCTTGTTGTTATCGGGGTTTTCTTTTTATCTCCTCAAAAAAATACACAGAACAACTTAGCACGAGATAAAAACAACGAACTTACTCCAACACCCACCCCCGGTCCATTTGATGACATGACCATCCCATTTTTAAGAAACAAGGTTTACAGCGGAGAGCTCGGGGAATTATCCCAGATAGGAACTAATCAAGGTTACACATCATATTTAACTAATTACACATCAGACGGACTTAAGATAAATGCACAAATTACTGTTCCTAACACTGATAGGCCTCTTGAGGGTTATCCTGCTGTCATTTTTATACATGGTTATATTCCTCCAACTATTTACCAAACACTTTCTAATTACTCGGCTTATGTCGATTATCTAGCTCGTAACGGATTTGTAGTCCTAAAGATTGATCTTCGCGGACATGCTGACTCAGAAGGTGAGGCAACTGGTGCTTATTATTCAGGCGATTATATAATAGATACATTAAATGCATACAACGCTCTTCAAAATTTTAGTGATGTAAATCCAGACGCAATTGGGATATGGGGGCATAGCATGGCTGGAAATGTAGCTTTCAGATCTCTTGCTGCAAGGCCCGAAATACCTGCTGCGGTTATTTGGGCAGGTGCAGTATATTCATATTCAGACATGCAGGAATATGGTATTGATGACAATAGTTATAGTCCACCGTCCGATGATACGAATAGGCAAAGAAGGCGAGACTTGTTATTCAAGACTTACGGACAATTTGATCCAAAAAATCCATTTTGGTCGAAGGTTGCTGCAACCAATTACATAGATGACATCAATGGTGCAATTCAACTGAACCATGCTGTGGATGATGCAGTTGTAAATATTGAATACAGTCGTGGACTTGCAAAACTTCTTTCTCAAGCAAATAAAAAGTATGAATTGAAGGAATATAGCTCGGGGGGACACAATATCTCAGGGGCAAGTTTTAATCAAGCTATGGCAAATACAGTCACATTTTTCAAAGAACATCTTCAATGAAACTTCATGCAAAAACCATTCTAGCTATTATTGGATTGGTTGTTTTTGTAAGGACTTTTTTCAACGGATTTGTGATGGACGATCAGGGATTGATATTGCAGAATTTTAACGTTCAATCGCTAAGTAATTTATTCAACTTTTTTAGAGGAAGTATTTTTGACTATGGAGGGAGTCTGGGTGGTATTTATTATCGCCCGATGATGACTACCTATTTTTCCATAATCTATACCTTTTTTGGAGCCAACGCATTTTTTTATCACGCACTTCAACTGGCTTTTCATATACTGACTGCCATTCTAGTGTTTTCTCTTTTTAAGAAATTTATAAAAGAAAATTACGCATTTATTTTATCTATAGTTTTTTTAATACATCCAATACAAGTTGAGACGGTAAGTTATAATGCAGCCATTCAGGATGTGCTTTTTGTATTCTTTGGTTTGCTATTTCTCAACAAACTTCTTGACGCGCAAAAAGGGTATTGGAAGTTAATGCCATTTGCCTTTCTAATACTTTCTGTTTTTTCAAAAGAAGCTGGATTTTTATTTGCACCTCTGGGTTTGCTTTTAATTTACATGCGACAAAAGAAGGACCTACTTTTGAATTTTGGAATGAGTTTTGGTGTATTTATCTTTTACATCATCATGCGGTTTGGAGTTGCAAGGGTAATGTTTCATACTACAACGGAATTTCCTATGATGAGAATGAGTTTTTTCGAACGCGTATTATCGATCCCCGAGATAATTCTTTACTATTTAAAAACCTTTATTTTCCCGCTAAATCTTGTTTCTGTTCAGTCATGGGTTGTTAGGGAGATAAATTTTCCGAATTTCTTCTTTCCTTTAATTTTAATAACATTACTTTTGTCTTTTGGAATATTTATTACATCAAGATTCTACAAGAGAAAAAATATTTTCGGAAAACTTTTATTTTTCTGGACTTTTCTAGTACTTGGATTGTTGTTGCATATTCAAATAGTTCCACTTGATCTTACAGTCTCTGACAGGTGGTTTTATTTCCCAATAATTGGCCTTTTAGGACTAATCGGGGTTTTCTTTGAGATTTTCAATATTGAAAATCTGCTGAAGAAGAGAAAAATATTTACTGCTTTTCTTGTCATTGTTTTAGTTATTTTGTCATTCTATGCAGTAAGATCATTTATGAGAGTAGGGGACTGGGCGAATTCTAAAGTACTTGCTTTTTCTGACTTAAAAATCCAGAAAGATAATTATCAGTTACTTTCCACTCTTGGTGGTATGTATTTGGAAGAGAAAAATTACACCCTTGCCCAAAAGTATTCAAAAGCTTCGGTTGAAATCTTCCCACACTGGGGAACGAGCTATTATAATTTGGGGGTCTCTTACCATTTAGATAAGAAAGTAAAACTTGCCGAAGGTGCTTATCAAAGGTCGATTAAAAATGCGCCGGCCAATATCAATGCTTATGAGAATTTAGCAATTCTTTATGTCTATAATTATCCACCTGAAAAAGCTCGTTCTTACTCAAAAGAATCGTTGAAAAAATTCCCAACAAGTGCCAAGCTATGGCATGTTCTTGCGCTTTCCGAGCAAAAATTAGGTAATGACGCAGCCGCAACTGAGGCGGCAAGAATGCTTCAGTTGTTTTCAAAGCCCTCTGGTATATAATTACCTTCGTGCGAAAAATAGATTTAGGTATATCAATAATGGCTTTAGGTGGTATGGCAGGGATGCTTAGTGCGTGTGAAGACAATGTGCACGTTGATATTCCTACTTGTTACGACAAGGATCCATTTACGACAGAACATGCATTAAGAGACTATTGGTTATTGGGTACAAATAAAGTAATTGAAGTAGGAAATACAGCTTTTAAAAGAGATGGGGAAACAGGAGAGCTTATAGAAATAAAGGACGGAGTGGAAACGTCAATCTACACAAATCTTAACATGCGACTCGACGAATTAGTAAATGGACGATCAGTTGTTATTCAATTTGATAACAAAGAGGACTATATAATGGCAGATATTACGGCAACATGTCCTCCAACGGAATAATTATTTTTTACTTTTACCTTTGGTTCTTATAAGAAGTGAAATAACTGAAGCGTAAATTACCCCAAAAACAATTGATGCGACAAGCTGAGCAACCATGTCAATTACAATAACAACATAGGTTGGTTGCGTCATCATGTTGTATGACTTTCTTATGTAGTCGATAATTACAGGATTTATCAGATAGAATGTCAGGAACACAAATGGAGAGACAAGTCCATAAACTAGTGAAATTTTAAATCCCTCGGCAAGCCCTTGCTTGAAAGTTAACTTTCCCTTGTTAGCCTTCTTTTTTGCTTTTATTCCAAGATACCAGACAATAGCAGGCGCCACGAACATAAAGAAGAATTGAAATGGGGATTTATTGTCAAAAGAGTCGTTTTGTCCTGTTATCTGCATCATGATAAGGCAAAATGCAGTAACTGCTGACATGATCAAGCCATATTTTACGTAGGACTGTTTTAATAACTTCATATAAAAATCATAGCAAGAAACAAAAATTAGAGCAAGAACATTATTGCTTAGATGCTTCTTTTTTGAGGTGTGTAAGAACTAATTCGGGGACGTATATGAATTCGTCTTTTTTGTAACCATTTCGTATTAGAGCGTCTCGAACTGCTTTTGAAAGAACGACAGGGTAGTAGTCGTCTATTTTTCTTGACAATGTTTGTTGTTCTGTTTGGTCTTCGAGGACATCATAGCCAATTGTTAGTATGCCCTTTTTCTTGATGTTTGGTTTGTGTTTCAAAAGCTCAAGTCTGTTATAGAATCTTTTTTTGTATTCTAAAATTCCCTCTCGGGTTGCTCTGAATGCAATTGTGCGTCCTGAGGAAATCTCAATTATCTTTTTAAGAACTATATCTGTTGGATCAATTATTCCTATATTTGGATATTTATTTGAGATTGTGTGTAGTGAAATAAGATCCTCTGACTTTTTAATTTTTCCACGCTTATCCTCTGACTGAACATAGGAAGTATGAAATCTATCTCCGACTATTAAAATTCTTCTTGCCTTCCATTTCCTTTTTTTCTCAATAGAACGAAGGTCTTGGCACAAAATATCAAGCTTATGTGGGGATAGGTCATAAGACGTGGGTCCGGGTAAAAAGATTTGGTCATCTTTAACTGGAAAAAAAATATACTCTCCGGTGTCTTTATCGCTAACTCTTTCTATAACGTTTTGTAAGTCTTCAAAAGAGGAAACCGGATTATAGTAGTTCCAGATATTTGTGTCTTTCGGTTTTTGACTCGACATGGTAACAGCATTTGATATTTTGTTGTCGTTTATAAATTGAGTTGCTATAAAGTCACCATTGCCTGTAAATAAAATAGAGTGTCCTTTTGAGAGATTGAGATTTAGATTCCCATTTTCGATTTGTCCGTTAACTTTCTGTTTTGCCTCATTTACACGATCTATCCAGGTTTTGCGATCAAGTGCATCAAAAAGTTTTTTAACTCCCAAAAATCCAAACGAGTAAAGAATAATATTTGGGAGATGGAATACGACATTATTATTCTCAACAGGTTCTGAAAGTATATTCCACATATAATTTGCTCCGTTTTGAATTGGATTAGGTAAATTTGTCCATGAAGGAAGAGCAGTTGCAAATCTTAATGCTTCATTAGGAAAAACGGCGATTGCGCATCCGACAATAAGAGCTAGGGGTACTGCGGATTTTTTAAGAAGTGAAATGGCTTTTGAATCGTCGTCTTTTTTTTCAAACGCTGTTAGATCTTCAATTTCCTCTGGGGTTATTTTGCGATTATTTCTTATCTTTTCCGAAATTTTCAAAAGTCTTTTTTTAGAAACTTTCATGTGTCCCGTATTCTACCTCATTGAGCTCAAAAATAAAACAACTTATTTTGATGAAAGATGGATTTTTTTGTTACACTTATTTTATGGAAGAAGGTGAAGGGGGAAGTCTTGTTCGTCAGATAATTCGTCGGACAAATGCAATAAATATTCCTCAAAAAGAATCACAAGATTCAAATCCGAAGGGTTCATTGGGTAGTAAGGTAGTAAGCTTAGCCCTGGCAGCTTCTGCAGTTGGCGGTGGGGCAGCAATAGTCGATAAGATAGACAACAGCAATACTGCAAGCGCCAGTACAGGTGCTATCCAAGAACCAATTGAGCAGAAAGCAACAGAATCTCTTGTGCAAGCTCAAGAAGCAGTTTCTGAAAGTCCTTCACTGTTTGATGCTGTTTTTCACGATTTGACTCCTCAGCAACGACAGGAAGCTTACGCATGGGTGGATAAATTCCAGGTAAAAATAGCAGCAAAGCCTGGTTATGAAAAAGAGCACAGAATGATTCCTCAGCAATATAAAGATGTAATTTCCGAAGCCGCAAATGCTTATGGCATTTCTGAAGAAATGATATATGGAATTATTGCAATAGAAAATGGAGGAGGAGAGGCTGTCGAGAACGAAGGCTCTGGCGCATTAGGAGTTGCACAGTTCTTACCCGATACTGCCAGGCAGTATGAGTTGATTGTGGACGACAAACAAGATCAGCGGAAAGATGCTGTATTAAGCATTGATGCAGCAGGACGATATTTGAGAGATCACAGCGCACTTTTCAATGGAGATGTCGGTCTTACGATGTGGTCTTATCACGCAGGTGTAGGTAATGTTTATAATGCCATGAGAACATATTTTTTGGATGAGTACGACACAGATATTGGAAGTTACTCGGGCGCAATAGTTGCTGATGATGCTCGTGCGCGAGAAAGCGTAGAAGTAAAAGCTCGCGAATTAATGTTGAAGGACAAGCTGAGCTTTTTTAAGCTGGTTACAAATGAAGCAGTAAAGACAGAAGTGATAGCGCACCTTCATGACTATTCAGAGACCTATGTCCCTTCTATATTGGCAATTCTTAAGCTTGAGGAAGAAAGAGTAGACGAAGTGCACGATCTTGGTGGAGGATTGAAAGTCGCAGTTCCGAAAAATACTTTTCCCGCCAGATAATAAAAAATCTAGATTTGATTTGCAGCCTTCAATCAAGACTCTTTCGCATTGTCCCGTATTCTGTAATACATATTTGATCTTGATTGGTATTCTCGTGTTCTACCATTTCCATCGTCAAATTTCCAAGAGTATTCATTGGCATTTAAATCCAAATCCTTTTCGGGAATAGCTTTAATGTATGGTTTTGGTTTTCCATCTGTTCCGCTTTCTGGATTTGTAGTATCAAGCAAGTACCATTTTCCATCTATTTCGACCGCATTGTTAGCATGGGCTCCGGGCGTCCTCCCGTCAAAAGAAGCATTTGATTTCATAAGCCTAGATGTAATTCCAAGACTCTGAAGAAGCACCTGTGTCACAAGTGCATGGTGCCGACATACAGCTAGTTTTTGATCCGCAATATCGGAGAGCATTACCGTGCCATACATCACTGATTCGGCATTTTCAGAAACCCCGAAATTATAAGGCATTGAAGTGTAGACAAAATCCATTACTTCAGAAACAACATCACTTTCCCACTCATCTGTGTCTTTACCTTCAGTTTCTTGTATCGTAAGCACCTTTTTGAATAGTGGTTGAGCCTGCTTAAAAAGCTCCTTCTTGTTAATCCTAATTCTTTCACGGCTTCTTAGCTCATTATCCGTATTTCCGTCGCCGCCCATATCAGATAACCCATCGGGGATATAAGCTGGGACTGCTTGCCTTACTATATCGTCAGGAGGAAACGCCGCTCTATCAAGCTTTATATTCAAATCTAGGTATGTATCCGTGTAGCGGCTCGCACGTCTTTCTCGTTCTCTGGGTGCTTCTTTTTCGTCTCCTAATATGGCCAAAAGGTTGTTGCGTCCGTTTTCTAACTTTGAGAATGGGTCAATGTGAAATTCAGCAACCAACCCATCAAACTCATTATCTGACAGATGTGAATTGCGATGGAATCTTTTGTTTCCAAACACATCGTACTCAACTACTGGTGTTGTACCGTAAAGCATTCCCAATGCAAGAGCTTGCTCTTGAGGCGGGCGTTTTGTAGAACGAGGACTAGATCCATCCAATCCCTCAACGTTATCCATACATAATTTATAACAGAAAGTAATGTGTCTGATATAATTACCCTCAATGAATATTTCAGTTGGAATAGTCAGGACGCAACCCAACATTCAATTCCTTTTCAATTAAAAATAAAACTACCAACGCCACGAAAATTCAGAGAAATAATTGCATTAGATAGTAGGGGAAAAAGTGTAGCATATCTATGAGCCTGACTTAGGGACAGGTTGAGTTTCCAGACCATTAGGTAATTCAAAAAAAGGATGTTACTATAAAATAGACTGACTTGGAAGGATTTCTGCATTAACCAATATGGACAGTTCAATTACTATTGCGGAAGAGAAAACGTCTATGGAGCAACAAAACCAAAGTCCCGTAAAAGCGAGCGGTAATCAAGAGATAGAATCTGCCTATAAATTTACCTGGAGAAAGCTAATTTTGCTTGCTGTTCCTTTTCCTTTATTTAATTTACTTTCAGGAGTATATAAATTTTATCTAGTATTTTTGATTAATCCTGAGCCAATCAGTTTTCAGAAAACTTTAGTTGAAGTATTCGTTTCCTTCTTAATATCTCTAGTTATAGCTTTACTGGTTATTTTTTTGACAAGTAAAATTTTAAAAAAAGTAGGTTTTGGTAAAAAGTTAATCAAATGGACTGTTATAGCACTCGTAATTTCAGTAGCAATCCACTTAGTTCCTGGAATGCGCTTGTTCTTGGCATACGCAAACTCAATTCTTTTTGTATTTGCAATTGGAGTTTTCTTTACAGTTTTTATTGTCCCAATCGTTATATTAAGGAAGAAGATACTGCAAGGGAGTAAGGTTGTATACCTAATTCTAATAGCAGTTTATAGTATTTTTTCGTTTAGCATATTCATGAATTCTCAAAGCATGGAATCTAAAAAAGAAGAATTGAAGCAAGAAGCAAAAACGGATCAACAAAAAGAAAACAATGAATCACTCAAGTTAAAATATCCAAATATAGTACACATGAAGCCTTCATATATTCCTAAAGAAGTTCAGAATTTAAAAGCAGAAGGATACGAGGAGTATTATTCTGGTCTAATTTATACAAGAACTTATTGGTGTTCCAAAACAACCATCTTTTATTCAAGAACCACATTGGCAAATATTGAGAATAAGAAGCAGTTTGAAGAACTCAGAAGGTTTGCTAGCAATGAACCTCTTCAACTGAGTTCGGGTGGCCGTTCGAGAATAGCCGATTTTGATAACACCAAAGCCGTACTACACCTTATGCCGAATCCACAGGTTAATGAAAGCAGTCTAACACTATATTGGTATTCAGAAGATGAAAAATTTGAGCACTCGGTATCCGGCGCACTGGACTGTCTAGTAACAGGTATTAAATCGAAAGCGCAACAATATATGGATGAAGCGGTGCTTACACGGGCAATTTCTGAACTTAAAAAAGTGGCAAAATCATACTAGGGAATTCTGGTACTATATTCACTTCTTGAGTCTTTTCGATAATTAGCCTCAAATGTGTTAAAATATTAAATATGAATTTAAGTGTTGGTATTGTTGGGTTGCCGAATGTAGGAAAGTCTACATTGTTCAATGCTTTACTCAAAAAGCAGGCGGCTTTGGCTTAGATACGATATTTGTTCTTGACACGTGATGGTATCATATAGTTATGCGAAAGGAGGGTGGTTTTGATTCGGTGGCACTCGGAGAGTCTTTTCGGGAAAGGATAATTCGTCCTGAATCAAGAGAAATTTTCATATCAAAAATTCCGCAAGAAGAGCTGGTTGATAGTACTCATGCATACATTAACTGTGACGGATTCGGAATAGTGAGGCGGGCCGTTACGCAAAGACCTGACTGGCCAGATATTGATATACTTCCGGAATTAGTTCCTGCAAAGCTAGGAATATCGGAAGAGGATGCATCACTTACGCAAATATTCAGAGTTGGAGCCTGTAATTTTAGATGTTGGTATTGTTTTGTCGACTTTAGATATTTAAAGGCTGACTCTTCACGGGGTGATTTTAAGTCTCCAAGTGATTTAATAGATTTATATGAACAAGAAGAGGTCCAAGCTCCTACATTTTACCTGACGGGTGGTCAACCTGATCTTGTGCCAGAATGGACGCTTTGGATGATGGATGAACTTGAAAAAAGAGGCATGGATAAGACTCATTTTTTATGGCAGGATGATAATCTAAGTTCGCTCTTTCTCTTTGAGAAGTTAACCCCTGAGCAACTCGATCGAATTGCGAAATACCCCAATTATGCCCGAGCCACATGCATAAAGGGAATAAGCCCTCAGTCTTTTTCAAGAAATACGGGTGCAGCACCGGAATATTTCGATCTGCAAATAGAAGCATTGCGAAGGTTGGTGGAAGCAGGTATAGATACCTATACTTATATTACCTTGCTTGGAGAATCGGTCGCGGAAGCTAGAGAAGCGATTCCCTCTCTGATGGATAAAATTCAAGAGGAGGTCCATCCAAATATGCTTCTTCGGGTATTTCCCTCGAAGGTAATTGATTTTCCTCAGACCGTACAAAGGGAAAAAGAGTATCACATTCAGTTGATGGACAATCAGCAAGCAATGAGGGATATTTGGACAGAAGAGTTGGGAAAAAGATATACTCAGGAGTTATTAAGTCTACCAAAATCAGAAGTACCACTCACTTAGGAAAATATGCAAATTGAGCGGATACGACCAGTCGAAAATGCTTCTGATAAAAATAGGATTATTACCGTTACGGGAATATCAGGTGCGGGAAAGGACTATCTAGTTAAAAAGGCAAGCGAGCTCGAACCCGAATTACTAGGTGGCAAAATAGCAATTTTCAATTTTGGATCTGAGTTACTTGCAAGCATCCGCCAATCACTTGCTGATGCAGATTCCATTACACAAGATGCGTTAAAAGATATGCAGCTTGACGACCTAGATGCATATATTCAGCGAACGCTTGATAGACTTATAGGTTTTCAACCCAGTCTTCAGATGACTCATGTCGTTTTCAAGCAACGAGGTTCATATGTTATGAACCCTCAAAGCGAATTGCGTACAAAGGCACTCGAGTATTTGTTTATAGAGTCGGATCCGGATCAAATTAGCCAGTGGAGAATTGAAAATCAGGATAAAAGAAAAAGGGAGATAGAGCTTATGGATGACATAAATCTACATCAAACAATTGCTAGATTGGGAACATACGCAATGGCAACAAGATTGGGTGCGGGGATGGTTATTGTGAAAAATGATCCCTCATTTACTGATTCCATTGCTTGTGAAATGGTACAGGAATGCCGCGATTTATTATTATGAAAATTGATATTCTTTTTTGAGATATTCCAGAAGTTTTTCGTAGTGATCTTTATTTCTTTTATATATCTTCAGGTCAAGCATTTCTGCGATGGTTAGTTTTTCGTTCTCAGGTAAGAAAATCTTATCGGCATACCATCCGTCTTTTCCTTTGGCAGTGTAGGCAATAGATCCTCTTGGGAATGTACTAAATGAAACTGGTTTTGACCCTGGTACGCAGAATGCAACACAATATTCCCAATGTGCTTCTCGGTTACCTACTCCAGACATAAGATTAAGAAAGCCATCAGTTTCTATCCATTTTTCAATATGAGATAAATATGGTCCCGGAAATCCATGGAGAGCATCGATGTAAAGTCCAACATCTTCACATATAACAGGTTTATTGAATGTTTGAGATGCCCATTTTGCTGAAAATTCTGCTACATCTGAATTATTGGTAGACTGTATCTCTGGAGTTGTTTCATTGAGCTGAATAAAATTAAACTGAGTCGTCGATAGAGATTCCGAAAACTTTCTGAACTTATAGTTATTGCTAGTTACAAAATATATGTCAGTCATGCGAAGAGATTCGATAATTATCTGTTGATTATATATGTGATAGGTTAGGAATTCAAATAATGGTACATTTGACGGCTTAACATTTCTATCCTATAATACCCAAATATTATGAATTCATCAGAAGCTTTAATTAGCAGTCAAGTTGGTGCTGCCTACTTTTCGCTTGATCCTTACATGAAAAGAAGCTTTCAGCAGAGAATGAATATTGGTATTACATCTTGCGAATCGGAAAGTGGAGCAACACCTGAAATGTTAGCGGGTGCCCGAGATTTGGGCTTTAAAGAGCTCTCATTAGATTTGTTATTCGGTGCTATCAATTACAAATTGGCTCAGAATGGTATAGAACTACGTGCAGGAAATAATTATAAAAAAGAAAGAGGGCAGATTGTATCGAATATACTTGATGATATTCAAATTGAGAAAGGTCCTGATAGTTTTCGGATAGCCTTTCGTAGCGATGAGGATAAAGATACGAGCGAGAAAGGAAAATCTCAGTTTGATGGAGAAGTAGCTGAAATAACTCGATTGATGAATGATAGGGCAATATATGGAAGGGTGCTTGGATTTGTAAAGAAATATTTGGCAGAAAATGTCGGCATTGTTGTGTCCCAGTCTGCTCCAGAACAATTGGTCGAAAACGGTTTAGGAATAGTTATATGTGACAAGGAAACAGAAGTAAAGCCTGACATTAGAAGAAAAGCAAGCAAAGTATTCTTAGGTGGAAATAGGACAAGTGCAAAGTTTGCTTTGTTAAGAGAGATAGTATTTACCGAGGCAATTTTGGAGCAACAGAAAGCATTAAAAAGGAGTATCGAAAATAGAAAAATAAATCTTGAACCGAAGTTTAAACTATCAGATTGGCCAAGAGACCCATTAATGACTTATATTAGGGAGTGTGTTGCACGGCAGACTGGTGATTTTCTTGGAAAAACAGAGATGTTATGTGATCCCCAAGATTTAAAGTATCAGGTGCTTTTTAGACTGACTACATTTCCTGTTAAATCGCTTTTTCACGCGGGTCAGGAACTGGAGCAATATTTACAAGCAAATGGAAATTATCATGATTGGCGTAATATATTAAAAACTGATCCCGATATTGTGAGAAGTTATTCCATGAATGATGACCTTGTTGAATTTGTAATTTCTGAACAGGCTGCAGTTATCCAAGAGAGAATGGAGAGAAGTCCACTACCTCTTGAAAGCATTCTTACGCCTCGGGGCATTTTTGCTGAACCGGGTTGGGTAATTCAGAGGAAAAATGGTACCGTGAGGGCTGTAAAAGAGGAGGGGATTACGTCAGTTAGCGACAGTGTAGGTTTGCGTTTTGAGGAAATCGATCCTGCACTGGCTGCTCAAATTCATAACGACTTACACTATATACATACCCCAAGGGCTGATATCTCATTTGGTTTGTTTGTCGAAGGAGAAGAGCTTCCATTCTCAGCCCTTGCTTTTGAGAAAATAGACAGAGATTATAAGGCAAACACATTAATACTTAATGGATACGATCCTCGCAAATGTTACGACCTTACACGACTTTATAGTAGGCCGGGCACACCAGGTAATACGAGTAGTAGCATGTTTTCTCTTGCATTTGGGTATCTGAAATCTAATTATCCAGAAATTCAGGCAGTTATGTCTTCATTTATGCCTAGTTATGCAACTGGTATATCAATGACTTCAGGGGGTTTTGATAATCCTGTTCTTATCAAGCCGCTAAAACATGTTTTTCTTCCAAAAGACTTGGGAAAAGTTAAAGCATTCGAACATTTAACAAAAAGGAGAATGGTCAGCAACGTGGCCAATTCTCTGGTTAGTCAAGTTCCCCTCCTTCCAACAGCAGAGTTGCTGTGCTCATTACATGGTCCAGCATTCTCTCCCGCGGAAGAAGTAAATAAATTTATGATTGAGGTGGTAAACCCATAATGATTCAAGCTTAGTGAACTAAAATCATATTAGTTTTGTTATAATTACCTTCATGAATCTATCCTGCGGCGTTGCGCAGGACTGCATTCAAAATAAACTATGAATTTGTCTGTCGGGATAGTTGGGTTGCCAAATGTTGGCAAGTCCACTTTGTTTAATGCTTTGCTTAAAAAGCAGGCAGCACTTGCTGCAAATTATCCTTTTGCAACTATTGAGCCAAATGTTGGGATCGTTGCAGTTCCTGATGACAGACTTGCGGTTCTTGCAAACATCACAAAAGAAGAAGAGGGGATGACTGACCTTCCACCAATAAAGCCCGCAATGGTTGAATTCGTTGATATTGCAGGTCTTGTTAAGGGAGCCTCTGAAGGAGAGGGCCTTGGAAATAAATTTTTATCCCACATAAGAGAGGTAAAAGTAATAGCTCATGTTGTGAGGGTTTTTGAAGACGGAGATGTAATAAGAGAAGGAAGTGTGTCACCTCTTGATGACTACTTGACGATTCAAACCGAGCTTATCCTCTCCGATTTACAAACAATAGAAAATAGCAAAAAGAAAAAAGAAAAAAGCAAAGAAGAGCTTCTTGAAAGGATCGATAAAATGTTGAATGAAGGAATTCCTGCAAGAAAAATGGAATTTTCTGAAGAAGAGCTGGAGTTTGTTGACACCCTCTCTTTATTGAGTCGAAAGCCAGAAATAATAGTTTTGAATGTTTCCGAAAATGATTATTCAGAGTCAAAGTTTGAATCTATTATTAAAGAATATTCTTCTCATCTCGTAAATAACCAATCACCAGCCACCAGTCATCAATTCGTTGTCGTTTCTGCAAAGATAGAGTCAGAGCTTGCTTCACTTGGCGAGGAAGACGCAAAGCATTATCTTTTAGAGTTAGGCGTTGAGAAGTCAGGTCTTGAAAGACTTATCCAAAAGGCTTATGAGAAATTGGGCCTCATGTCATTTTTAACATGCGGTGAAAAAGAGGTCAGGGCATGGACAGTAAAAATTGGCGCAACAGCCGTTGAGGCTGCTGGAGAGATACACACGGATTTTATGGCGAAATTTATAAAAGCGGAAGTAGTTTCGTATGCTGATTTTGTTGGGCTGATTGGATGGAAGGGTGCAAGAGAAAAGGGTAAAGCCGGGCTTCAAGGAAAAGAATACATAATGCACGACGGCGACGTAGTCGAATTTAAGATTGGTAGATAATTTGTATATCTTCTACGCTTTGCGAAGTTTGGCAAACCGTTGTCGAATTTAAGATCGGGCGTTAGTTATCGCTTTCCCCGTTGTGTTCAGGGTGCTTGCGATTATGTCTTGTGGCAACTTCATAAATCCCGACGCCTGCTGCGACAACTCCTACTGCTGCTACCTCAGCTATTGAGTGTAGGTTTTTGGAGTTAAAGACAGCTTCCATGGTTCTTGCAAAATTTCCCTTTGTGCTGCCTACTTCTGAGAATGCATGAACACCTTTGACTCATAACGCCTGATTCTAACAGAGGGTGGCCTTAAGTTCAAGGTTTTTGGTATAATCCGCGAGTATGAATGCAGAAAATACCCCCGAAATACCGCAGGAAGATTTATTCCTTTCTAGAAATTACCCTGTAACTTTGAGTGTTTCAGCAGGCAATATGACAACTATAGTGTCATTAATTAAAGAAGCTGATCCAACTAATTTTGATTTTGCAAAGAACGAGCATTTTAGAAACTGGAGTTCTTCAAGCATTATTATTGAAAAGGCGGTTGAAAATTCTGAAGGTAACCCTGGATTTACTGTTTCAATTTTGCCATCAGAAATAGAAGCGCTTGATAGAGTGCGAATCGATACATATTTTGCTGATGAAAGTGAGTCCGATAGCATGGTAGCCGTAATTGGTGAGCTCAAAGAAGATTACGACACTGTACTATTAAAAGTTAACCCTAAAGCAGAGCCATACTTTGAGAGCACAAAGGAAACCAGATTTCTGGTGAATGAAAATGTTGGTGAACTTATAAAAAAGACTTACAAAACCTACTTTGAGCTATTGGATGGCATGAATCCAACTGAAGAAGAAAAGAAGATGGTCGAATCATTTGCTAAAGCGTTGACGCAAATTGAGGGAAGAAAAGATGTTAATATTTGGATAGTTCTAACACAAGGGGACATGGAGAGGATAACGTCAGAAATTTTTGAGCAGATGGCAATTTTGTCAAAAGAAAAACCCGACAGTATAGATTTGGAAGATTTTAGAATATCATTTAGGACTTTAGTCAATACATTTGTTACGTGGGGTGGGAAAGAAACAAAGTCATACCGCGAATTTAAGCAATTGCAAAAAAAATAACTTAAGTAATAATATATTCATATGGGTGATTGTATTTTTTGCGAAATTGTAAGAGGGGACATTCCAAAGGACTTTAAATTCAAGGACGAGAACGTACTTGCATTTGATGATATACATCCCGTTGCGAAAGTTCACGTTCTATTTATCTCAAAAGAACACGTAAATGCATTTGAAGAGCTTCATGACGATGATGTATTAAGCTCGATAAGAAAAGGTATCCAAAAAGTTGTTGAGCAAAATGATTTGGTTGGAAAAGGATATAAGATTATAGCTAATGGAGGCGGCGGACAAGTAATTAATCATCTCCATTTTCATCTAATAGGCCCTACTGGTCTTAATGCTCCTGTTAAATAATATTTAATATTTATTATTTAGTATTTAATATAAATTTAGGTTTTTTGCGGAGGTTTAAATTCAGGTAGAAATGTAATATAATAAATCCGTCTTAGAGTAAATGAGACATATGAAAGGTGGTGTTTTGTATTTATGGTTTTTGTAAAAAAACAACCGGGCGATAGTCCCGACCAAATGATTAGAAAATTTAGTAGAAAAGTGATGTCTGAGGGCATTATCCACGAGATGAAGAAAAGAGAATTTCATCTCAAGCCATCACTTGCTAAGAAATTTAGAAAAGAGCTTGCCCGAAAGATGAACAAGCATAATAACTATTAGTTGGGATCGCTAGGATAAAGAAGTAAGAATAAAGTATAAAGAACCCCTTAATACTTGCTTCTTAATACTTAATTCTTTTCCCGTTTTGTCTATGAATAGTATTTCAATCCCCATTTACGTGGAGAGTCGGTATAAAGTTAATCGCAAAAAGATTAAGGAGAAAATTATTACCGTTCTTCTAAAACAGAATATAAAAAGTGCAGTTGAAGTATCAGTTGCTGTTATTGGGAATCGAAAGATGAAAGCTTTAAATAAGCAGTATAGGCAGATTGATAAGCCAACAAACGTTCTTTCATTTTCTCAAAATGAAGGAGATGTAGTTATGCAACCTCCTGACAAGCTTTACCTTGGGGATATTGTAATATGCTATCCCGTAATTATCGAAGAGTGTGCAAGAGACAACATGCTAATTGATGAGAAAGTGAATGAGTTAGTCGAGCACAGCCTCATGCATCTTTTAGGATTTCACCACAGATAGAAGAATAAAGTGCTAAGAATTAAGTATTAAGGGTTTACTCCACAATTTTTATCATTTATACTGCTTGTGCTTTATACTTGCTTCTTTATTCTTAATTCGAATCTATGGTTTACTACCGCAAATACAGACCTCAAAAAATCTCTGAACTAGATCTTGATACCGTCAGGGAAAAATTAACAGCAATCTTGTCATCTAAAGAACTTCCTCATGCATTTCTTTTTACAGGAAGTAAAGGTCTTGGTAAGACATCTGCTGCTAGGATACTGGCAAAAGCAATCAATTGCGAAGCTAGGGCAGGGGGCACAGGGCAGAGATTGAGTACTCCGACCTCCGAACTAAGCCCTAGTATTGAACCGTGCAACGAATGTGAAGCATGTGCCTCAATTACTAATGGATCAAATATTGACGTCTTAGAAATTGATGCTGCTTCAAATGGTGGAGTGGAGGAGATAAGAACTCTGCGTGAAAGAGTAAAATTTGCTTCATCAACACTTCGTAAGAAAGTCTACATAATCGACGAAGTGCATATGCTATCAACTGGAGCATTTAACGCACTATTAAAAACGCTTGAAGAACCACCACCACATGTAGTTTTTATTCTTGCCACGACAGAACTTCATAAATTGCCAGCAACTATTGTATCTCGGGCTTTTCAAGTTCAATTTGAAAAACCAACTACCGAGCAAATAGCAAGAAGTCTCCAGAGAATAGTTGAGGGGGAAGGTCTTGTGGTAGAGGGCGGAGTCTTAGAAAAAATTTCTGAAATATCCGACAACGCATTTAGGGATGCAGCTAAAAATCTTGAGGAATTGATGCTGGCATCAAAAAACGAGAAGTTAACTCTAGACCTTTTTGACAGTGTTTTTAGAACGAGTGGATTAGAGGAGGCGGTGGCAGAGCTTCTGGTAGCTTTATCATTCCGTGATGCAAAAAAAGGGCTTGAGATTATAGTTTCTCTTTCAAATTCAGGTGCAGATTTCAAAATCGTAACAAGTAGAATAGTCGATCATTTAAGAGAGCTTTTAATGTTGAGAAATGGGATCGAAAGTAATGCGACTGACATTAAAGATTTAAATCTCACAAATATAAAGGAATTATTAGAGCTTTCTAGTGAGGCATATGCAGAGCTTAAAATGTCAGTAATCCCCAGTCTGCCACTGGAGCTTATGATTGTGAAGTATTGTATTTTGGACAGGGAAGAGGTCGGAGATCGGAGGGCGGAGGAGACAGAAGGCATAAGACATAAGACAGAAGGCAGAAGACAAGAGACAGTAGAGATTAGACAGGAGAAAAAAAACCAATCACCAATAATCACCAGTCACCAATCACCAACCACGAATTTGCTTCCAAAGCTTATTGCTGAGTTGAATCGAATAAACAAACCTGGGGCGGCGCTTTTAAGATCTGCAAAAGAGGCAGTACTTTCAGGGGATAGTCTTGCAATTTTAACTCCATTTCCAATACATGCTGATAGATTAAAGTCGGAAAACGTTCTTTCCGACCTAAAACAAGCTGCAGAGGTAATAGTTGGAAAAAAAGTAGAGGTTGTTATTTCAACTAATGTTGACTAGCAAAACCCCCCTCCGCATAAAGCTTCGGGGGGCGTTGCACAATGAGAATTTATGGATTTGCTCGGATTACCCGATGCCTGTCTGGACGAGCACAATAAGGGCGATCATCAGGATGGCCGAAAGGATGAAGAGCAACTCACCGGTTAGCTCCTCCGGATCACCCTTGTTGGCATTCCAGCTCATGACCGCTCCAGCGAATACGCCCCCAATAAGAGAGAGTGCGATCGGGTAGACGAGAAGATCGAAGTACCCGGCGAACAGGATCACGAGTAAGAAGCAGGCAACATTTACGACGAAATAAATTGCCGATAGAATCTTGCCCCCAGGATTGCTGTTTCTGCTAGTCCACCAGCCTATGCTGAACATTGGTGTATGATTCATTTTCTCACCTCCCATCGGTGAAGACTTGGTGCCCCGTGTTACCGGGACTTTTTCTAGAACTCTTCGAGCTCGTTTTCTTTAAGGCTCAGTCCAGACATGAAAGCGATCAGTATCAGGACGCAAGCCACAACGGCTAAGGCTAGTGCCAAGGTTTTGTTCCAGTCATTTTGGTAGGTTGCAACAATTACCCCTCCCGCAATTGCGGCAAAAGCAAGCGCAACCACAACAAGTGTCCAGGTGACTTTAGCATTTGTGTGCGAAAACATTTTCTCACCTCCTTTCAGAAGTAAGCTTGGTATTCTGCCGTGCTCCGTTTGACGGGGATGCTCAGGAAATGATGTAAAGGATACAACAGCCAGGATGACGGTCGTTTAATGGGCTTTTGCAGGATTGCTCGTGCCCAATGTCGGTAAAAGTCCTACAGTCCATGCAGTAAACTGAACAAACTGTAAGGTCACAGACGCTGCAAGTTCTAGGCTTGCCTTCAAGAACGGGTTCTTTCGTAACTGCCATGTTCTCCCTCCATGGTTTCCACCTCATACACAGATATGTACAAAGCGGAAACCACGTGGGGTTTATCCATAAATTTCAAAGTGCCAGCCTCGCAAAGACTCGTGCGAGTCTAGGCGGGCAATAAAAATCTTTGAGGCAAATCATAGAAAGCTTGTTCTTTGGTAACCTCAAAAATACTTGGATATTATACACCACGCGTCACCCTATAGGAGTTTTTCCTTAATCATTGCTTGCACCCAAGGAGCGAGTTGGGAATAGAGTCTTGATTTTTTGTCATACAATTCTTTTTTTGAAACTACTGAATACCCATAGGCAACATCCGTAACAATCGTTGGAAGTTTTTTTATCTCACAAACAACCACGTTGCACACTTCGTGCTCTGTATAAATACTAAATTTATCCCTAGCTTTGTAGTATATCGTTCCTAGGTCATTAGGCTTTCTTAAAAGACTTTTTTTATCCAAATTCCACTCCCTTTTTAAAGTCAAAAGAGTTGCTTCAATCGTGTCTTGTAGTTTTTCTCCGTCATAGACTTGATGAGAGGAAGAGGTAACATCCAATACTCCATCAAATACAGGATGTTTTCTGTGCTGGACAATAAGATCTCCTTTGTAAAAAATCGCAACGGTAAAAGCACGATGCAAAACCGCTTTTTCGTGGGCCTCCCAGCGTTCAATTGCTCCCAATATGTTGCCGCGTTTGTCGCATTTGGCAATCATGATTTTTTGTTTGTAATAAGCACTCTTTGAGTTTTTCATAAAAGGATTATATAACATCCCCATTATGTTATACTATGCCGCGTGAGCTTACGAGATTATTTAACTGCAAAAAAAAGACGGGAATTTCTGGAACTTGAAAATAAGATAGATCTATCTCCAATGGCATCTCAACTCGAGGAAAATCCTGACGTTCATTGTGAAAATCTAATTGGAAGTATCCAAGTGCCAATTGGCGTTGCCGGGCCGCTTCTTATTAACAAAAAGCATGTTTATATTCCTCTTGCAACAACTGAAGGAGCACTTGTTGCATCTGTAAGTAGGGGCGCAAAAGCTCTATCTCTAAGTCACGGAGTCATTTCAAAATCTTTATATCACGGGACTACCAGAGGTCCCGTTTTTGAAACTAATAGTGTTGAAAAAGGTTTGATGCTTAAGGAATGGATAAATACAAATAAAACTTTGATTGCAAAGGAAGCCGCAAAAACTTCAGGCCACATTCTTTACAAAAGCGCGAAAGTAAAAATTATAGGAGGCAACACTTTTATTCGTTTTGTTTTTGACACAGATAACGCAATGGGCATGAATATGGTAACTATTGCCACTGAGTCGATCGTAAAGCTTATCGAGAAAAAAACTAAAATAATATGTCTTGCTGTAGCTGGCAATTTTGATTTGGATAAGAAGCCTTCGTGGCTCAATCAGATTGAGGGACGAGGATTTGAAGTCTGGGCGGAGGGTACAATCAGCAAAGATGTTCTTCACGAAGTCCTACATACAAATGCTAAGGATTTTTACAAAACATGGTTTTCAAAGTGCATGTTAGGGTCTCACGCATCGGGATCCATGGGGTTTAACTCACATTTTGCAAATGTTGTAGCTGGAATTTTTATTGCAACAGGACAAGATCCGGCACATGTTGTTGAAGCAAGTCAGGGCATAACCACATGTGAAGTACGCGGAGAAAATCTTTTCATATCTATCAATATGCCGTCACTCATGGTTGGAACAGTTGGTGGTGGAACGGTTTTGCCAACTCAAAAAGCGTCCCTTGGGATTATGGGGATTACACCAAAAACTTCATCAAGAGTTCTTGCGGAGTATATAGGAGGAGCCGTTTTGGCAGGCGAGCTTTCTTTGATTGCCGCTTTATGTACGAGAACTCTAGGTGCTGCTCATAAGAGACTAGGAAGGAGAAAAAAATGAGTGGAATTGTCGGATACGGAGTCTATATTCCAAAATACAGAATAAAAGTTGAAGAAATTGCAGCAACTTGGAAAAAGGATGCTAGCGAAATCATATCTGGTCTGAAGGTGCACCAGAAATCTGTTCCTTCAGAAGACGAGGACGCAGTAACAATGGGTATTGAAGCCTCTAGAAATGCATTAAGTTATGCAGGACTAAGCGCCAATAAGATACAAGCCGTTTTTGTTGGTTCTGAGAGTCATCCATATGTTGTTAATCCAACGTCAACTACAATTGCAGATCTACTAGGCTTTGGTCATAATTTATTTGCAGCCGATTTTGAATTTGCTTGTAAGGCGGCAACAGCAGCGCTTCAGCTAACTGCTTCTTTCGTAAAAAGTAAATCTATTGACTACGGACTTATTATTGGAAGTGACACTGCTCAGGCAAAACCTCATGATGCTCTTGAGTACACTGCTGGTTCTGCAGCTGCTGCATACTTAGTCGGAGGATTACAGTCTGAGATAATAGCAAAAATTATAGATACTGTTTCATATTCCTCCGACACACCCGATTTTTGGAGAAGAGAGGGAATAAAATTCCCATCACACGCAGGACGATTTACAGGAGAGCCTGCTTATTTTGCTCATATCTTTGGTGCATCAAAAATAATTTTTAAGAAAAACAAAGTGAAGCCCGAGGATTTTACTTACTGTGTTTTCCACATGCCCAACGGAAAATTTCCAAGAGTCGCTGCCCGTGAGTTAGGATTTTCAGATCATCAGTTAGCACCTTCTCTAATTGTTGACCATATAGGAAATCCATATTCTGCTTCGGCTCTTACTGGCCTTGCAGCAGTATTGGATATTGCAAAACCGCATGAGAAGATTTTTGTTGCGTCCTACGGTTCAGGGGCCGGCTCTGACGCTTTCATCTTGGAAGTAACACAAAATATATCAAAAAAGGATCGGAGTAAAATTACTGTTTCATCATATCTTGAGCAATCGGAATATATATCATATATAGAATTTTTAAGAAAAACATATCTTCATCTTTTATGAAAATAGGAATAATCGGTTACTCAACAAGCGAATTTGGTGAACTTTGGGAAAGATCTCCAAGAGATCTGGCGTCTGAAGTTATGAGAAGCGCGCTTTCTTCTTTTCACATTGATAAGAAAAATATTGACGCACTTTATGTTGGTAATATGCTTTCCGGAATTTTGGGAAATCAGGCAAATCTTTCAAGCCTTTACGCCGAGGAACTGGGAGTAGGGGTGGCTTCAGTTAGAGTTGAAGCTGCTTGCGCATCTGGAAGCGTTGCCTTGCATAACGCAATTCAAGGGGTAAAGAGCGGAACCTACAAGACTGTTATGGTTCTTGGGATCGAGAAAATGACAGATCATCCTCAAGACGAAGTAGTAGCAGGTCTTATGGCAGCTGGAAGCGACGAGGAAAGAGGAAGCGGTATAACATTTGCTGGTCTTTATGCTCTCATGGCTGTTTCTTATATGGAGAAATATAAAATTACTGAAGAAGAACTTGCTTCAATACCTGTTAAGAATCATTTTCATGGGAGCTTTAATCCAAAGGCTCAATTTCAAAATATTATAACAATTGACCAGGTGATGAGAAGTGCAAAAGTAGCCGATCCCTTAAAGCTTCTGGATTGCTCTCCGATATCTGATGGTGCATCCTGTGTTGTTATATCCTCAGATCCAAAGCTTCTTAAGAAGGGTTCTGTGCAAATTGTTGCAAGCCAAATTGGAACCTCAAGCGTAGGACTTTGCGGGCGAGAAGATCTCACTTCATTGTCATCTGCAGTTATGGCAAGTAAAAAAGCTTATGCGCAAGCACGCGTTAAGCCAGATCAGATAAGTGTTGCGGAAGTCCATGACTGTTTTTCAATAGCTGAGGCAATAGCTCTTGAGGACTTAGCATTTTCAAAAAGGGGAATGGGTGTTATTGATGTTATGGAGGGAAAAGTCACACTTGGTACTGGCAAGTTGATTGTTAATCCATCTGGCGGACTTAAAGCATGCGGTCATCCTGTTGGCGCAACAGGTATAAAGCAAATAATAGAGATCACCCAACAGCTTGAAGGAAAAGCGGGAAAAAGACAAGTTAAAAATGCTTCAATTGGACTTACGCACAACGTTGGTGGGTCAGGAGCTGTTGCTGCTGTCCACATTTTAAGAATATGAGTATTGTTACAACACCAGTAAAAATTTGGCGAAGAAAGAAAAAATTGTCGGAACTTATTGGCAAAAAAGGGACTGTTGTAAGCTTTACAACTGTGAGAGTTGCCCCAAAAGGATTTGGTAAATACGCACCTTATATTGTGGCGATTGTTGCTCTTTCTTCAGGCCAAAAAATGATAGGGCAGGTTGTTGAATGTGAGAATGTAACAATCGGTCAGAAAGTCGTTGCAATTTTAAGAAGATCTTTGACGGAGGACAGGAAAGAAACCATTTCTTACGTAATTAAATTTAGACCCATATGACTCACTTCGCCAAAGCCTCTGCTCCCGGAAAAATTCACCTGATCGGAGAGCACTCGTCTGTATATGGAAAGCCAGCAATTTTATGTGCGATCAACAAGCGAGTAGTTGTTGTGTTAAAAAGAACAGCAAAAGACAACTTTTTTAAAGATGATAAGATTGCGCGCGAAGCAGTTATTTCCATAAGATCTTACATCAAAGAAAAATACAAAGTAAAAAACATTCCTGTTTGGATAGACGTAACTTCTACTATCCCGGTTGGCAGGGGGTTAGGCTCTTCAGCATCGCTTAGTGCGGCAATTTCCCAGGCATTTTTTAGTCTTTACAGGATAAATGCAGGTCCAGATGAAGTATTTAACGCAGCTTACGCAGGTGAAAAAATCTTTCATGGCAATCCTTCTGGAGGAGATTTGGCTGTCTGTGTGTATGGCGGGGTTATATGGTTTCGTAAAGAAACAGAGAACATAAAACTCATTAAGAAGATTAAAGTTGATCCATCAACATTTAAAAATGTACTTCTTGTCGATTCTGGAAAGCCAGTCGAAAGTACGCGCGAAATGGTTGTTGATATAGTAGGTAAAAAAGAAGTTGGAAAGTTTTTAATTGACCAAGAAAAATTGACAAAGGAGGTTTCGGATTCATTAATTAATAACAAACAAAAACTTCTACGAGAATCAATAGTGTCTTCAGGTAATAATTTAGAGAAGCTTGGGGTTGTTGGAAAACAGGCTCAAAAAATAATTTTTGATCTTAGTAATTTGGGTGACAGTGCAAAGGTGTCAGGCGCTGGAGGATTTAAAGAAGGATCGGGTATAATTCTTGTTTTTTGTAAAAATATTTCAAGAACAAAAAAGTATTGTAAGGAGCCAGAAAATCCATTAGAATTCATGGAATTCAAGCTTGAAAGCAAGGGGGTAATAATTGAAAAATAAAATCACCATATCAGCGCCGGGGAAACTAATGTTATTTGGAGAACACGCTGTAGTGTATGGTTATCCATGTATTGTGACTGCGGTTGACCAACGAATATTTGTGACTGTTGAACAAACCAATACTGGAAATTTTGAATTGGAAGCGCCAGATGTTCAAGTTGAAGGCTATAAGAAACCAATTGATAAGTTGGGAGAAGGAGAGATCCCAAAAGGAACGCAATTTATCGAAGTTGCAGTCAAAAATGTTTTCAAAAAGTACAAACCAAAAACTCCTGGTTTAAAAATCAAGACCCGTTCTGAATTTTCTTCAAAATTTGGATTTGGATCATCCTCTGCTTCAACAGTCTGTGCAGTTAAAGCCATCTCAGAATTATTATCACTAAAGTTAACATCAAAACAAATTTTTGATTTGTCATTCAAAACGGTTCTGGATATTCAGAAAAAGGGATCAGGGTTTGATGTTGCAGCAGCAGTATATGGTGGGACATTATATTTTGTAATCGGTGGCAAAAAAATCGAACCACTAAAAATTAAGTTACTTCCATTGATTGTCGGTTATTCCGGAATGAAAGCAGATACTGTCGAACTTATCAATAAAGTATCAAAAAAAGCAGATCTATACCCAGCGGAAATTAAAGGTATTTATAATTTGATTGGTGGAATCGTTGAAAAAGCTAGGGTTTTAATTGAAAAAAATAAATGGGAAGAAGTAGGACAGCTTATGGATGTCAACCAGGGCTTGTTGGAAAGCCTGGGTGTAAGTATAGACAAGCTTTCTAAGATGATCTACGGTGCACGCGATAATGGAGCATATGGCGCGAAGCTTTCTGGAGCTGGAGGAGGAGACTGCATGATCACTCTTTCAAGTGATAAAAATCTATTTGCAGTTGAAAAGGGTATTAAAAAAGCAGGGGGACTTGTGCTTAATGTTAAAACCAATGTACAGGGAGTAAGAATCGAAAAATGAATACGAAAGCAACAGCCATAGCCCCATCAAATATTGCATTCATTAAGTATTGGGGTAAGAAAGACGAGATTCTTCGACTTCCTGAAAATGGAAGTATTTCGATGAACTTATCCAATCTTACAACGACAACGACCGTCGAGTTTTCTTCAAAATTTTCAAAAGACAGTATTCGCTACAATGGAGCTTTTCAAAAAACCGAAAATAATAGGGCGATTGAGCATATCAACAGGATTCGAAAAATTGCGAAGGTAAAAACGAAGGTCAAGATAGTAACGGAGAATAATTTCCCAGGTGGAACTGGTCTTTCATCATCTGCTTCGGGGTTTGCTGCTTTAACACTTGCTGGTGTTGAGGCATTGGGATTAAAACTTTCAGAGAAAGAGCTTTCAATTTTAGCCCGTCAAGGATCTGGATCGTCATGCAGATCAATTCCTGATGGGATTTCTGAATGGCTCGATGGAAACGATAGTCAGAGTTCCTATGCTCGCTCTATTTTCCCGAAAGACTATTGGGATATCGTAGACGTTGTTGCAATCGTTAGTACAGAAGTTAAAGACGTAGCAACATCTGAGGGACAAAAAGGAGCACGTCAAAGTCAATTTTTTAAAGTAAGGTTAGAAAGTATGGCCAAAAAAATAAAAGAATGTAAAAAACTTCTTGCAAAAAAAGATTTTGTATCATTTGGAGAACTGTTAGAGTCAGAGGCCCTAGAGCTTCATTCCATTATGCTTACGTCTCATCCGTCACTAATATATTTATTGCCTGAAACATTAAAAATTATGAAACTTGTTAAGAAGTGGAGAAGTGAGGGGCTTGAAGTTTACTTTACTTTAAATACTGGGCAAAATATTCATCTTATTGCACAAAAAAAAGATGAAGAAAAAGTCATTAACAAACTAAAAAAGTTGCCATTTGTTCTTAAGATAATTCCAAACGATCCCGCAGACGGAGCAAGAATAGTTGATAGGCATTTATTTTAGCTTGAGTTATTATCCTTTATTTTGTAAGATTAACGAAGTATTTTAATTAAAGGAGGTGTTAGATTTTTATGATGAATCCATTCAAACAAGCAGCAGAGATTAAAAAACTCAGAGATCAAGCAAAGAAAATCCAGGACGAACTTTCTCAGATTGAGGTAGAAGCAGAAAAAGGAAGAGTAAGAGTAGTTATGTCTGGGGATATGAAAGTAAAATCCGTTGAGATTAATGGAGAAGAAATGAAGGATGCTCGTGAAGCATTCAATGAAGCAGTAGACAGGGCACAAAAGAAGAGTGCTCAAAAAATGCAGCAAATGGGAGCAGGACTTCAAGATTTACTTGGAGGACTTGGACAATAATGATATTTTTTGGTGACGAGCAAAATAAATCACTGTCTGAGGGAATTGCATCTCATTTAAAAACGGACCCTATTTACCCTGATGTAGTTGTTTTTTCTGATGGTGAAAGGCGTGTGGCATTGACCGAAAAGGTCTTGAGCCAGGATGTTGTATTTCTTAAAACCGCCTCTATTACTCCAAATATTGACTCTCAAGTAATCGAAACAGCGTTTCTCATCGATGCCATGAAAAGGAATGGTGCCAAGTCAATTACTGGCATCATGCCTCATTTTCCTTATGGACGAGGAGATCATCTATTTGGAGATGGAGAATCAGTGCCCCTTGAAGTTGTGATTCATACTTACGAATCAGCAGGGCTTACCAAAATAATTTTTGTTGACCCTCATACAATCAGAATGGGGGATATGTTTAAGGTTCAAGTGGAACATGTAAGCGCCCTTCCGGTTTTGGCTCTTAAAATTAAAGAATTGGGATTTAATCCATCAGATTCAGTGCTTGTCAGCCCAGACATGGGTGGGTTAAGACGGGTAAAGGCTCTATCAGAGTACTTGGACAACGCGCCATTTATTTCACTTGAAAAAGAGCGGGATCACGAGACAGGAAAAGTGCAAGTAGAAGGACTAGACGAGCGAGTGGCCCCGAATTGTTATGTAATTGATGATGAGATAGCAAGCGGAGGTACAATAATTACTGCATTAAATGAGCTTGAGAAGCAAGGGGCAGAGAAAGTCTATGTTTTGGCGACGCACGCTGTTTTTTCTGGTAAAGCACCCGAGGTTTTGCAAAATTCAAAAGCATCAAAAGTGATTGTTACTGACAGTATTCCTGTTCCAGTTGCAAAACAATTTGAAAAGCTTGAGATATTAGGTCTGGGAAGTTTGATTTCGGAGAAGATTTAAAACCTCCTCGTGCAGAATAGAGTTAGAGGCCACAATATTTTGTGAAATCCTTTGAAGATCACGTCCTTCCATATCCGTTACTCTTCCACCTGCTTCGCGAATAATTACAACTCCAGCAGCAATATCCCAATAATTAAATTTAGTCTTAAAGTAAAAATCTATATGTCCTTCGGCAAGTGCTGCCAAGTGAAGCGCACCGCTTCCAAATATTCTAACCCCTCTTACTTTTTGACAGATATCCAAGAGTTTTTGAAAATCTCCCAGTCTTACATCAAGCTTGGAAGAGTTCTCAGTTGAAAAGAGGGTGTTTATTAAATCATTTTGCGGGGAAACAGAAATCTTTTCTCCATTTAGGGTTGCACCTTCGCCCTTTACGGCAACAAATAATTTGTCATAGACGGGTTGGTAAATAACTCCCAACACTAATTCACCATCATGCTCAAGAGCTATTGAGACGCAGTATTCATTTATTCTTCTCTCATAATTTATAGTTCCATCAACAGGGTCAATAACCCACATATAGGATGAGGAATTTTCTACGTCTCCATTTTCTTCAGATAAGATACTGTGGTCGGGGAATGAGGCCCTTATTTTTTCAACTATTAGTTTTTCTGAAGCAGTATCTGCTTCTGCCAAGATGTCATAGGTTCCTTTCATCGTGAATTCTATTTTCTTTTTTGAGAGAGATAGGGCGAGTGCTCCCGCTTCTTTTGCTGCTTCAATTGCTATATTTTTAAACTCGTCCATGTGATAATAATAGCACTTGCAAATATTCTTGCAATTGGCCAAACGTACATGTTAGTCTATTTATATGGATCCGAATTCTGTTCCTTCAGTTGTCGAAAACGTAGAGAAAGACTTGCTAGCGGAAATTGTCGCCAACCTTAAAAGAAACAAGCTTGATCAGGAAAAAGCACATCTTTTAGCTAAAGAATTTCTTTCCTATTTGCCACCTAAAGATTTTGAGGGCATGATCGCGATACTCCAAAAAATGTCAGGACAATATGATGAAGCGCGAGGGGTTCTTATCAAATATCAAGCAATAGCTCAAAAGAATGAGGATTTGGAGAAGGCAAGTCAAATGGCACAGCACATAAATCAAGGAAATATTGAAAAAGCGATAGAGATAGCGAAAGGAGGTCGAAATGCCGGGTGAGGGAGGAATGGAAGGCGGAGCTCCTGCTGCTATTGAAGGAGCCGCTGGGGCTACAGGTAAGGCCGTTAAAACAGCATCAGAAAGTCTTGGTGGAGCACTTGAAAATCTTGGCGAAGCACAAGGAGCAGCTGCCGCTCTAGGTAGTCTTGCCGAGACTGGTGCTGGAGAAATACCTGGTCAAGATATAGACAAGTGGATAGGCGATCCTCTAAAAGAGACCGGTGCAGGGGAAATTCCTGGACAAGACATCGACAAGTGGGTAGTAGAACAGCCCTCAACGGCTCAAGAAGCAGTGCCAGCTCAGATACCAAGTATTGGAAAAGCTCCTGCGGTAGCTACCCAAGCAGAAGCAGTTCCAAACTCCACACAAGCAGGCGTAGGTGAGATTTCACCAGGTGATGTTGCAAGAGCGCTTGAGAAACCTGCCGCCGGACAACCTGCAAAACCTGAAGCAACTCCAAATAAAGTTATTCCTGGAGCTTCCGAGGCAACAACTCCTGCCGTATTAGCCCCAGAACAAACAATTGATGATCCAGTCGACAGAGTTGCTGCACAGGCGACAGAACGACCTGCTGTTACTCAACCAACAGAAACTGTCCAAGCGGCTGCTGAGGCTCCAAACCCAGCAGTTGAAACAGCGGCGGAAGATGTTGCAAGCCCTGGCACTATAGAGGCGGAACAAAACAGCGGCGAAACAGAGGAAGCAACAGAAATAACACCTGAAGATATAGCTAAGGCAGACGCAGAAGGAGCAGAAAATGATGCAGCTGCAGCTCAGGAAGCAGAAGCCGTTACCGAAACAGCAGTCGAGGCAAGAAGTATAGAACAGCAAACAGAAGAAATGGTTACCCTTACAGAGCAATTAAAAGGTCTTCGAGAACAACAGACTGAGATAGCAAATAAAATTGATGAGGCCATGGCCAAGATAGACTCTCTTCGAGATGCAATTAGGCAAGCTATGGAAAAAGCTCCGCCTGAGCAAAAACAACAATTCAGCCTATTGCTAAGATTAATTCAAGCCTTCTTTGACATGTTTTATATAGACGCCAGAGTAGAGGGTGGCGGAATACGTCAAGCGAGGAACAGAGAAATTCAAGAGAAAAGAGCAAATACACAACAAAAACCTGCTGACACCAAAACCCCACCACCTCCACCTCCTCCAGCTCCAGCACCAGCATCCGCACCTCTAATTTTCTAGTTTTTTCATAAAAAACCCAATTGTTACCTTCCTGTTAGGAAGTTATGACGTTGATGTCAAGATTTAACCTCATTTCGAGCGTAAACTGCCAGTATGAAACAGAATAACGCTGAGATTCTAAAAACAAACGCGACTGAGACACACGACATGAAAGAAATGCTTTCAACTGCCAGAGAAAACGTAAGACAAGAAGAATTAAGAGCAAGTGAGGCAGAAGAGGAGGCAAGAAGTCTTGAGCTTGAGTTAATGCAAGCAGAAGCTGCTCACGAAGCAAAAGAAGAAGCTGAGAAAAAAGGCAAAGAAACAAGCGAAAAGACATCAGAACTAACAGGATAACTGAAAACCGATAACTGAAAACTGATAGCTAACATATGGATTACAAAAAATTACAAATAAATTTTGAAAGAGAGTTGCTTTTGCAGATTGTAATAAGTATGCGAGAAAAGAAACTTGATAAGAAAGGAGCCAAAAAAGTTGCAAAAGCATTTATGCCTGCAATGGCAAGCATTGATGAGGCAGCTTTTATAGAAAAAACTGCTAGACTTTGCGAATTCTATCCAGAAATTCTTGAAGCATTTTTAAAAACAATAAAAGAGTATGACGAAGAACTAAAAACTAAAAACCTAAAACTAACAAGAGAAGGTATAAGGAAGTCCTCCGAATTTTCCCGCGAGGCTCCGGGCATTGTTCATGCACGCCTCGAGGAGCAATTTTTGGAGGACGTAAATGGTTCTAAGACTCAAAAATTTCGTCAAGAACCATTAACGGAGGGAGGTGAAGAATATGGAAGCAATTGAAACACCTTTGGCACAAGGAGTTGCAGCACCAATTACCCCCACGGCACATACCGTTGAGGCACCGCGTAGAACAAGTGAAGACGTTTCTGATACGGCAAACGCTGAAAGTGTAGAAAGTAATGAGGGTCGAGATTTTGATTCGGACTCAATTCTTGAATCTGTAAAAGACGAAGGGGTTGAAAAAACGCTTCAGGACTTAGCATCAGATGAGCCCGAACAAGAAAAAAACGGGGACGAAAAGGAAATTAACGATGATCAAGATGAGACAAAAGAGGAAGAAAAGACTCCTCTAGAGTTAAAATTTGAAAATCTTAGCAAGAAATTTGAGGAGCAGAACAATGAGCTAAAAGAGGTTCAAAAGAAAGTGTCTCGCTTAGAGGAAACTTCGCTTTCTAAAGAAGATTTCTTGGAGGCACTCTTAATTCTTGCAGAGCTAAAAAAGGCAGAAGAGGAAGAGGACAAGTTGAGTCTTTTGGAGCTTTTCATCAAAGCCATGACCAGGATCTTAGTTGAGGTAGCACCAAAAGAAGACGGAGAGTATGAAGACGCAGAGCCAGTAGATATTAAGCAGGGACACGAAAAGAGGGAAAAGAAGAAAAAGAACGTTAATGATATAAGAGCAGAGTTAATGGCAAAGGGCTTGATAAGACGCCCCGCCGTTGAAAACCAGGCTGCCTGACGGTATACTGAGGTATGCGATACACAAAATTGTTTACCTCAACCCTCAGGCAGCCTCCCCGTGAAGCAGAAACCACAAACCACAAGTTATTAACCCAAGCAGGATATGTCGATCAGCTTATGGCTGGTGTATATAGTTATCTTCCACTTGGTCTTTCCGTTCTTCGAAATATAGAACAAATTGTAAGAGAAGAAATGAATGAAATCGGTGGTCAGGAAATTCTAATGCCCGTTTTGCATCCAAAAGAAAATTGGGTAACAACCGGTGGATGGGACAGTATAGACGTGCTTTTTAAGATCAAATCTAGGACTGAAAAAGATTATGCTCTGGGTCAGTCTGAGGAGGAGGTCGTAACGCCTCTTGTTATGGGAAAGGTAAATACACACAAAGATTTGCCTGTAGCAGTCTATCAGATCCATTGGAAATATAGAGATGAGTTGAGGGCAAAATCCGGGATTTTAAGAGGGCGTGAATTTTTTATGAAGGATATGTATTCTTTCCATGAATCCCAAGAAGATTTTGATTCTTATTACAGAACCGTTAAAGATGCTTATATGAAAGTATTTGAAAGGCTGGGCTTAACTTCCAAAGTAACAGAAGCCTCAGGTGGTGCATTTAGTAAGAAAATTTCTTATGAATTTATGGTCCTGACTGATGCTGGTGAGGACGACATTTTGTACTGTGAAGCCTGCGATTTCTGTGTGAACGTTGAAGTTAATCAAGGCAAAAATGAGGGTGATACATGTCCACGATGTTCTAATTCAAATCTTAAAAAGGCTCGTGCTTCTGAGGTTGGAAATGTATTTGATTTGGGTCAAAAATATGGGAAAGATTTTGATATGTCTTTTCAGGGGCGGGATGGATCAAAGCAATATCCTATTATGGGGTGCTATGGAATAGGAATATCTCGGATTATGGGAGTTATAGTTGAGAAGAGTAATGACGAGCGAGGTATTATATGGCCAGCAAGCGTTGCTCCTTTTAGCGCTTATCTAGTCTCGATTGGTCGGGACGAGGAAGCAAATGTACTTTACGAAGAGCTTTCTAAGAAGGGAATTAAAGTCTTGTATGACGATAGAGATAAAAATCCTGGAGAAAAATTTGCAGATTGTGACCTAATGGGAATTCCAAATAGGCTTGTCCTTTCATCAAAGCTTGAGGAGGGAAAAGTAGAGCTTAAAAAAAGAGCAGAATCAGAGGTTTCGATAGTTTCAAAAGAGGAATTATCTTTTATTTAATAGGAGTAAGATGTGGATGTTTTCTGCTTGCTAGATCAGCTACATCTAAGCATATATTCAAAGAATAAGTTATCCAGTCTATTGATGCGTCAGCTTCAATCTTTGTATGAAGTCCTTCAGCATCTTGGCTGGTTAATTCACGACTTATTGAGTTTTGGGACGGATCAAAATAGATTAAAGTAACCTCTTCATCGGACGAAATCTGATCAATTATAATAGTGCCTGCTAATGGCGGACATTTTGATAGCAAAACTCCAACGTGGGACCTTATTCTTTGGGCGGTTTTGTCATATTCTTTTTGCAGTGCAGTAATTTCATCTTCAATTACGTTTCTTGCTTGAAGAGACTCTGCTCCAATATTTGCTTTGAGTTTTCCCGATTCAATTCCTGGACCCATAAAGAACAATTATAGCATGAAAATTGATTGTGAAAAATGAAACTAGCGTCGCATTTATCTTTGTATAAGACCTAATACAATTGCCCAGAAGATTCCCCAAACGACAATAAATACAACTCCAAGAACGACAAGTACAGGAAGTGAAATCTTAGCTTTCTTCTTTGCCTCACCTGCTGCAGGGGCTGCACCTGGAACTGGCTTTATGGTACCGCCATTAAAAGAGAAAGTATTCCCTTCACTAATTGGTCTTGCTGGAGTACTTGTTAAAGCTTGTTCTGCATTTGTTCCAAGGGGTGCGCCTAGACTCGGAGAGGCTGGCCCGCCTAGACTCGGAGAGGCTGGCATTTCGGGTACACTGGCCATCGTGGGTTGTGTGGGAGCTGGCTCTGGCCCGCCTAGACTCGGAGAGGCTGGCATTGGTTGTTGGGGTTGTACCCCTAAAGATGGCATTTGTGGAGACATATCAGCTGGTGGCCCGCCTAGACTCGGCGAGGCTGGTGGCGGAACGGTTGTGGATTGCGCTGGGCTTTGAACAGATGTTGGCCCGCCTAGACTCGGCGAGGCTGGAAGAGCTCCATTGCCTGATACTGGTACCCCCTTGGTATTCATTACTCTGTCATAAATTTCTTTTAGCTCTGGCGTGAGGTTGGTTTTCTTTACATCCATACATATTAAGTTTAGCTACGTTTGAACTTACTTGTCAAGAGACTTGGCGTAGGGTATACTACTCAACTTTGCTACAATAACACTATGCGAAAAATTATTACACATAAAAGTTGCGACATAGACGCGATTTCAAGCGTTTGGCTTTTGAAACGCTTTTATCCTAATTGGGATGGGGCAGTAGTGGAATTTGTGAATGCAGGAGAAGGTCTACCTGGTCATTTGGAGGTTAATGCTGGAGATTTTGAAAAGGCCATAGAGACCATTGATGGTATTGAGACTATTCACGTTGACACCGGAATGGGCGCTTTAGATCATCACCAAACAGCAGACAACAATACTTGCGGAGCAAGCCTAACACTGCAGTTTGTTTTAACTAATCACGAATCAAATCTTCACAAGCATGAAATAAAGCTTGAAGCTGTTAAAAGAATTGTCGAGCTTGTTATTGACGATGATCATTTCCAAGAAGTGTATTATCCGGACTCAAATCACGATATATATGAATTTGGAATTATATCAATAATTCAAGGGTTTAAGCTTATGCACCAAAAGGATGACAGTGCACTTGTTGAATTTATTTTCCAAACACTTGATGCAGTTTTGCAAAATTTAGAAAAGAAGATTTGGGCAGAGCGTGAAATAAAAGAAAAAGGAATTGAATTTGAATCCAAATGGGGAAAAGCAATGGCCGTTGAGACCATAAATGACGAAGTCTTAAAATCAGCGCAAATGATGGGGTATGTAGTTGCTTTACGAAAAGATCCTGAAAATGGAGTAGTGAGAATTAAGGCAATGCCGGACAAAAGACAGAAGACAGAAGACGGGAGTCAGAGGGTAGAGGAATTGGGAATTGATTTTACACAGGCTTACGAAAAATTGAAGGAAATGGATCCTGAGGCTTCTTGGTTTTTGCACGCATCCAAAAGAATGCTTTTAAACGGATCCTCCAAAAATCCTGAAATGAAGGGTAGTTCTCTCACCCTGCAGGAGGTAGTTGGTGTTCTTGTCCAACGAAGAATTGATCTTCTTGGATAGGCTCTTTCAGGCATATGCCATTACGCATATTATAGACATATAGTTCCTTACAACCTGTTGCAGGAGAAGCTCTTGCTAATACGAAGTTATCCAAGTGCATTAATCATTCTTTTAGGATCAGTTCCAAATTGTGGGATGTTGTTAGCAATGCTTCACCTTCGTTTATTCGAATAAACGAAGATGGATAGTTCGAAACAATCAAATTTTTAGCTGACGTTCTTTTTTCCGAAGATTTTTCCCTTTTTGACTTTTCTTTCTCCAACTTTCAGACTCATATTGCTTGGGTAAGGAAAATTCTAGTGATATTAATTCTAATTTGTTCCACGTCCTTTCCAGTTTTTCATCCTTCAATATTTTGCTTACGGCCTTTCTATATCCAGTTGCTCCAGATTGTAATTCTTTATCAACACCTGAAACTGTTGACTTGGATACTTTCAAGGTGTCATCTATCTCTTCGTAATTAAATCCTTTGGTTAAAAGTAGTGCTATGGCAAGTCTTTTTGAAATCATAACCTGTTCGGTTTGGGTTAATAGACTTTGAAGAAACTCAACTATTGCAGGTCTTGTAGAAAGAACGGCAATATAATTCACAAATATTTCGTTGACGCGTTGTTCGATTTCAGGGTCTATTTTTCTTCTAGATATCCTTCCCATACTGTTGTTCGAATATTCGAATAATCGAAGTAGTAATCTTGTAATACAAGAAAATTAAATTATTATTAAATTATTCGCGTTTGGGGGTTTGGGGTCCTGTGACAAGATTGACAATTTGACTTAGCACAACGCTCGTAAACCTTTTCATTGATTGAGTTCGGTTAAGTTCAAGGATGCCTAGTACATTCTCGCTTGGAATTGGTGCAGAACTTTTTGAAGTCATAGGATAAGGAGTCAATTTAACCGCCAAGGACGATCTGGCAAATTTTTCAATTGGCTTAAATACTACTAATGCAGGAGTTCTGCTCTCGGGGCTTCCACCGAAGCTATAATTTGGATTTGTTGCCGCGTATGCATGTTGTATTGCTTCGACTACAAGACTATCGATTTCACGTCGTATATCATGGTAAAGAGTTCGATTTAGATTTGGAGGCTGGACGTTGTACCACACATCAGAATCCAAACCAACTAGACTATCGGGCAATAATCCTGTTTCTTTTATGGATTTAGCACGGGCCAAATTAGTGCCGTGAACAGCAATTCCCTCGTCAGGAAGTGATTGGAAAAAATTGACGACTTGCTCTCTCATTTATTCAGCACCAATTTCTTCCTTTTCGGCGGTTTTTAAATCATTTAGCATTTCATCAATTTCTCCGTCCATGAAAGTTGGGAGATTGTGGTAAGACTTTCCAATTCTGTGATCTGTAACTCTATCTTGCGGAAAATTATATGTACGTATTTTCTCATTTCTCATGCCGGATCCAACCTGAGTAGACTTAAGTTCAGAAACTTCCAAGTGCTGTTTCTCAACTTCTGCTTCCCACAATTTAGAACGGAGTAGTTCCATTGCGTTTTCTCGATTCTGGTTCTGTGAGCGTTCACGGGATGCCGTAACAATAATTCCTGATGGGACATGTTTGACTCTTACCGCTGTACTGACCTTGTTAACATTTTGACCTCCGTGCCCTCCAGCTCTGAAAGCCTCAAATTCTATGTCATCAGGTCTGATATGTAGATCAATGTCTTTTAACTCAGGTAGGATGCTAACAACAGCAGTTGAGGTATGCACGCGTCCTCTTTTTTCGGTGAGAGGGACTCTTTGGACTCTGTGAACCCCAGATTCAAATTTAAAAAGTCCGAAAGCATTCTTGGAGATAATCTTAATACTGTCCTCATCAATCATTTCTTTCTGAATATTGTGCCTTTCACAATAACGCAAGTACATTCTCAAAAGCTCTCGGGCAAAAATAGATGCTTCATCTCCTCCAGCAGCACCTTTCACCTCAATAATTGCATTCCGCCTGTCTAAAGAAGCACTTGGATCAGGCTTTTCATCGTAACTTTGGGCTTCAAATTGAGAGGTGTCGACATGTTTTTCTAGTTCTTCTTTTTGCTTTTTAAGACTTTGAATCTCCTCATGAGCAAGAACACTCATCTCAGAATCGCCCAATAGCTTTTCAGCTTCGGTGATTTTGAAATCAATTTCGTAAATTTGTGCAAGGATGTTGTCAGTGTTCATAATTGGAATTTGTAGAATTGAAACATTGGAGTTTGTTTCGGATTTCGAATTTAGGATTTCGAATTTAAGGGTGTTAACCCTTTTTTAGTGCTTCAAGCATCTCTCGGAGAGTTTTTGGAGAGTTATCTCTATCGTCTTCTTTTTGTGCTTTTTTAATTAAAGGACGAGCCTGTTCCATTTTCTTTTGGAACTTCTCAATTCTAGATGCTGTGTCAACGAATTTTTGCTGTCCAGTGTAGAATGGGTGGCAATTGTAACAAAGCTCAATTGTGATTCTTTCGCTTGTTGAGCCCACGTTAAAGGTATTTCCGCAGGAGCAGATTACATTTGCGTCAAAATATTTTGGATGTATCGCAGCTTTCATAAGTTCCTATTATAGCCTATTTTTATACTTAAATCAATAAATGTGTACTTAATTCTTAATTCTTGCTTCTCACTTCTTTAAAAATAGGTGGAAGGGGTGCCAGTGAAATCTGCCCTCTGATTGAAAAATTCCCCATATAACCAGCACTGAGCCGATAACAAAAGCAGTGTCAGGGAATTCCCCCAGAAGAGGGGCTGCAATTAGTATAGTTACTACCGGATCCATGTAAGCAAAGACACTAACGTCGGCAGCCGTGAGGTACTTCAGTGCATAAGTCTGCATAAGATATGCAACAAGCGTTGATAGAAAAACTCCGAATAGGAGCCCGATCAAGCCTTGAAAAGAGAGGTCATTCAAAAACCCAAAGTGTTCAACCTCCTTTGCAAACATAGGAATGAATCCGACGCTTCCAATTACAAATGACCAGAATGTTATTGTTGCTGCGTTATTTCTCTTCATAACCTGCCTAACAAGAACTATAGAAATAGCAGCAGCAAGCATTGCAAAGACATAATAAAGATTTCCAATCGCAGCAATGTTCCCATTTTTAAAGAAGGGAAATATAAGAACCAATATCACTCCTAAGAGACCTACCACTGATCCAATTACTAAATTTTTTCTTGGTTTTTCTTGCAAGAATAGAAGGGAGTAGAAGACAATAAATATTGGAGCCGAGCTCCCTATCAGAGCAGCATTTATGCTGGGGGACTGCATCAGACCCAGGAAAAAGAACGTTATATTGACAGTTATTCCCAAAAAACCAAGGACAACAAGCTTAAGTCTGTCTTTTGGGTGCACCCAAAGCTTAGTTCTAACGAAAGGGAACATTATGAGGGCGGGGAGTGCAAACCGCAGAAAAGCAAGAGTGAAAGGATGGATATCATCAAGTGCCCATTTGAAAATTGGAGGAGCAGCACCCCAAATCATATTGGCTGCAATAAGTGCAAGAACAGCAAGCTGGGATTTAGATAATTTCATTCCGTTAAAGATAAAAAACGTTTCAGTCTGTTTGCGAGATATCTCCTGCCCATGCCACTTTTTAAGTATTTTTCTCGTGCTGTGGCATCTTATTTAGTGAGGCAGGCCTCATAATATATTAGTTCATATGGTCCTTTATTGCGAGTATAAGTTGATTTGTTGTTTTGGTGTTCGGAGAAACGTTTTCGTAAATCGCTAGTGTAGCCTGTGTACCATTTTTTTGTTGCTAAACTTCGTAGCAAGTAAATATAGTAGAATTTGTGGTTATCTTTAACGGAATTCATTCGGCAGGTCTTCTAAAGATACGGTTTTTTTAACGATTTCGCCTGCCTGTGATTTCGTTCTTATCTCGACTTGGTTGTTTTCAAGAGGAATTGCAATGAATTTTATATTTTTTTTCTCTGCAAATTTAAATTGTTTGTCAATCTTCGAATTAAAGTCTAGATATAATTCTGCGTTAACTCCTTTTGCGCGAAGAACATTTACAATATTTGAAACCGTTTCTTGATTTTCGTTTTGATTGATAACAAGAAATCTCGAAGTTGTAAGATCCTTCGGAAACAAGTTATTTGCCTCCATTGCTTCAAGTAATCTATCAAATCCGAAAGCAAATCCTACTGCGGGAATATCTTGCCCTGAGAACATACCAATTAATCCGTCATATCGACCGCCTCCACCAACCGAGCCAGCATCAAATCCTTCAATTTCGACCTCAACTATAAGCCCAGTGTAATAATCCAATCCTCGAGCAAGTGTCGGTTCAAAGAAAACATAATTTTTTTGTGATCCAAGTATCTTTTCTAAATTTTCAGTAGGTTTTGAATTTCTGACTTTCTCAAGTAATCCCTCGTCAAGCCCTGCATTTCGAAGTTCAGACTTCACTCCCTCTTCGCCAATCTTTTTTAACTTATCAATAATAATAATTGCCCGATTATCCATTCCCTCAAAGACATGTCTATCGTTAACCAAAACTTTAAAGTTTTGGAAGCCCAAAGTCGTCAGACACGAAATTACTGTATATAGGACTTCATTGTCAGAAAGGTAGGAGTTGGTTCCTGCGATGTCTATATCGCATTGTAAAAATTCACGATATCGGCCTTTCTGAGTGTTCTCAGCTCTCCAAACATTTTGAATTTGGTATCTCTTGAATGGCATAGGGAGATCATTTGTGTATTGCGCTATGACACGAGATAGAGGGACGGTCTGGTCGTATCTCATGGCAACATTTCGATCCCCGTTATCTTTGAAACGGTACATCAATTTGTCACCTTCTTCACCGTATTTACCCATTAGAATTTCCTCTAGCTCAAGAGCTGGTGTTTCTAGGGGTTCAAAACCATAAGATTCGAATACCTTTTTCAGGGTTTCTATTACATACTGGCGTTTTCGTGCTTCTTTTGGTAAGAAATCACGAAACCCTTTTAATGTTTTTGGTTCAATCATGGTTCAATTATACAGGCTTACTGACTTCTTTCAATGTTTTCCTCAATGTATTTTCTAGTGCTAATTTCGGCAGCACGATCAATAGTTCGAAGTAGTTGTGCTAAGGAGGGGGGATAAGCTCTTCGCATGCCCTCAACTTGCTGTTCAACTTCTGCATCCAATTCATAAAGATTTGGAGTTGGTTTTTGTTGTATATTTTCTTTTTCCATACTGACCCCCTTTCCCGAAGCGGATTGACGTAGCATTTGCATGGGCTGGAAGTTGCTCTACAGTGGCTACAGTTTCAATTGACTTTTTGATTGTGAAAAGACCTTTTTTTGTGCATTTTTGGACCTGCATCCATTTTCCAAAGGAATCAACTCCAAGTGGGGGGTACATTTTCGCAAAGCCCCCGGTTGGTAAAACGTGATTTGCACCTGTTGCATAGTCTCCACTTGATTTAGTAGACCAATCTCCAAGGAATACAGAACCTGCATTTGTGATCTTTTTGAGGACTGATTCGGGATTTTTGGTCATCAATTCTAAATGCTCTGGTGCATACTCATTGCAAAAATTAATTGCCTCATCTATTGAATTAACTACGCTAACAAGCCCATATCTCTTCAAAGATTCTAAAATGCGGTCTTTGGTGTAGAGCTTTTTTGTTTGGATTTTAATTTCACGAATCGTTTGTTCTGCAATGGATTGTGAAGTGGTCAAAAGGACACATGCAGAATCTTCGCCATGTTCGCCATCGGCAAGTAGGTCTGCGGCAATATATGCAGGATTTGCTGTCTCATCTGCAATAATAAAAACTTCAGAAGGTCCTGCAGGCATGTCGATGCTAACTGTCTGCATTGCAAGGATTTTTGCTGCTGTGACTGATGCATTTCCGGCACCAAATATTTTGTATACTTGCGGGATTGTTGTTGTGCCGTATGCCATCGCTGCAATTGCCTCAGCACCTCCAATTTTGTAAATTTTCTTTATTCCTACCTCATTTGCAGCAACCAAAGTAGGAGCTGGTATTTTTCTGTTTCTTGCTGGTGAACACATAATAATTTCTTGACATCCTGCAATCTGGGCTGGAATAGCGCTCATAAGAACAGAGGATGGGTAGATAGCCTTGCCACCAGGGATGTATAGGCCGACCTTATCAATTGGACGCCAAACCCGATATACTTTTATTCCTGTTTCGGGATAAACAGTTGTATCAACTTTTCTCGGAAGCTGTGCCTTGTGGACCGAGGCAATATTTTTCTTCATTTGACGTATTCCTGATATAAAATCGGCATCAACAGTCCCATACGCTTCATCTATTTCCTCTGTAGTTATTTGGAGTGGTAGTGGAGCACCAAATCTTTTTACGATCATTTCAAGGAGTGCTAGGTCTCCTTTCTCGCGTACTTCATTCATTATTGACTGAACGTTTGGCAGTATTTCTGTATTTTGACCTACAGACCGTTGCATAATGCGTTTATAGTCTTTTGCCTTTATATTATTAAGTTTTGTAATGTTCATATTTTTTGTTATAGTCACAAAAAAACCGCCTATTGGGCGGTTTTTTAGTGGTTTTTCCACTAAATTACACCGCTTTAGAAGCGATGTAGTGGTGTGTATAACTTAATTTATTATTCATATTCTTTTTAGGACTATTTTGTATCCTCCCATTCCATTTGTTAGCCATTTTTGAATTCTGGCAATCGTAGTGCTACTCATCCCTGTTAATTTTGCAATTTCCAAGTATGGTTTTTTCTCTTGTAAGAGTTTGGCAACCTCAAGACGATTTGAAAATTCTTTAATTTCCGCCTCGGTTAGTAAATCTCTTAAAAGCTTTTTGCACTCCTCTTCTGTTTTGAGAGAGAGTAGTGCTTTATAAAGCTGCTTTGATTTATGGTCGGATAGTAAATCCACTTTATTAAGATAAAGTATAATACTTTATTTAACTAAAGTCAAGCTTTAGTCTAGCCTTTGAAGTTTCGGCCTTGTTCTGCGCGGCCGATTGCTTGACGGCTTGCTTCATCTAGTTTTTTCTTAGGCTTTCCGTTTTGCATTTCATCCATTTTCTCATGAGGAGCTATCACTTCAGGACCTTTCTTCTGTTCATTTTGGGCTCTAATAGCTTGGATTTCAGCTTCAAGCTCTTTAATTCTGGCGTGGGTTGCTGCTTTTTCTATTCTCTTTTCTTTTTCACGCTCCTCAGTATCATGCTTTAATACTTGGCCGGCAGCACTGGCCACTATGCCTTTCGGAACAGAGGCAATTTGCTTTACGGTTTCGCGACCCAAATCCTGCAGGCCTCCTTTTATTGAATCACCATCACCCATAAGTTATTATTTATTATCTAATATTTAACATATATTAGAAAGACCGGATAATAAATAGTAAATATTAAATGTTAAATATTGTAATCACTGCGTTGGGGCTTCTTTAAGTACCACCTTAATGTCTTTTGTCTCCCCATTTGTGTAAAGAGAAATTGCAAGACTGTCGCCGACCTTTTTCTTTGAAATGAGGATTGCAAGAGTGCTGTCAGTTGCATTTATTTGTTTGCCATCAATTTTTGTGATGATATCTCCAACTACAATTCCCGCTTCTTCAGCAGATGAGTCTTCAATTACTTGCTGGACAAGTGCTCCTTGAGGAATTTCATTAAGCAAAGCTGCTCTTTGTGAAATTATGCTATATGAAATACCTAAAAATGGTCTTGAGAATTGGCCGGTATTATTGAAGTTGTCGAGTGATTCTTTGACGATATCAATTGGTATTGCAAAACCTATATTTTGTCCTTGGCCAGAGACAGCAGTATTGACTCCAATCACTTGCCCGCCGGCATTGAGAAGAGGTCCACCTGAGTTACCTGGATTTATCGCAGCATCTGTTTGTATAACGTTATCAAGCCTCTCAGTAAATCCTCTAAATGAACTGCCTGCAGTTATTCCTCGTCCAAGTCCAGAGACAACACCAGTCGTAACAGTGTTTCTAAATTCACCAAGAGCTGTTCCAATTGCAATTACTGATTGGCCAACTTGAAGATTCGAAGATGATCCAAGTGAAATCTCAGGGAAACCTGTTGTAGGTGGATTTTTTACAGAAATGATGCTTATATCATTTGACGGATCTCTATAAATTTTATCAACATCATACTTTTTCCCTTTTTCATCAACTACGAAATATTGTCCCTGAGCACTAACAACATGCTTGTTTGTAACAATAATTCCTTCTTTTTTAATTACAAATCCTGTTCCTATATATTGTTCTTGCTCTTTTTCACTTTCTTCCTCAACCTCCCCAAAATATTGAGAGAAGGGATCGAAAGTGCTTGTAGCATTGTCTTTAATGCCGATGGTCACAACTGTAGGGCTCACTTTTTTTACAACATCAATAACGTTTGATTCTTCATTGACGATCTTTACTTTTTCCTCTGAAATGACGTTTTTAAGACTTAGAAGATTTGGAAGACTTTTGGACTTTAAGATAATGTCCCAGGAAAAAGCTATGACAATAAGAATGATCAGTAAAGCCAACAGTTTTTTCATAATAATGATTAGATCACATCAACTTTAAATTATCCTTAAAAAAGTAAAGTTGTCAAGAATGTACTTGTTGTACTTGTAATTTAAGTTCGCATACGGTATTATATGTTGAATCTTTGACCGTGTGGTTGGAGATTTTTTACATGTCAAGAAAATACAGATTAGTTCTAATATTTAAAAGCGAAATCAAAAAAGAAGCTAAAGAAAAGCTCATAACTCAAATTAAGGGTTGGGGAGGGAAAATTTCTGCTGAAAAAGTAACCGAACTCGGCGAGAAGAAATTTGCTTACCCAATAAAAGGGGCGTTAAAAGGAGACTATGTATTGGTTGAATTTGAAAGCGACTCAGTTTCAAGTGAATTAGACAGCAAGGTAAGAATTCATGAAGACATATTAAGACATCTATTGGTTAGAGACTAGGTATGGCACGAAGCTTAAACAGAGTACAATTGATCGGAAACTTAACGCGAGATCCGGAGTTGAGGTACACACCTCAGGGAACAGGAGTTTGCACATTTGGGTTGGCGACTAACAGAAGCTGGACTACTGACAACGGAGACAAAAAGGATGAAGCAGAGTACCATAAGATTGTTGCTTGGAATAAGTTGGGAGAACTTTGTTCACAACTTCTTTCAAAGGGAAGAAAGGTTTATGTTGAGGGGAGACTCGCAACGCGAAGCTGGACGGGTCAGGATGGAGTACAAAAAACAACCACAGAAATTGTGATTGACGACATGATTATCCTAGATTCGAGAAAAGAAGGAGTTGAGCAGACCGCTCCGCAAGACATGTCATACGGCGAAGGGGTAGAGGATCAAGATTCGGAAGAGTCAAAACCGAAGGCAAATAAAGCTGAAAAAAAAGAAGAGAAGGTAGAAAAAGTTGAATCAGACGAAGTAAACCCTGATGATATACCTTTTTAGGAAATAGACAAAAGACATTAGACAGTAGACAAATAAATTATGAAGAAAAACAAGATAGTTAAAAAGAGAAGGAATATGAGAGAAGTTGCAAAAGAGTGCTTCTTTTGTAAAGAGAAAAGAAATCCAGACTTTTTGGATAGTGAGAACTTGAAGAAATTCATCTCAGAACGCGGTAAAATTCAAAGTCGTCAAAGAACTGGTGTGTGCAGCAAGCATCAAAGAAAATTAACAGTTGCAGTTAAGCGTGCAAGACTTCTTGCGCTTCTACCATTCATAGTAAGGGCCGAATAATTATTCCGCTGTCTTTATCTACTTGTTTCATAACGTTTAGAAATAGTATTATTAGTACTACGTTTCTTGTTTTGATTTCAGTTGATTTTAAGTTACCTAGAATATTCTTGTTTCTGACTGATCACCAAACACTAAAAACTAATCACTAATTTTAATGAGATCACAAATAAAACTTCGAGTTTTTCAACTTATTGTCATAGTCCTTCTCTCTCTAGGAATCGGGTTTATCATAGGAAATTACAAAATTACAGCTTCCTGGAACAAATACAAACCAATAATAGGAATAACAAATCAAAATCCACCCGACTCAAAAAATCTTGACATGAAGCTTTTCTATGACGTTGTTGAAAAGCTTAACCTCATGTATTTTGATAAATCAAAAATTGATGCCAACAAAATGGTAGGTGGTGCAATAAGCGGCATGGTCTCAAGTCTTGGAGACCCATATACATCTTATTTCCCACCAAAAAAACATGAAGAATTCAAAACCCAAATGGCAGGAGAATTTTCAGGCATTGGGGCCGAGCTTTCTGTAAACGAGCAAGGCATAATAATTGTTGTTTCTCCTCTTGATGGTTCTCCTGCACAAAAAGCTGGAGTTAGAAGCGGCGATAGTATTATAAGAGTTGAGGGAAAGTCGACTGGTGGTTGGGATTTAGCAAAAGCTGTTGAAAATATACGCGGCCCCAAAGGGTCGAAAGTTAAAATAACAATTGTTCATGCGACAGAAAAAACTCCAATAGACCTGACCATAACACGAGACACAATCCAAGTTAAAAGCGTTTCTAGCTGGATAAAGCAATTTGATTGCAGTAAAAATGATACCTGTGTTCCAACAACCAACTGTGCGTCTTGCGCAACAATTGCTTATGTTAGGATTTCTCAGTTTGGAGACAAGACAAATGACGAATGGCTTCAAGCTGTAAATAAGATATTGCCTGAGGTAAAGAAGATCGTAAATTTCAAGGGAATTGTTTTGGATGTTAGAAATAATCCAGGAGGATATATGCATGATGCTGTTTATATAGCATCAGAATTTGTAAAGAGCGGACCGATTGTTAAGCAAAGAGATGGTAATAACAACACGGAATCGATGGATGTTAATAGGACCGGGGTTCTACTTGAAACACCTCTCACCGTTCTTATAAATAAGGGTTCTGCTTCTGCTTCAGAAATAGTTTCTGGAGCCCTTCAAGATTATGGTCGCGCAAAATTGGTCGGTGAACAATCTTTTGGAAAAGGGACAGTGCAGCAAGCAGTTGACGTTGAAGGGGGGGGTAGTGTGCATATATCAATCGCAAAGTGGTTAACACCAAAAGAACGTTGGGTTCACGATAAGGGACTTACCCCAGATATTTTAATCGCTTATGATGCTTCAGAATCTGCAAAAATGAAAGATGAGACCGATAATCAAATACGACGAGCAGTCTACGAACTCGCAAAGTAAGCCGGGCTTGCTTTGCTAATGAAACTCGCAAAGTAAGCCGGGCTTGCTTTGCTAATGAAACTCGCAAAGTAAGCTTGACTCCTGTTTTTTAAATGTAAAATTCAATTAATATGACACATGAACTGCGTCCTTATTCTGAGCGAAATCCTATGGTAGTATCTGCTTTTCGTAGTATGCTTTCAATCGAACAAAGACATGCTTCTAAGCTATCTCAGGCAATTGAAGTCGTTCTGGAAAATAGAAGTGGAAGAGAGAATCCTGCATCAGGTGGTGTTTATGATGGACTACAGCAAGAACTGAGCAGTGCAAATGAAAACGTCGTGATGTACGCAGCGGAAATAGCAATAGCACGAAAGTAATTCCACTTACTTTACCACCTCAAATCAGGTATAATTAACCTCATAGCAAATAAATATGCAACTATACAATACATTTACCAGGGAACTTGAGGAATTCAAGCCAATTGCGGGCAAAAAAGTTACCATTTACACTTGTGGACCAACCGTCTATCGGGATGTTCACATCGGAAATCTCAGAACCTACTTAACAACTGATATCTTAAGAAGAGTTTTGAGGGCAAACGAGTATGAGGTTACATCAGTTATGAATATAACTGACGTTGGTCACTTTAGGTTTTCAAATGACAGCAACAAAGTTATCGATCCCGTGATTGAGGAAGCAAATAAAATGGGAGTAACGCCACTTGAACTTTCAAAGACCTATACAGACAAATTCCTAAAAGACGCAGACAAACTAAATATAATGCATCACGATGAGTTGCCAAAAGCCTCTGACCACATTGAGGAAATGATAGAGGTAATAAAGGTTCTAATTGAGCGTAGTTTTGCATACGAGACAGGTGGTAACGTTTATTTTAAAGTCGAGAAATTTGCTGATTACGGAAAGTTATCCGGTAACACATTGGATAAGATGGACCAGCTTTTAGAAGCTGTAAGAGTAAGCGTTGAAACAGACAAGAAGGATAGTGCTGATTTTGCTTTGTGGAAAAAGGCGGAGGATAGAGTTATGACTTGGGAGAGCCCCTGGGGAATGGGAGTGCCAGGATGGCACATTGAGTGTAGTGTTATGTCAATGAAATATTTGGGCGTGTCGATTGACATTCATGCAGGCGGTGAAGATTTGGTCTTCCCTCATCATGAAGATGAAATAGCTCAATCAGAGGCTTTTTCAGGTGAGAAATTTGTCAATAATTGGGTGCATACAAGCTTCTTGTCTGTTGATGAAGAGAAAATGTCCAGGTCAAAGGGAAATGTTTTTATCCTTTCGGATCTTATAAAAAAAGGATTTAACCCTTTAGCATTTAGATACTTAACATACCAGACGCATTATAGAGCAAAGATGAATTTTACATGGGAGGGCTTAGAAGCAGCATCCACTGCTCTTAAAAAACTTTATGATATTGCAGGTAAACTTCCTGAAGGTGAAGGGTATGCCGATAAATATGAAGTAGAGTTTCTGCATGTTCTAAATCAGGATTTAAATATGCCAAAAGCTTTGGCAATTCTATGGGCGATGTTAAGGTCTGATATTCCAGATGAAAAAAAAGCAGCTGCGCTTTCTCGGATGGATGAAGTATTAGGTCTTAACATACTTGAAACTTCAAAGATAATGAATGATGTGCCCGAAAGCGTATTGACTCTTTCTCGCGAGAGGGAAAAGCTAAGATACGAAGGTAGATTTATGCTAGCTGATCAGCTTAGGCATAAGATAGAAGCAATGGGATTTGAGGTTTTGGATAGTCGTGAAGGGAAAAAAGAAATTACAAAAATTACCCGCAAGATTTAGTCTAGCTTCACATGTGACTGCATCTCTTTGGATGGAGGAACGTCCTCAAAATGAATTATTCTAATTGCCGAAAGCATATTCTTGTCAGTTTTGCCTAAGAATCCAATAGCAAGGACTCTTGCATTCTCCTCAAGCTTTGAGAAGCCTGATTTAACAAGGTTGCCGTCGATATCAGCAAGGCTGGTTTTGGTTGAGCTTTGAATATCGACAGTTTTCTTCTCTCCTTTGGCATTTACGATCACTATCTGGAACTCATCCTCATCAACGGATTGAATTGCTCCCTCAAAGTAAAAAGGAATCGTGTTTATGGTATTAACACTCCTTGCAAGCAGCCGCTGGGTTTCTTTATTAAATATTCCAACGAAAGAATAAGTACTGCCTTTTTTAAGATCTGAAATTCCGGCATCATCATCTGATATGTCGAATTTAGTGAGCTCATCAACGTCAACCTGTCTGATATTTTCCTTTATGTCTTTGACGGTTATTTTCATGCCAGACACTTCAGTAATAGTTGCAACAATTCCTCTTTTCTCAACAAGGTTAAGTTCGGCAACTTTACTTGCAACAATATCTTTAATCTTTTGAACCTTTTCAAGTTCTTCGTCATTTTCAGGTACAGGATTTGAAGGTTTTGCAGAAGGAGTAGGGGAAGCTTTTGTGCTCTGCGCAAGAATAGGAGCTGGTAGCTGGTAGCTAGTAGCTAGGGCAAGGACTAATAGTATTAATAATATTTTTTTAAAGTTTTTCATTTTTGTTCTAACTCCCAACTTCTAATCCCAAACTCCCAATCTAGAATTCCTCTGTCGAGTATGTTACTGTTCTTATGTCTTCCGCAGAGTTTCCAGATGGTGCTATCGCTCTTGTTCTTATTTCATTTGCTCCGGCATCAATATCTATTGTAGCCGAGAAATCACCGTCTCGCGATGGCTTAATCTGTATATCTTCAAGGTTTGTTGAGATAACAATCAAATTCTCAGGATTTGAAGATCCCTTTATGGATAATGTTCTTTTGTTGGTAAGGGACTCATCTTTTGGTTCTGAAATCGTTATAAAAAGTCCGCTTTCGTCCTTATTTTGCTGAGGAGTAACTGTAACTGTTTGGGTCGTTGTTGGTGTATCGTTGATCTTTTTTGTCGACTGGTAAATAAAGAACCCGGCTGAAGTTATGAATAGACCTGCAACTATTGCAACAAAAATTATTATTAAGCGTTCCTTCATATGTTTATTATAAACGGCAGGAAATAAAATGGTCGAATAAATTCGAGGTACGGGCTAGGAGATATTAGTAGATTCTATACATCTTGTCAAGGCAGAGTAGTTAGTGTTAAGATATATAACTTCTGACAGGAAACCTAATATGGAGCTTTCACAACCAGCAAATTCAACATTAAAAATAAATACAAAAAAAGGTTATATTCTTGTTGACCCTGACACCTCTGAGGAAGCGAAGATTGTTATTCTTAGTGATGATTCCGAAAAAGACATTGTGCAGACATCAGATAATTTAGTAATTTATGGACCAGGGGATTATGAAGCAAGTGGAATACTTATAAAAGGAACTAGAAACGATTTTGAGACAATGTACTCAGTCGATACAGGTGAGGGTAGGGTATTAGTTGTTCAGTCGGGTTCAATTTCAAAGCTAGCGGATGAAGAGGACTATGATGCAGTGGTTGTAAGATCTGTTTCTGAAGTGGATGAGGCGGCATTATCCGCAATCACCTCAAAGCTAGTCGTTGTATATGGGGATCCGTCCTTTATTCCCGAGGCAGTCAAAGCAAATATGGTAAATAAAATTAATTTAAAGAAATTGGACGAGTTGACAACCAACGTAGTGTACCTGGAAAAGAAATAAGCACGAAGCACGAATTTCGAAGCACGAGACAAATTCCAATAATAAAATCTCAAAAACACAAAGTTTCGAATTTCATATTTTTAATTTCGAATTTCTTTTTCAAAAAAAAGAAATATGGCAGTAGTAAGAATTCCCCCTCACGACGAAGAAGCGGAGCAGGCTGTACTGGGTGCAATCCTAATTGATAAAGATGCAATAATTGCAGTTAGTCAATTAATCTCTCCCGAGAATTTTTATGATGACAGACATAAGGAAATTTATGCTGCCATGATGTCTTTGTATGAGGAGAGAAAACCTATCGATCTACTTACCTTAACTGACGTTTTAAAAAAGAAAAAGAGATACGATAAGATCGGTGGTAGCGGTTATCTTTCTTCGTTAACAAATATCGTCCCAACAGCTGCAAATAGCGAATATTACGCCGGAATTATTAGAGAAAAATACGTCAGACGAAGTCTTATACAAATAAGTTCTGTGATTACCGAAGATGCTTTTACTGATGATATGGAAGCAAATGAAATTCTTTCAACTTCGGAGCAGCAAATATTTAAGATCTCGCAAGAACATGTTAAGCAAGGATTCATTCACATAAAAGAAACACTAGCTGAAAGTTTTGATAGGCTTGAAGAGCTGCAAAAGACTGGTGCTGGACTTCGAGGTGTAGAAACCGGTTTTACAGATCTTGATAATTTACTTTCAGGTTTACAGGCATCAAATCTTATAATTCTGGCAGCACGTCCTGGACAAGGAAAAACAGCATTTGTTATCAATATAGCGCAACATGTGGCAATCGCAAACAAACTTCCAGTAGGTGTATTTTCTTTGGAAATGAGCAAAGAAGAGTTGGTTGATAGACTTTTAGTAAGTCAAAGCGACATAGATGCTTGGAAACTAAAGACTGGAAGACTACAGGAAGAAGACTATGACAAGCTGTCTGTTGCTATGGGTGCTCTTGCTGAAGCACCAATTTTTATAGACGACACACCAGGGCTTTCAATACCTGAGATGAGAACCAAAGCTCGTCGTTTGCAAAGTGAACACAATCTCAAGCTTCTAATCGTTGATTACTTACAACTTGCAAACCCAGGCAAAAAGTTTGAGAACAGAGTGAATGAGGTAAGTTACATTTCTCAAAGTCTTAAGAATATGGCAAGGGAACTAAAGATCCCTGTTATCGGAGTCTCGCAGTTGTCTCGTGCAGTCGAGCAGAGGGGTGGAGGGAAGCCTCAGCTTGCAGACCTTCGTGAATCAGGGGCTATTGAGCAGGACGCTGACGTTGTAATGTTTTTGTATTCTGGAGACGAAGAGTTTACGTCTCAGCGCATTGTTAATGTTTTGGTCGCAAAGCACAGAAACGGTCCGGTAGGAGAGAAGGAACTTCTTTTCAGAGGTGACCGCATACGCTTTTATAATGTAGAACACTCGACAAAAGTCTAAATCTCCCCATTGACTCCTTCGTTCAATTTCTGTTCAATTAGTGTAATGCCTAAGTCGAATTCATCTAAATCTACCGAAGGTCATCCAAGGATTTTAATAATTCTCGTTATTCTCGTTGCAATAATTGGAGCGTTGTCTATTGCTTACGTTCTTTTCTCAAAGAACGGATACCTTACACAGAAAGTTGCAAGTATTCCAAAGATTACAAAGCCCTCACCTGATATGTCTCGTGCCCGTACGATGACAGTTGATCCTTCATCAGAAAATGTTATGCAGGTAACAACAAGAGAAAAAGTTGTCATCACTCTTACTATTCCAAAGGGAGCCATTGATAAAAAGCAAAACATAAAGATGATTCCATACTATTACAACGATAAAAGTGAGGACCCAAGCGCTGGTGTTATTTTAAGTCCCGGCAATCTTTCATTTAAGCAGCCAGTCACACTATTCTTTGATCTTTCCGATAGCAAGCTTAGAACAGATGGGCCTGAAAATGTAGGAAAAATGGAAACCGTTAGGACAACAGGTACTTCACAAGTCCTGATGATAGATCAAAACGCATCTGAGCTGATACCTACTCTTGTTGCTCGAGAAGTTGAGACAAGTACTCAGCTTAGGGCTCGTATTTTAACCGGGGGTGGATACCTTTTTTCAGTAAATGGACGTGATCAGAAGAGATGGGCTGAGAATGCTATGAAAAAGGAAAAGGTAAATTCACTCAGTATTCTTGAGGCGTCAAGGGTTCTTTTGTCTTCAGGTGTAAGTCTGGACAAGAAAGATCGAAGCAAGGCAAACGCTGCAGCTGACAAAATTTTAGGTAAAAAACTTCCACCTCCGCATGAAATGGTTGCTGCATTATCTGTAAAAAAGCTTTTGTCAGACACAAAAACAAGTTTTAATTTGGTTCCCAAGGCATTAGCCCAAGAGGGTTACATTCCTGCAGCTTCATCAACACCTCGCCAAGTTATTGAATTGATGTGCAAGTCAAAGGGTTATATGGTCGAAGACTATGTTGGGTTTGCTGCTGCTGCCGCAACTTATGGATACGGTGACCTTCGAGATAGATGCATGACGGTCGCGCTCAATAAAGCAGCGGATGATGCTCGCAAGCTTCTGGCGGATAAAAATGCAAGCATAAAGTCCATGCTTATTGGACTTAAGAACCTTCAATTCTTGGGGATTGATGAAGCCGATGCTCTTGGAGAAAAGCTTATGGAGAAGATTAAATGGAAGGCTGAGGATGAGGCAAAGAGGGTAGCATATGATATAGATTCAAAACCTGTGGAATTAGCAACAGAGCTTCAGAAGTTGCAAACACTGGGAGTTGAAGGTGCAACTGCCGAAATATTGACTGAAAGGTTGGTTGAGATACTAGATGAGCAGGAGGCAAATATGCCAACTCCACCACCTGAAGATTACGAAGAGGAATCGGATTACAGCGAGGAGCAAATTCTTGTCGATCAGGCATGGACAATTATTGGAATTGAACTCCTCAAAGTTATGGGGATTACCGATATTAGCGAAGAGGGTCTTAAGGAGAAGTTCAAGGAAATGTCAGACAACACAACGTTGTTAAATGAAGCGGCATATGAGATGTGCAAAGAGCTGGGCGGAGAGGATTGTGACAGTAATTACAATAAGGCAAAAAGTGATCTCGAGGATGCATTGGAAGAAGGGTACAGAGTTGCTGAAGAGATAGGATCAGTTCAGAACAGCGAATATGAGGAGCCAGACTATGATGATGCTGGTGGGAATTATTATTTTGAGGAGGATTTGACTCCGACACCGGGAGATGGAGATTCTGAATCAATGGAGTGGGAATATGAAGATCCTTCAGATCAGTATGAGGATGATCATGTGCAGGAGGAGGAGAGCGAAGAAATATACATGATGGAATCTCAAAGCACAGAAGAAGAGAGTGGATCGGAAGATGAAAGCGAGACAGAAAGCTCTGCCGAGGAAGAAGTTGAAGGTGCAAGTACATCAAATCCTATACAAATCCTCATTCAGTACATTTCAAAAGTATTTAGCAACTAATGCGGGAGTGAGTTTGATTCCTGCTAAACTTTAACCCCGCGTCTTTTTAGCTGCTTTGACTTTTTCAATGAATGTTTTTCGCACCGGAATTCAGGATATCTATCTTTAGATTTGTCATAATTTGATGCTTGAACAAGTCTGTAGCCTCTACATAACTTTCCACAATCGACACATCTCACATTTTCTCGTACTTCCCACTGAGAGGAAAGACTTTTTGAGGTAAAGATAAAACTATCTACCCAGAAGAATATAAGTCCACCGATGAAATTGGCAATAGTTGCAGCAACCCAGTCTTCAGTTGTCCCAAAAATTGAAGGGGAGTGCTTGAACCAAGCGACTATTGGTGCTAGTAGTGGGGTAGACAATTGCCAGCGGATTAGATAAAGAGCGTAGCGTTTGTAATTTACCTTTATCATCTATTGGCTAATAACTATTGTCTAATAACTATCGACTAATTTAGATGTGCCGCGGGAGGGACTCGAACCCTCATGACCAAAAAAGATCATTAGTTTTTGAGACTAACCTGTATACCATTCCAGCACCGCGGCTTCTATTTTCCAAACAGATTCTTCTTCATCCAGCGGCGTCCTGCCGCAGATTTGAGATATCTTTCTCTTAACACGGATTCTTCTCTGGTTTCGAATAACTCTTTGTGAATCAAAACCCAAGGTTTAAACTTCTTTGTAAACGAACTTTCACCTCGATTATGTTCCCATAAACTATTTTCCAAATTACTTGTATATCCAACATATGTTTTATCTTTAAGTTTGCTTAATAAAATATACGTTATATATTTCACCTGTATACCATTTCCGCCTCGGCTCGTTTCACTCGCCTTGCGAGACGGGCCAGCACCGTGGCGTTTGTCTTTTGAACTTATTTATTATAATATACTCAAGTCCTTTTCGCTAAGGTATTCAAATGATTAAAAAGCAATCCTCATCAGTATTTCTGCCCAACCATATTTTACCTAGCCATTACGATATTTTTCTAAGCCCAGATCTTGATAATTTTGTTTTCGAAGGCGAAGAGTCGATAAGTATTGAAGTTAAAAAACCTGAGTCATTAGTCCTTTTACATTGTGCTGAGATTGAGGTTCTGGAAGCGCTAGTTTTAGTTGGGAAGAGATTAATTTCTTCTAAGAAAATTTCTTACAGCAAAAAATCCGAAACGGTATCGATCACATTTTCATCAGTTATTCCAAAAGGAAAAGCAAAAATAAAACTTAAATTTGCAGGTATTCTTAACGACAAAATGAGAGGATTTTACAGAAGCCGCTACGAGCACGAAGGTAAGACGTATCATATGGGTGTTACTCAATTTGAATCAACAGATGCCAGAAGGGCTTTCCCATGCTTTGACGAACCGGCAAAAAAAGCTACGTTTGACGTTTCATTAAGAGTGCCATTTGATAGAACTGTTATTTCAAACACATTGGAAGAAGAGGTTGTCGAGCATGAAGGTGGTTATAAAGTGGTCAAATTTGAACGTTCACCAAAAATGTCTAGCTATTTACTCGCCTTCATAATTGGTCATTTTGAATACGTTGAGAAGACAACAAAAGAAGGGGTTAAAGTCAGGGTGTACGTTACTCCCGGAAAGAAGCACCAGGCTAAATTTGCATTAGAGGTGGCGGTTAAGGTAATGAGTTTTTACCACAATTACTTTGGAATTGCTTATCCACTTCCGACAATGGATCTGATAGCAATTCCAGATTTTGCTAATGGAGCGATGGAAAATTGGGGAGCCGTAACATACAGGGAATCGGCATTACTTTTTGACGAGGATCATTCATCCCTTCACACGAAGCAGTGGGTTGCAATAATTATTGCGCATGAACTTGCTCATCAGTGGTTTGGCAATTTAGTAACGATGAAGTGGTGGACTCATCTTTGGTTGAATGAGGGATTTGCATCGTTCATGGAGTATGTTGCGGTTGACAAGCTTTTTCCAGAATGGAATATTTGGACACAATTTGCCTTTACAGAACAAGCAAAGGCTTTATCTTTGGATGGTATGACGAATACTCATGCAATTGAGATTCCCGTACATCATCCTGGTGAGATAAGTGAAATCTTTGATGCGGTTTCGTATTCAAAAGGAGCCTCGGTTATTAAAATGCTTCAGGACTATATAGGTGAGGAAAATTTTCAAAAAGGCCTTCAGGTGTATCTTAAAAAGCACCAATATGACAATGCCGAAACTGAGGATTTATGGCGTGCATTGCAGAAGACTTCAAAAAAGCCAGTCGAGAAAATTATGAAGAATTGGACATCAAACCCTGGATACCCATTGTTAACCTTAAGTAAAAAGAAGGATAAGCTAATGATTTCTCAGGAAAGATTCTATTCAAGTATTTCAAAGAAGAATAGGAAGGGTGAAAAATGGTTGGTTCCCATATCAATTATTTCAGATGATACTAAAAAGGAGATTAGTTTGCTTGTTGATCATGAAGCAAAAACAATTGATGGATTTTCAAAAAGTTCATGGATTAAGGTTAACTCAAATGACACAAGTTTTGTTAGGGTTAAGTATCCATTAGAACTTGCTGTTACCTTAGAAAAACCAATCAGGGAACTAGATCAGAAGTTGGGAGAAGTGGGGAGATTTGCTTTGGTGAGAGATGCTTTTGCTTTAGTTGAAGGTGGCTATGGCCGTTCAGATGAAGCCTTAAGATTGTTGTCCTATTACAATGATGAAAATAGTTACATTATTTGGGCAGAAATTGTAACTCACCTCTTGGAATATAAGAATTTACTTTCAAATCAGAACACAAGTAAGATGTTTGATAATTTTTCCTTAAAACTGCTTTCTGGTATTGCCGAAAGAGTGGGAAGTGCAAAGAGCAAAGGCGAAACTCATGAACAGACTTTACTTAGAAGCACTGTATTATTTGCTTTTGGTGCCTTTGGTGATAAAAAAACAATTGATTTTGCAAAGAAATTGTTTGTTGCTGCGATGGCGGGTAGGAAAATTGATTCTGATTTAAAGTCGGCCTCATATGCATTAGTGGCTTTGTATGGTGGAAAAGTCGAGTTTGAGAAGTTATTGGATATTTACTTAAAGATTGGATCTGAAGAGGAGAAAGACAGGGCTCTTCGCGCCATGTGCTCATTTTCAGACAGAAAGTTTTTGAAGAGAGTCTTGATGATAGGTTTTTCAAAAGATGTTAGGGCTCAGGATGCATTTAAGGTTGTGTATCTTATGTCAGGTAATCCGAAAGCTATAGATTTGGTTTGGGAGTATTTGAAGGAACATTGGGAGGAGGTAGTCGAGAGATTTGCAGGTGGACACCTTTTCTCAAGGTTTATCTCACCTTTTTCAAAATTTACGAGTTACGAAAAAGCTGATGAGGTGGAGCAATTTTTCAAGAAACACAAACAAGAAGGTGTGGAAAGAACTTTAGCACAAACACTTGAAAAAATTCGATCAAATGCAGCACTTCTTGAAAGAGATGGGAAGTTGATCGAGAATTTGCTAAAAGGCTAATTCCCAGGTAGAATAGTAGCTTCAGAGTATGATTTCAGTAACGGATCTAAAATCAGGGGTTGCGTATCAAGAAGATGGCCAAATTCTTCAGGTAATCTCATACGAACACATAAAAATGGGTAGGGGAAGTGCCAACATTAAGGTTAAGGTTAGAAACTTAATGAATGGCTCAACTCTTGAAAAAAGTTATATTAACGGAGCAAACGTTGATGATATTTATCTTGAAAGCAGACAACTGCAATTTCTCTATAAGGATACTCAAACAGCAAATTTCATGGATCCTAAGACATACGAGCAGTTAGAGGTTCCTTTGCAGAGTTTGGCTGGACACGAGTTTCTTATCGAGGGTGAGAACGCAATAGTGCAGATGCATAATGGTCATGCCTTGTCTTTGCAATTGCCTCCAAAAGTAGCTCTAAAGGTAGCAGATACCGCACCTGGGGTAAAGGGAAATAGTGCCTCTAACGTTTACAAAGATGCAACTCTTGAGAATGGCATGAATGTTAGGGTTCCTCTTTTTATAAATCAGGGTGACAGTATTGTTGTAGATACCAGGGATGGAAGTTATACTAAGAGAGCTTAAAATTCCTTAGTATGCGGTTCAAAAAATTTTCTGACAACAATCTTTTAGCTCTTCTTCTTAGACCCCAATTTGTTGTATTTGCTCTCTCCGTAGTTTTTTCACAGATTGCTAGTAACATGCTCAATTTGGTTCTCATTGTGCTTACATATAACATTACGCAATCCAGTTTTGCTGTCTCAGTGCTAGTTCTTGCTTTCTTACTGCCTCAAGTACTGTTTAGTTTTTTGGGTGGGATTATTGCGGATGCTAAAAACAAAAGAAAAATACTTATCTTTGGAAATTTAGCACGAGCCTTGATTCTTGTTGTCTTCTTTTTTGTGAAAGATACGCTTGCATTCATATACATATTTATGCTGGTTGTTGCTGTTGTCACACAGTTTTATATTCCGGCGGAAGCTCCATTCATTCCTCACTTGGTTAAGAAAAAGCAACTACTGGCTGCAAATGCTATATTTGGTGTCTGTCTTTTTGGATCTATATTAATTGGCTATGTTGCTGCAGGGCCTGCTATGAGAATTTTTGGAAGCAACGGTGTATTCATTTTTATGGCAGCTCTTTTTGTGTTGTCATATGTTTGCGTACAATTTATTCCGAACGTGTCGCTCTCAAATAGAAAACTTAGAACAGAAAAAACTGTAATAGGGAATGCGATACGCTTATACAAGCTTGTTCTGGCAGAATTTATTGAAGTTCTTCATCTTTTACGTGAGAAGAGAAGCGTTGCTAGCTCGTTTTTATTCCTGGCACTTTCGCAGGTAATCATTCTAGTTCTTGCAACAATTATTCCTGACTATGCTAGAAAAACATTACAAATTCCAGCTGAGGATATATCACTAGTAATTTTTGCTCCCGCAGCTTTTGGTATGCTTGTTGCATCATTTGTGATCGGTAGTAAGTTTGTGAAATTTAGTCATGAGCGGACAATTGATATTGGTATATTTCTTTCAAGTTTTATTTTAGTTCTTTTTGGGATTATCGATCAACAAAAACAAGTAAATTTAGTCTATTTTGCCCTTGCTGTAACGTTTTTGGCAGGGGTTGCAAACGCATGTATTTTTGTACCCGCACAGACAATAATTCAAACAAATGTAAGCCATAAATCTTTGTCGAAGGTTTTTGGGCTGTTGTTTTTAGTCGTTGGAATCGTAGCATTTGTGCCTTTAATAATAACGGGTGTTTTTGCTGATGTTTTAGGTGTTAGGGTTGTCCTTAGTGGCATTGGTTTTTCGTTGTTGGTTTTGGGACTTATTAAGTTAGTCGTTCTTAAAGACAAGATATCTATATGATCTTACTTTATCTTTTTGCCATTTTTCTTTCTCTTTTTATTTTATATGCCGTTTCTAGGCATGATTTTGTCCTTCTTAGACAGAGTATCTCCTTAAGACAAGTCTTTGATAATGTTTTCATAAGCCTTTTTGTTTTTTTTATCACATCGCGTTTTTTTCACATCATTTACTCGCAATCATATGAGTTAATTAATCCTTTAAAATTTTTCTATCTAACCAAGCATTGGGGTATTTTGCCATATGCAGGTTTTGTTGGCGTAGTTATTGCGATTTTATGTCTCTACAGAAAAAAGAAAAATAAGCTTCGCGTTCTGGATATTTATTTCATTTCGTTTACTCCAATTATTATTCTCGATATTTTACTTAAAGAGAATAGTTTTATTATGTTGTCTATAAAAGTAGTTTCGGTAATTGTTCTTGTTCTTTTTTATGGCTGGTTTATTAAGATTCATAACAAATTTACAACGAAAGATGGATTCATAACCTTAATGACGGCAATTACATACTCTCTGGTTTCACTTGCTTTCTCGTTTGCATCAAGTGGTATTTTTTCGCAGAAATACTTATGGTTTAATATCAGTCTTGTATTGGCAACTATTACTTCAAGCATTTTTCTAGTACTCGTACAGAAAGATTTTTTCAATAAACAATGAATCCTCAAATAATATTTTCCGATGCTAATCTTGTTGTAATAAACAAACCAAGCGGAATGATTGTGAATAAGGCCGATACCAATCGGGATCTTTTTACTATTCAGGATTGGATACTGCAAAACTTTAAACTTAAAACCGAAAGCTTAAAAGATGCCGCTGATTCTGAGTTTATAAAACGCGGTGGAATTGTACATAGGTTAGATAAGGAGACAAGTGGTGTTCTCATTATCGCTTTGAATGAGGATGCTTTTGTTTTTTTGCAACAGCAATTCAAAGAAAGAGAAGTTAAGAAAGAGTACGTTGCGCTTTGTCATGGGAAGATGATAGAAGAAGGGGAAATAAATGTTCCCATAGGGCGCCTCCCCTGGAATAGAACAAGATTTGGCGTAATTCCTCGGGGACGGGAGTCCTATACAAAGTTCAAAACTTTAAGTCATTATGTCTTCAAGGAGGGAAGGGTGAGTGAAGAGTTGAGTTTAGTGAGGGTGTTGCCACTAACCGGTAGAACGCATCAAATAAGAGTTCACATGCAATACGCTGGACATCCAATTTTTGCTGACTCATTGTATGGTGGAAGGAAAGCTTATGCTAGGGACAAGAGATACTTAAACAGACACTTTCTCCATGCACAAAAATTGACAATAAAGAACCCAGAAACAAAAAAATTAACCACTTTCGAAGCCCCGCTGTCCCAAGAGCTTGTTTCTTTTTTGAAATTGTTGACTGTCGTGCGGTAGTATAATATTGTTCATATGGTTCACATAAGCTTCATAAACGAAATAATAATTCTTATTATTGCTGCATTTATCGGTGGATTTATTGCTCGCTCAATAAAGCTTCCTCCTGTCGTTGGATATATAATTAGCGGAATTATTTTTGGAATGGTTGGCAAAGCCTTCGTACCTTCCTACGATAATTTATTTGCACTTTCTCAAATGGGTATTTCACTTCTCTTGTTTACGTTGGGATTTGAGATATCGCTCAAAACATTTAGAAGATTAAACAGGAAAATATTTTATATTGGATTACTACAAATAGTTTTGACAAGCCTTTTTGTTCTACCGGTGTTACTGCTTTTTAACTTCGGGTTCCAAATTTCAGTTCTCTTCGCTTTGCTTTTTTCCTTTTCATCAACTGCAGTTGTACTTAAAATTCTTGAGGAGAAGGGTATGGTTACAAATTTCCCTGGCAATAACGTATTCGTGGTACTTCTTATTCAAGACCTTTTTATTGTGCCGATTATATTTCTTATGCCATTGGTATTTAGTTCCCAATTTGAATTTCCGGCGAGTCTGGTAAATTTTGTTATTTCCGCAGCAAAACCACTTATAGCATTTGCTCTTATTTATATATTTGGAAGGGTTCTTTTCTCAAAAATTTTCACTATTTTATTTCGTTATCCTCAGCAAGAACTTACTATACTTGCAACTCTTTTTACGGCGGTATTATCTATTGGAGTTCTAACATACGCCGGACTTCCCGAGGCAATTGCAGCATTCTTTGCTGGGGTCTTAATATCAGAAGAAGGTAAAAATCTAGCACCTTTATCTGCGATCAAACCTTTAAGGGATATACTTCTTGTTCTATTTTTTGTAATGGTTGGAATGATGATTGATGGGAATTCATTAATTTCCAACCTACCTGTTATTGTCGTTACAACGACACTTATTCTGTTAATAAAATTCTTTGTTACATTTTTCATTTTAAGGGCTTTCAAATTTATTCCAAGTGCTAATATTTTTATATCCTCTTATATTGCCAACATTGGAGAGTTTGCCCTCGTTATTGCACAAATTGCTTTAGTTGCAAACTTCATAAATGTACGAGACTACGAAAGCTTGCTTGGTATATTCATTATGTCTCTTATTATGATACCTGTCGTTACAAAGAGCACTAGGTATATCCACGAAAGATATAAAAATACTGCAATGGTCAAGAAATTTATGGGAGATTCGCATTTTTTCATGCGTTCGGCGTATGACAAAGTTGAAAACCATGTGATAATTCTTGGGCATGGAAGAGTAGGGCAAGAAGTTAGAAATCTGCTCGACATGAGTGAAACTCCATATGTTGTAGTAGATTTTGACAGGCGGGCTATAGATAGCTTGTTGAAAAATATGAAAAATGCACTCTACGGAGACCCTACGGATAGCGATGTATTGAAGGGAGCAGGAATCAAAAGGGCCAGAATATTAGTTGTAGCTCTTCCTGATGGGTTTACTCAAAAGCTTATTGTTAAAAAGGCTCTTGATATCAATCCCAAGCTTGTAATATTGTGTAGATCTCACGTGGATGAAGATAAGTATGAGCTAGTTAATCTTGGGGTGAACACAATTGTAATCCCCGAATTTGAAGCAGGTCTTCGTATTGGGAAAAAAGTACTCGAACTACTTGGATTTTCCGACAAGAATACAGTTGAATTGCTCCGAAAACTTCGCAAGTTTCATTACATACGCTAAATATGGAAAAGAATTCATTTCCGATTTTTTTTACGTCCATTAATTATGTTGCCTGAACGAATAGCTAGCTTTCTTTACCTTAAGATATTTTTTCTGATTGTAGTGCTTGTTGTTATTGGGGCTGTTATATTTAAGTTGACAAGTGAAGTAACGGGGTCCTCATTTAGGAATAATTCCTTTTCTCTACTCATAGTCTCCAAGGAGTCAAAGTTGATTTACGTTGACAAGGAGGCAAAAAATGTCATGTTCTTAGCTTTAGGGGATATTGAGCGTTATGTTAAGGGAAAAAATCCACTTGAGGCTTCATTTGCGTTGGGGATTCCGATTAACGCCATTTTAGTCGATAAAAATCCACCTTTAAATTTAGGTGAATTTATCGATCCGGGAAATGAAGTAAGGTTGATTTTTGGACAAAACGTAACATTTAAAGGCTTAAATAGATACGATATCTATCGAATTGCAAACGCAATTCGTGGTGCTGGAAAGGATAGCAGGCTTGAGTTAAGAGTTAATCTTTTTGATCAGGACCAGGTGAAGGAGAAGGTTGGAGATTTATTTACTGATTCAACAATAAGAAATCAGGATATTTCAATACAAATTGATAATGGGACGACCATTAATGGGCTTGGAAGTATATTGGCTGTAATTTTAGGACGTGAAGGTTATAATGTTATCGCTGTTAGAACTGCACGTCCAGAAATTTCTTCATACATTGCTTTTGACGGAGAGCATAACTCCTATGTTGATTCTTTGAGGGGATTGACAAAATTTGACATAAAAAAAGAAAAAAGATCTCCAGCCGCAGATGTTACAATATTTCTAGGTGATGATATTGATGCAATGTTATCTCCGTAACGCATGATTATTACTGTTTCTTTGATTCTTCTTGTTATTTCATTTCTTCTTGCTCTAAGGAGTCTCTCTTCAGAACTTACAAAATCCCCCCATTCAAGTCAATTACAACGGGAGCTTACTAAGGGAAAGCCAGTCTATTTAATTGATAAAGTCTAAAAAGAGGATTGGTTAAAGAATTTCTTGGATCTCTTTACTTCTTTTATGAATATGCTGACATTTTTTTCATCAACGCTCTTAATGCATGCTTGATACTCGTTACCACCCTTAATAAACGAAATAAGACGTATCCCTACGCTGTCTGGAAGCATTCCAATAAAGGTTTTGTCAGTTGTCAAAGCAAAAATCTTTGATCGCTTAATTGTAAGCTGAATTTCGTCTCCATGCTGAAGGCTCATAAGAGTTCTTTTGTCCGTAATGTTTGTTAAATCGACAGTTTTTGTTTTGCCAGCTTCTTGGATGAACACATTGTCCATATGATTGGTGTGTACCACAGCTGAAACGCCATTTTTCTGAGATGCAAGAGCGCTCAGTTTCTTGAGATTCTTGGTTGCAATAGGGTTGGTTCTGTCGATTTCGATAATACTTGTGTAAATTCTATGAGCGTCCTCAAATTTACCAGCCTGCATATATGCGTATGCCAACCGTTTCATTGTATCGATATCTTTTATCGAAGTTTCCAATAGCTCCTTGTTAATTAGGATTGCATCTTCCCAATTATTATCCAGAGCTAATTTAATTGCTTGATCTTTGAGGGATGTCATGGGGTAATTTTTGATTGTCCCATTGTAGATAAAACAAAAAAAAATGTCAAGAAAGAGTAAGCGAAACTGTGATTAATGGTTGGTGATTAGTGGTTATTTATGGTCAATTTGACTATTATGCTGTATACTATCTCCTGTTCGAGAGTATATCTTAATCACCAATCTTCGAACACCAATCACTAACATGTCAGGTCATTCTAAGTGGGCAACGATCAAACGCGCAAAAGGAATAACGGATGCGAAGAGAGGTCAAGCTTTTACAAAATTATCAAACGCACTAACCATTGCAGTTAAGCAGGGTGGTGGGAATACGGATCCAAATTTTAACGCGTCACTGCGGATTGCCATAGATAAAGCAAAAGCTGCAAATATGCCAAAAGACGGCATTGAGCGGGCAATAATGAAGGGTTCTGGAGCTGGCGGTGGTTCTGAGCTCTTTGAAGTGCTTTATGAAGGCTTTGCTCATGGAGGAGTAGGGCTTTTGGTAGAAGCAGTAACTGATAAAAAACAAAGAACTGTTGCTGAAGTTAAATCAACTTTGGAAAAAAATGGAGCAACTATGGCTGGACAAGGTGCCGTAAGCTACCTTTTCCAAAGAGTAGGTGAAATAATCATAACGACAAAAGGTAATGTGGATGAAATTCTTACCATTGCTATGGATTGCAACATAACTGACTATGAAGAGGTTGACAACGTGATTGTCCTTTATACAGATCCAACCAATCTCTCAACTTCAAAAAAACACTTAGAAGAGGCAGGACTTAATATAGACGATGCAGGGCTAATTTATAGACCTAACTCAACAATGAGTGTTGACGATGCGACTTCTGAGAAGATATTGTCTCTTATAGAAAAACTTGAAGATATGGACGACGTACAAAAGGTTTATACTAACCTACTATGATTATTTTGGGAATCGATCCAGGCACTAACCGAACGGGGTGGGGTGTAATTACTAAGAAGGTAACAGAGAAAAAGGATACAAAAATTACTTACGTAGGTCACGGCTGCATAATAACAGAGAAAATAAACACAATGCCCGAGAGACTGTTATTGCTTCATGTAACATTAAATGAATTGGTTAAAAAACATAATCCTGACTGCTTGATTGTCGAGAATATCTTTTTTGGGCGCAATGTTAAGACAGCCATTTCAGTAAGTCAGGCCAGGGGAGTGATAATGCTTTCTGCAGCCCTTTTTGATTTACCTGTTTTTGAATATGGTCCAAGCACAGTAAAGTTAACTCTAACAGGTAGTGGTAAAACAGACAAAAAAGGAGTCCAAGAGACAGTGAGAACATTTCTCAATTCCAACGATACAGTGCTCTCATTCAATGGTAAGAAAGATAAAAAAGATTTCGATGATAGCGCAGATGCTCTGGCAATTGCTATCCATCACGCTATAAAATTAGTCTAATGGATCGCGTACTTCGTCTATTTCAACTCAATAAACGCCAAAAATTCGTCGTTGCAGTGCTGATTTTGTCTTGTGGCGTTTTCTTAAGTGAATATTTTACCGGCCTTAAATTGGCATTGAGTGCTTTGACTCTTGCCATAGCAACAGACTTGATGCTTCTTTTTGTGTTGAGAAAAGACATAAAAAACACATTCTTCGGTCCCATCCTGGTGTTGCCCTTTTTCTTTAGTCTTGCTTTCCCTTTTTTCTACACATTGGTTCCTGAAAGATTACTAAGTAGACTTATTATTACCCTAATTTATGCTTTTGGACTCTATTCACTTTTTCTAACGCAAAATATATTTGCGGTATCGGGAATAAGAACGATCAATCTTTTAAGAAGTGCTCGAATTGTAGCATTTGTTATAACTCTTTTAGTATTCTATTTCTTAGTAAATTTCATATTTTCGTTGAGATTTCCGCCTCTCTTAACACCTCTTGTTCTGTTGCCGATCGCTTTTTTTATGAACATACAATCACTTTGGACCTATTCTCTTGATACATCTCAAGTTAAGGCTATAGCAATTTTTTCAGGAGTTATTGCCATATGCATCCTTCAACTGTCTTATGTCCTGGTGTTGTGGCCTGTTAACGCTTCTGTTTATTCTCTTTTTCTGACAGGCATTTTCTATACATATTCTGGCCTTTGTCACGCGTGGCTTGAGAGGCGGCTGTTTAAAGGAATACTGTGGGAGTATATTTGGGTAGGATTTATATCAGTTCTATTTCTGGTTATCTTTTCTAAGTGGGGAGTTTAAGTGATGCAAAAAACTACCATTAACATCCCATAGTATATTAATCTAGTTAAAATTACTCCTTAATTTCTCCTACAAAATTGTCTTCTTCATACTAAATATTAAATAATAAATATTAAATATTTAACAACAAAAGCGGTGTGGTGAAGTAGAGGAATAGAGTGTTCTAAGTTCAAATGATATAGTTAGATATAGTGGTGTAGCGTCCTATAATAATTAATCATGCGCGTCCTATAATACGAAAAAAGTTCGAAAGTTTCTTAGTGTTGAGATCATAATTGGGAAGTATGATCTAAACTTTAACAAATGCCTGCATTGATGTTTAGGCTTAGTAGGAGAGCCCCTCCTTACATGGTAAGCAAACCGCACACATTCTATTCTAAAACGTGTACAAACAACCTCAAAAGTATCAAAATAGATCGATTTATCAATATAAATTGCGACAAAGACACGAAGAAGAATAGAAGGGTTTCACGGAAAATGTGGATATCTTTTCACGGTTTTGAGGCTAGAGAATGTTTTTTGGCATGTTCTGAGGGAGCAGAAGCGGACGGAGAATGACAAAGATAGCCTCGTTTTGAGGCTAAAAACGCTTCTTTTTGAGGCTAAAGTACTCATATAACAGCACCTCTGGCCCGAGAGTGAGAACAGAACACCCAAAGAATAGTAAAATTTAAGCTCAAAATGCGAGACGGAAAAGCTACATAAAATCAAGAATTCAAGTCTCTTGAGCGTAGTAAGTACTTCCCCGAGGGAGTGGTCGTTGTAGAGCTATACTATATGTCGCACAATAATACTTTTACGACATGATATGCACTTCTGAGGCTAAGGCCTTTTCGACCTCTTATGGTTTTAAATGCATGAATTTCAACCCGAATTTCGTGTGCTGTGCAAAGGGTACAAATAGGGTTTTATAGCCTACTTTTCCCACTCGTAATGCATTGTTTTTACCCTCTTACTATAGGTTTTTAATTGAGCATGGCCAGATTATGCTTTCTGCGGAGCTTTTTTGTTAGTTTTTCTATATTAAATAGTAAATATTTAATATTTGTTATTTAAGAAGAGGTAACTTTATTGCACCTTACTATTTCAAGGGCCTTAAATCGCATCCTGGAGGGTCTGGCGTGAGGCTAAAATAAAGATCTTACTCAATTCCAAATTCGGCTTTTTCTTTGTCTGAAAAGTACCAAAGTGGTTGCTGGGAATCGTCTGGAGCGACGTTTTTAAAAAATTGTTCCCAGTAAGAAATTTCCATAAAAGGAGAATCTAAATTTACATTGTTATAAGACAATTTTCCAGGCGCATAATACCTAGGCACAATAATTTCGACAACATTAGGTTTAAGCTCTTTTATAAAGGCAGTATTTTCAGCTTCGATTGCTTCAATTCTTTTAGACCTTGCTGAAGCTATAAATGGTAACTGTTCAAGTAATTTTATGAGAATATTGTACCACTTAGTTGCATGACTTATGTCGCACAATGAGAGTAGGGTGCTTAATGTGCGACGCCTATTATCCTCAAGTTGACTACTTTCTTGTTCGGGTGCACAATTTGAGCCTAATTATGTCTGTAGAAGTAAGGATTGGTGTAGAGCCACAACAACTATCGATTGATTGCCCTCCTCCGCAATCTCCAGCCTTCATCGCTCTTGCTCCAGGCGAGCGACTTACGATTATTGCAAGTCCAGACGGCAATGGTTTTGAGCTTGAAAGACAACAAAGGCAAGTACATACAGAGTTTAATCTAAATAGAGAAATAAGTACTGTGAATTATGACAGCGTTACTAAGCACTTGGCACCAAAAGAAAGAATTGTTCTGGCTACTCTTGAGGATAACATGCATTCAGTTTGCATAGAGGATTGCTAAGTGTTTCTAGTGGCTCTTCTCTTATGTCGTAAAACGTTGAATGATTCAGACTTGTAGTTTATAGTTTATCTGTGGAAGATAAAAAGACCCTACCCTCAAAGCTAGATAAACACATTCACACATACCTTGAGTATTTGGAAATTGAGAAAAACGCCTCAAAGCTTACAATCCGTAACTACAAATTCTACCTGAGTCGCTTTACTGGTTGGTTTGAGGCTAATCACGCTCAAAAAAACATAAATGACATAAATATTGAGTTAATTAGAAGATATAGAATATGGTTATCTGACTATGTTGATGACAAAGGAATAACTCTAATGCGTGTTACCCAGAGTTATCACATAATAGCACTTCGCTCTTTCTTACGATTTTTAATCAGAAACGATCACGATACTTTATCTCCTGAAAAAATAGATCTGCCAAAAGGTGAAAGCAAAAGCCTAAAATTTTTGGGGCGTGATCATTTGCGTGAGCTTATGAATTCAGTTGACACCTCAACGGAAAGAGGTCTTCGTGACCGCTCAATACTTGAATTGCTATTCTCAACTGGTCTTCGGGTATCTGAGTTATGTAGGCTTAACAGGGACCAAATGAACTTCAAAACTCAGGAATTTGGAGTAATTGGGAAAGGTGGGAGAGCAAGAATAGTCTTCCTGTCAGACACCGCTATTTTTTGGTTACAAAAGTATTTTGAAGTTCGGGAAGACAATTTTCAACCTGTATTTATTAGGTACGCAAAAGGAATAGATCCGATAAATCAGGGAGAGCGGATGAGGCTTACTCCCCGCTCTGTTGAGCGAATTGTCAGTAAATATGTAAGGCGTGCAAAGCTCCCGGTTGATGCGACACCCCACACCCTTCGTCATAGTTTTGCAACTGATCTTCTATATAATGGGGCTGATTTGCGCTCAGTTCAGGAAATGCTTGGTCACAAAAATATAAGCACAACGCAAATTTATACTCATGTAACTAACCCACAACTTAAAAATGTCCACCGCAAGTTTCATCAAGGGAATAAAAGACAATAATTTAAAATGGAAATAGCAGAAAAACCATCGTTTATGAAAAAGTTAGCCAATACATCACGGGCTGTTGTAGCTGCTACTGCATTTACTTTTGGAAATACCCCAGTACATGAATTACAAAATCCGAGTATCATGGTTGATGCAAGTAGCTATCAAGCACATGAACTACCCGAGCTAAAATACAAGCTGTATGTAGGAGGTCTTGCAAGCTCAAACGAAAACTACCCAGCCACGGAATTTGGATTCAACACTCATGTCTACGCCAATAAAAACACAGTTAGTCCGAACCTTTTAGATCTTGATAGATTCAAGGGTACAGTTAACGATTTAAGTGAAAATAATCAATCATGGATACGTTTTAATATTCCTAGATGGGAAGGTGCGAGACTAGTTGATGGAAATCTAGCTTGGGACGAATCAGAAATGAAAGTTTTTGATGAAGCGGTTGGATATGCAAAAGATAAAAAACTTCAAGTGTTTTTAGTTGCAACCCCACCACCAGTTGAGCCCACGACAGATAAGGATGAATATGCAAGAATAACCCATGACTACTTTTCTTACATGGCCGATAGATATAAAAACTCTGTCGACGTTTGGCAAATTAATAATGAAATAGATGTTCATCACCCCGCTGATTATTCCTATAACGAGTTTGAAAAACGAGATAAAGAGTTTATTGAGGCACACGTTAAGGCTGCAAGCGATGCTATTAGATCAAAAGACCCGAGAGCAAATATTGCAGTAAATGTTACTGGCTGGCCTGTAACGGATGAGGTACAAGACAATTGGGAGGAATTTATTGAGCCTCTTCTCCCTTACGTAAATGCAATTTCTCTTGATTTATATCCTGATGGAAATACTGCTCAAATTGAAAGTTTGTCAGATCGGGTTGAGGATATGCGCAAAAAATATAAATTACCAATATATGTTTCAGAAACGGGAATATGTACAGTCGGATGTTATTTGAATGGCATGAGTCAAAAGGAGATATTAATTCGTATTCTTGAGGATCTAAAGGAGGCAAAGCCGAAAGCAATCATTCTTTATCAATATACAGATGAAGATCTTAATAATAAAGTGGAGGGAAGTTTTGGAGTGACTGATGTCGATGGTAATAAGAAAAAAGGATACGAAGAGATTCTTTCGAAAATGCAGAAATGATATAATTTTGATATGAACAATGATGCAAGAGGACTACTTATTCAGGCCGAACAAGCACGTGAAAGAGGTGATTTTAAACGCTCCTTGGAGCTTCTAGCTACTGCTATTGTAGCTATTCAAGAGGAGCAAAAAGAGGCAAATATGGTAGACGCACTCTCCTCTCAAGCGCTAGCTTACAGACATTTATTTAACAAAACAGGTTCAAGACAATTTATAATTCTTGCAATGTATGCAGCGCTGGCAGCAGTTAAGTTGGCGGAAGATCTTAATGACCCTACCCCACTTGCTATTGCCTATTACAATTTAGGAAAAACACAAGAAAGCATGAATTTGCTTGATGAAGCACTGACCTCTTACAAAGAGGCGGTAGGTAGGAAAGTTGATCGACCTGCGATGGTCTCTGAAATGAGAACCAGACTGGCAGTTTTGGAATACAAAATGGGAGACAAGAAAGCCATGGATAGATTTGAAACTGCGCTTGCAGAGCTTAAGAATTCCGGGGATCGTGACAATTATGCCAAAAGTGTCTGGATATCAGGTGCTTATATGCATATGTCAGAAGCTTTGATTGGAAAAGAAAACGATAAAGCAATTGGACTATTAGACGAGGCTAAAAAGGTAATAAACACTGATATGCGTCTAAAACTTCGAAAAATTCAAATAGAAAGATTGTTTCAAAAACTAAACGCTTGAGCTTCACTCTGTTTTTGACCTATCTCTTCCCTTTCCCAAAATTAACGTTAACCGCGTTTCCATTTACCCCGACACCAATATGAGTCCAATTATCTAGTTGATTACTGTCATGAGAAGGATCTGCCCCAAATAGACTTTTTACTATTTTATCTCCATTCATGGGCCCTGATACGTATGCAGAATTTTCGCCTAACGAGTTAAATCCTGATCTTTCAAATCCTCCATTGTCCATGAAGGAACGAAAACCTGCATGCGAATCCAGACTGCCATTTGAGGAGAAAAGATTTGCTCTTTCTTGGGCATAGGACGTTAGATATCCATCAACAGATAAATTTGATAGTCCCCTACTCCCTCTGTAAGAATTTATTGCATTTACTATATCTTGTGGGGAGGCCATGTTAGCATCATTTTCTAGATTTGAAACTTTCCAAGTAACATCATTGATTTTTTCAGCTGTATATTGGGATGGATTTGATAAGGTGGGAGTTGGCGTGTCGGTTGGTTCATGTACCCGATAATTTTTTGGCGGAATTGTAGGGACTGGTGTCGGCGTATTGGTTGGAGTTACTTTTGGGGTTGGAATTTCGGTAACATTAGCAACGGGACTAATCAGAGTTTCCCTTGTGTTATTTGAAACGCTTTTGAAAGCGCTGCCCAAGACTGCTCTCTTCGTTGGATTACCTAAATATTGGGAGTAAAGCGCAACGCTAATAGCAACCCACGAGAAAGAAATACTTGCGAATAAAAATACTTTGTATTTATTTCTGCGTAAGCCTTTGTGGGCAAGAAGAAAAAGTTTTTTGACTTTTTTGGGTGATCCCACGAGATAACCACTATACTAATTCTTGACCATCTTGTAAATAGTTCCTACGCAGCTTTATTTTTATCCGGAAGAACTGTGATTGTGCCTACGCTTGTTTGGGAAAACAGAAGAGTTCCTTGAGGTGAGAATTGAAGATCTCGTGCGTTTGCAATATCTTTTGCAAAAACACCAATAGAAAAACCACTAGGTATGGTAATTGGCAGATCTGGTATTTCACCAACTTTTTGTGCCTCTATAATTTTTTCTGCTAGGTTTTCTTTCGGGGGTAAAAAAGCGGGTCATGCTGTCGCGTACAGATAATATTCCAGGGGCAATGGCTTTCTTCATTTTTACTTTAGCTTTCCTAACACTAATGCGGTTAGTGCCATTCTAGCATACATTCCATTTCTAACTTGGGACTTAAGATACTGGGAACGAGGATCCCGATCTAGACTCGGTGCTATCTCCCCTACTCTTGGAAGAGGATGAAGAAGGATCGTTTCTTTTCCAGCGAGTTTATTAAAATTTTGAGAATTTACTATAAATTGATTGTTAACATCCTTGTATTCTTCGACGTTTGCGAATCTTTCCTTCTGAACTCTCGTCCAATACCAGAAGTCAGCTTTTTTAGGTATCTTTTCCATACTCTCAATTTCAATGATGTTAAGTCCTGATTTTTTGTAAAGTGCCAGCTCCTCGCGTTCAAGCATCAGGCTCTTTGGCGACAGAAGATAAGCAGTATTTCCGGGATAGATGCTAAGCCCTTTAAGGAGTGAATGAATCGTTCTTCCATTTTTAATGTCTCCGCCAAATACACCTATTAAATTGTCTAGTTTTTTTCTATGTTCTTTTATTGTCATCATGTCTAAAAGTGCTTGCGTTGGATGCTCCCCGATGCCGTCACCTGCATTAATAATAGGTACAAATTGGGCTGCCTTTGCTGCTTTTAAGCTTGATCCACGATCGAAATGACGAAGAACTATTACGTCGCAATAACTTTCAAATACTCTGATTGTGTCTTCGAATGTCTCACCTTTTGAGACACTTGAAAATTGCTGAGGATTTTCTACAACAACTGTTTGGCCACCCAGTTGCTTTATGGCAGCGTCGAAAGAGCCCCTTGTTCTTGATGATGGTTCATAAAAAAGAAGTGTTGCGATAGACCCTTTTAGAATGTCAGATGGCAAAGCGTTAACTGCAATAAATTTCATTTGCAGTGACGCTTCGAAAAGTAATTCAAATGATTCAATATCGAATTGAGAAATTGAGAGGATGTTTTTTTTAAAGAAGTTTCCTTTTATTTTTGAAAGTGGGTTAGCTGCCTTTATGATGGCCATTAAAAATGTATTGTAAGAGTCTTTTAAGCCCCTGTCAAGGAAACCTTTTCGCATGCAGTTATTAAGTTGTCGAAGAGATAGTAAAGATTAAGAGGCCCTACTCCGCGTGGAGACGGTGTATAATATAAGACGTGGTTTTTAGCCTCATTTTCATCAAAATCACCGTTTAATTGTCCCTCATTTCGATGCAAACCAATTCCTATAAGGACACTGTTCTTTTTTAGAATTCCATAAGGCACATCAACTCTTCTTCCCGCAGCAAAAATGATTATGTCGGCTTTTCTAAAAAGCTCGTTGCGATTTTCCGTTTTAGTATCCATAACCATAGGTTCAATTCCCATTTTGGCAAGCCCTTCGATAGTCGGAAATCCGGCTGTTTCACCGTGTCCAACAATCAAAATAGCTTGATTTGACAGCCAAAACTTAAATTCGCCCTGCTTTAGCAGACTACTTACTTGAGTGAGAAGGTGCTTGACTGCTAAAAATACTGGCACCGAAAAATTTGAGTCTTTTTTGAAGCCGTCAATATCCTTGTCTTTTGATACACTTTGTATTACTTTTTCTGTATCAATATATGTCGGAAAAGGTCTTTGGACTATAAGTCCCTGTATAGTATTTTTGCTATTTAGTGTCTTGATAGCCTTTAGTACGTCATCAGTAGTTTCTGGGTTCAAATTCAAGAGCTCTACGTGAATTCCAAGACTTTTTGCAAGCTTAATTTTTTGCCTAACATAGGCTTCCCATGTGGCTTCTGGCCCAAGGGTTACAATCGCAATTCCGGGAATTACGCCTTTGTCTTTTAAGTTTTTTATTCTCTTTTCTAATTTTGGAAGTAACTCTTCCTGCAATTTTTTACCACTAATTTCCATATACATATTATACCTGACTCCTAACTTCTGTCTCCCAACTTCTGGTGTTGGACTTTGGCCCCTCCGCTCTCTCGAGCATCGGGGCCTAGTCGCTGATTTACCGGATACGGTTATTTCACCTTCTCCTCCTCCTTGAGTTGTGTCCTTCAGGCGAGTTGGCTTAAGGAAATTCCTATTTGCCGAAGCCCATATGAAAGACCCAGGAATACAACCGGAATGACGTAGTGCTCAAGCTGTACACCTTCTAGGAAGATGAGGCCTAGAGCGCAAAGGTCAATTACGAGTATCCACTTGCTGAGTTTTACCAGTTGCCGTCCGAGGAAGGCAAGGTAAAGCCTAAGATTGCTTTCGCGGTTCATTGTTTACCTCTGAGGAAATATTTGCTGTAACGAAAAACAGTCCGTAGCTTTGCGCCAAAGGCACAAGTACAAACCGTTACCGTATCCGTTGTCAACGAACACGATATTTTAGCACTTTTGTGGTTAAATTGAAAGACTATGGGATTCTACTCGGAGGTTTCAATTTCGTCCTCGGTAACAAGTGCTGCCGAGCCGACAGTTTCGTCTTTGTCCGTAAAGCGCATAAGGATTACTCCCTGAGCATTTCGCGACAATACAGGTACTGACTTTAAGGGAATTCTTACAACCTGGCCTTTTTTGGAGGTAATTATGACTTCGTTTGACTTATCGGGAATTACCGATGAAAATACAAGATCTCCGGTTTTGGCAGAAAGGTTTTGAATTTTTACACCCTGCCCTCCTCTATTTTGATTTCTGACAGCCGACACAATTGTTCTTTTTCCAAGACCGTTTTCTGCTATCACCAAAAGTTCTGCATCGCGGTCTCCTCCTGCTACCAAATCCATTGAGACCACTTCATCATCATTTGTAATCTTAATTCCTCTGACACCCTGAGATGATCTGCCTGTTGCTCTAACCTGGTCTTCTTTAAATGATATGATTTTGCCTTTCTTGGTAACAAGAACTATGTCATCAGTGCCTGATGAAAGTCTCACCCAAGTTAGTTGGTCATTTTTTTCAAGTTTTACAGATATTATTCCATTGCGCCTAATATTTGAGAACTCAGAAAGTGCAGATTTTTTGACTGTGCCTTTCTTAGTTGCTAGAAATACAAATTTTCCGGATAAATCTTCTTTCGGTGAATACGTGACAATGCTTTCAATTTTTTCACCAGAACTAACATCAATAACGTTAACTATGGCCTGTCCTTTTGCCACCCTACTTCCCTCAGCAATTTCAAAAACTCTTGTGGCATAAACTTTTCCAAGATTTGTGAAGAACAGTATGTGGTCATGAGTCTCCCCGAAATTAATATGCTCAATTGTGTCTTCTTCTTTTGTTTTCATGCCCATAACTCCTTTTCCGCCTCTTGCTTGAGTCTTAAATGAGCTTACAGACTGACGTTTTATGTATCCTGTTGTTGTAATTGTTATAACGGTCTGTTCGTTTTGAATGAGATCTTCTTCTGAGAACTCGTCAACTTTTGATTTATATACTTTTGTTCGTCGTGCGTCCTGATATTTTTCTTTTATGGCAACCAATTCGTCTCGTACGACCTTTAAAAGCTTTAGAGGATCTGCAAGAAGACCTTCAAGGTAGTCAATCATTGCTTTTACTTCTTTCCACTCAGCTTCCAATTTTTCAACTTCAAGAGCAGACAGGCGCCTTAACTGCATGTCCAAAATAGCGTTTGCTTGGATTTCAGAAAGCTTGAATCGGGTCATGAGTTTTTCTCTAGCGTCTTCGGTATTTTTGGATTTCTTGATGATGTCAACAACCTCATCTATGTTATTTACTGCGATGATAAGTCCGTCAAGGATATGGATACGGGCAAGTGCCTGTGCAAGTTCAAATTCAGAGCGTTTTGTTATGACTGAAAATCTGTGCTTGATGTACTCATCAAGCATTATTTTTAGATTTACAGTCTTTGGCACCCCATCGACTAAAGCAACGCAATTTGCTGGGAAAGAAGTTTGGAGAGCTGTAAGCTTGAATAGATTATTTAGAACCCTTTTAGGAGTCGTGTCGCGCTTTAGTTCTACCACAACTCTTGTGCCTCGTCTGTCTGATTCATCACGAAGGTCTGTTATTCCCTCTAGTTTTTTGAGTTTTGCAAGTTCGGCTATTTTTGCAACTAATGTGGATTTATTAACCTGATAAGGCAATTCGGTAATTATAATAGCGCTTTTACCCTGCCCTATTTCTTCAATATTTGCGATTCCACGGATAAGTATTTTTCCACGTCCTGTTCTATAGACATTTTTAATTTCGTTAATATCAAAAATTGCTCCTCCCGTTGGAAAATCAGGACCTTTAATAAATTCTAAGAGCTCATCAATTTCAACGTGTGAGGATAGTCTTGAAAGCTTGGATTCTAATGTCTCGGCAAGTGCTTCTTTTTGAGCTGGTGTTTTTGCCTCTTCGCCTTCAACATCTTTTTTAAGAACCTTTTCTTTTCCTGTATCATATTTAGTTTTGTCAATAGTATGAACGACTGCGTCGATTACTTCACCCAAATTATGTGGTGGGATTTTGGTTGCCATACCAACTGCTATACCCTCACTACCCATAAGCAAAAGATTCGGCAATTTTGAAGGAAGAAAGTCTGGCTCTTTCATGGTGCCGTCAAAGTTATCAGAGAACGTAACTGTTGCTTTATCGATATCAAAAAGCATCTCCATGGCAAGAGGTGTTAGCTTTGCCTCTGTGTACCTCATTGCAGCGGCACTATCTCCATCGACTGAGCCAAAGTTACCTTGACCGTCAACTAATGGGTAACGCATCGAAAAGTCCTGTGCGAGGCGGACTAACGAATCATAAATTGCCATATCTCCATGGGGGTGGTATTTACCCATCGTTTCTCCGACAATTTTTGCACTCTTGGCGTACTTTGCCTGAGGAGTAAGATTCATCTCAGACATAGCAAAAAGAACCCGACGGTGAACTGGCTTTAAACCGTCTTTAATATCTGGAAGTGCACGACTAACTATTACGCTCATCGCGTAATCAAGATAGGCTTTTTTGGCCTCTGTTGAGATGTCTATTTGTTCAAGCTTTCCGATATCCATAATAATTAAAGTAAAAAGTAAATAGAAAAGAGCAAAAGAAAAAAAATAATCTTTCCTTTTTAAAATTTACTTTGCGTTCTTGATTCCCGTTTCAATTTCTGCAATTGCTTCTTCTCGGCCTTTCCAGCCGGCAACTTTTACCCATTTGCCAGGCTCG
>CAYTCO010000003.1:0-78464 GCA_964436385.1 uncultured Gammaproteobacteria bacterium
GCGATCGCGACACAATGGAACAGCAAAGAGTAAAAGTAGCAGAGCTTCGAAACTTTCTCGCCCAAAAACTAATCTAAACCTGCTCCCTGCTCCCAACTCCCAACTCCAAGTCTTCTATTCCAATCACACACCGGGAGTGTGAAGTTCAAATTTGTTCGAAGGTTATATGTTTTATGCTTTCCAATTCTTTTTGGTAGTCAGCTCTTTCTGAGACAAAATCCTTGTATGACTGGTTTTTGAAATGTCCTAAAATTATCGAGTTAGTAATTTTTGTTTCTTGGCTGCTATTAAGAAAGTTAGGATACGAGGTCCAGGGAAAAGTTTCAAGTTCATCAAGGCTATTGATAACGCCAGATGTTAAGGGGTTTAGATGTATATACCTTGAAACATGCAAAAGTTGAGAATCGTTCGTAATGTGAACTGCCTTAAAGCGTCCTTGCAGTAATGGGCCTACCCGCTTGTATTTTGTGTTGAAGTATTTCGTGTAACTGTTTTCGAACCTTCTTAAACAGTTTGAAATGCCGTTTGCCTCATTTTGGTACACGAGAAAATGGAAATGGTTAGGCATTAATGCAAACGAGTTAAGTTCAATTAACTGATTAGTAAGTCCATCAATATATTCATTCTTAAGTCTTTCATTTAGTCTGTGAAAGTAGGAGAAGCGTATACGGTGTCCTGAATGAATATAAAAAAGCAAGCTATCCAAAGCTCTTTGGTAGTCTCTGGTGTCTAGAAAGATTTTTCGCTTGTTAACGCCCCTGTTGTAGACGTGGTAATAGTTTCCATTTTCCAGCATTACTGGACGTTTAGGCATAATTAGTTAAGCTTAACAACAATAAATTAAATAATAATTAAATTTCCATAAACAGCTACCAGCCAAAATCACACACCGGGAGTGTGAGGGGCTAATTAGCATTTCTATAGCTCAAGACCTAAAATCACACACCGGGAGTGTGATTCCGGGAGTGTGATTGTATATTATGCTGCTATAGTACTATAGACAACACCTTCTTGACTTGGGATTTTTTTTGCTGATAGAATAATACAAATGAAGAAATTGCTTGAGAACAAATTAGCACTTATAGGAATAGGTGCTGTTGTTGTGGTTGCACTTGTTGCTGGATTTCTTTTTATGCAAAATTCTAAAAAATCTGAAGTTGTGACTGAGGAGGAGATGATGGAGGAGGAGGCAATAGAAATAAGCCCTGAGGATATCGGACTTGTCTTAACCCCAAATGCAGCCGGTACTGAGGTTGTTATGGAGATAACAGATGTGTCAAAATTCGATTCATTTGAATATGAAATGAACTACGACGCAGAAGTAGACGGGGAAGTTGTTCCAAGAGGTGCAATAGGTTCAGGAGAAGTGAATCCAGGCGAGACCTCCATAAAAAGAGAAATAACGATAGGTACATGTAGCTCGGGAAAGTGTAAGTATGATGCAGGTGTTACCAAAATCTCTTTCATAATTCGTCTTAACCTTAAAGACGGACAGACTGGACTTGTCAAAAAAGACCTCGAATTAGGAAGTTAACGTTTCACGGACCTCAGAAAGACTATTTTAGCTTCAAATATTGCTTGTTTTTTTACATTTTCTCCCTTGACATGTCGTGAAAAGTCCTCTATAAATAGTAAGTACATTAAAAAGTGGCGATAAGTGGCGGAAATGATATCCAACGATATAGTATAATCATGAAATGTATTTAGGTTCACATTCGGTGCGGTTAAGAGAAAAAAATAGGATAGCATTTCCAGTTAAATTCAGAGAAATAACAGGAGATTCACTTTTTATAACAAATTGGTTTGAAAATTCATTATTAATACTGCCAAGAACGGATTGGGAATTGTTCAACAAAAAACTTTTTAAGGAAAATTCTTTTTTGCTACCACAGGTACGGGACTTGGAAAGATTCATTTTTGGAGGGACATTTGAGATTGAGCTTGATCGGGAGGGAAGATTTATTCTGCCCATCTTTTTAAAAGAACACGCAAAGATACAAAAAGAGGTTCAATTCGTTGGGGGAGCGTGGTACATTTCGCTTTGGGACAAACAACTTTACCAAAGTTATCGTGATATGACACAAATACAACTTAAAGACAAAGCAATTGAAGCATATAAACAACTAAAATCATGATTAACTTTTCACACACCCCCGTTTTACTTGATACTGCTGTTGACAGTCTAAATGTGAAGCAGAATGGCAAATATATTGACGCAACACTCGGAGGAGCTGGGCACACTAAGGAAATAATAAGAAGAGGAGGTTTAGTGCTTGGCATAGATCAGGATCAGGATGCGATAAATCATGTGGTTTCAACTTTAAGTACAGATCTTCGTGACGGGAATCTTTTAATTGTCAAAGGCAATTTCAGAGATATAGAAGATATCGATCGGGAAAACAACTTTAACGAGGTGGATGGAATACTTTTCGATTTAGGGGTATCAAGCTATCAACTAGACAATGGAGAAAGAGGCTTCAGTATAAAGCACAACGAAAGGTTAGACATGAGAATGGACCGAGGACAAATTCTTTCTGCACATGAAGTCGTAAATAGATATTCAATGAATGATCTTAATAACATCTTTTTACTTTACGGGGAAGAACATAACGCAAAAGCAATAGCTCAAGAGATCATTGAAACAAGGAAGAAAAATCCGATAAATACAACTAAAGAGCTAGCACGATTAATCGAAAAAATTAGTCATAAAAGTGAAGCAATACACCCGGCAACAAGAGTATTTCAAGCAATAAGAATAGAGGTAAATGACGAAATTAATGCTTTAAAAGAGGGATTAAATGGTGCGGTTGATGTTCTAAAGCCTGGAGGAAGGATAGCTGTTATTTCATTTCATTCGCTTGAGGATAGAGTAACTAAACAATTATTTGAAAGGTTAAAAAGACAGGGCATTGGAACTGTTATAACAAAAAAGCCGCTTACTGCAACTTATGGGGAAAATGTCAAAAATAAGCGTTCCAGAAGCGCTAAATTAAGAGTTTTTCAGAAGAATTAAATATGCACAAAAAACTATATATACCAGTAGCACTGCTTTTGCTTTTAACAATTGGGTTAGAGCTTTTAAGCATCCATCTTTCTCAAAAATTGGCTTCAGATAGCGTTATGGTAAAAAAAATTCAATCAAACATAGCGAAGCTTGATGAGGAAAATCACATCCTTAATTCCAAAGTATTGAGTCAGACTTCTTTTGAGGTTATTTCTCAAAAAGCAACGCTTTTGGGATACGTTGAAGGACCTTCATATATTTCTCTTCGAAAACCGTATCTTACGTATAATCAATGAAAAGAGACCATCGTCTCGCAAGTATTTTTGCAGCATTTTTTATCTGTTTTCTTGTAATAGTTGTGAGACTTTTTTACTGGCAAGTCGTAATGGCGGATACACTGCGCCTTGAGGGCCGTGATCAAAGCACATTGATTCTTGTATCAATCGCAAAAAGAGGAGACGTATTGTTTCAGGATAAATTTCCAATAGCAACTAACAAAGTTTCCTATCTTCTTTATGCAAATCCAAAAAAAGTTGATTCATTTGATAGTTATGCAGAAAAACTTTCTCCTATCCTTGGAGCGGATTCTGCTTCAATATCAGCAAGGCTTAATCAGGATTTATATTGGGTAAGTCTTCAAAGTAGACTGTCTTATGAGCAAAAACAGAAAATTGAAAGCTTGAAACTTGACGCATTGGGTTTTGAACAGCAGACAGAAAGAGACTATCCTGAGGCTTCCATGGCAGCACATTTAATAGGTTTTGTAGGTAAAAACCAAGATGGAGAGAATCAAGGGTACTTTGGTCTTGAGGGTTACTACGACAGGCAGTTAAAAGGTCGTCCCGGGAGTATCTATTTACTTAAGGATTCTTTTGGTAATCCAATTTTAACGGATGTGAGGGAAGACAAAAAAATTGACGGACGGACACTTATTACAACAGTTGATAGGTCAATTCAATATATAGCAGATACAGCTCTTTCGACTGGAATGAAAAAATACGATGCAGAGGGAGCCACAATCATAGTTATGGAAACATCAACAGGTAAGATACTTGCAGCCTCCTCATATCCAAAATTTGATCCAGGTAAATACTGGGAGTATGAGGGTAAATATTACACAAGTCCCATCGTTTCAAATCTTTACGAACCAGGCTCAACTTTCAAAGTGTTGGTTATGGCAGCAGGAATCGATAGTGGTCTTATAAAACCTGAGACAAAATGCCCAATATGCGCAGGACCTCTAGAAGTTGGTGGATACCAAATAAAAACTTGGAACGGGAAATATTACGCAAATACGACCATGACACAGGTCATACAACACTCAGATAACACTGGAATGGTCTATGTTGGACAAAAACTTGGTGTAAAAAGGTTCACTGCTTACTTGAAAAGATTTGGAATAGGCAGTCTTACCGGAATTGATATCCAGGGTGAGGTGACAGAGCCCATTAGACCCGAGAAAAAATGGATAGATATTGATCTTGCAACCGCAAGTTTTGGACAGGGGATATCTGTTACTCCAATTGAGCTAATCACTGCTGTCAATGCTATCGCAAATGAGGGAAGACTTATGCGTCCCATGGTTGTTGATAAGATATTAACTCCCGAAGGTGAAACGATAGAGCTTTCCCCGTATGAGGTTGGTAGATCTATAAATGCGGCGACTGCAAAGGTTGTTGCATGGATGATGGTAAATGCTGTCGACCAGGGGGAGTCAAAATTTACAAAGATTCCTAATTATAGCGTTGCAGGCAAAACAGGAACCGCCCAAATTGCGGTTGAAGGCCATTATGATCCCACAAACACCAACGCATCATTTATCGGGTTTTTCCCAGCAGAAAAGCCTAGAGTTACGATGCTTGTCATAGTTAACAAGCCAAAGTCCTCAATTTTCGGTTCGGAAACCGCAGCTCCGATATTTTTCAATGTCGCCCGCGAGGTTATACAGTATTACAACATAGAACCATCAAAGTAATATAATTATTGTATGAAAAGAAACCTTAGAAAAATTAAAAATACTGCCCATCTTGCGCTTGCAATGTCAGCAAATACATTACATTTATTCCCTAGTCGCGGGATATGTGTAATTGGTGTAACAGGTACGGATGGCAAGACAACAACCTCAAGCCTGATTTATCACATATTAAGAGCTTCGGGTAAAAAGGTGGCTGTTATTTCAACGATTGGAGCTGTTATTGACGGAAAGATGCATGAAACAGGGTTTCATGTTACGACTCCATCCCCATTCGCCATTCAAAAATATATTAAGCTTGCAAAAGATAATAAATGTACTCATTTGGTCCTTGAAGTAACAAGTCACGCTTTAGATCAATATAGGGTCTGGGGTATAAATTTTGATGTTGCTGTTTTGACGAATATAACTAACGAGCACTTAGATTACCACAAAAGTTACGAAAATTACGTCGATACAAAGCTTAAGCTATTTAAGAAATCCAAAATTGCAGTCTGCAATAGTAATGGTGTTTGGTTTGAGAAGGTAACACAAATTGTACCTATGGAAAAACTTTTTTCTTACTCTTTGCATGGTGCCTCAGATTCTGATCTGACAGTTTTAAATTCCCCGTTTAAAATTAAAACTGCACTTATTGGCGATTTTAACTTAGAAAACATCTTAGCAGCTAGTCTTGCCTGCATGAAGCTTGGGGTCGATAGCAAGACAATTGAGAGTGCAATTCAAAGCTTTGAAGCACCTATCGGTAGACAAGAAGTATTTTATGCAAAAAATAAGGCTCGTGTAATGGTAGATTTTGCTCATACCGCAAATTCTTTTGACGGTATATTGCCTGAGGTTAGAAAGACAACTAAAGGCAAAGTTATACACGTATTTGGAGCTGCAGGAGAAAGAGATCGCGGAAAAAGATCCGAGATGGGTAAAGTCGCCTCCTATTATGATGATCAAATAATCCTGACCGCTGAAGATCCTAGGCGGGAGAGGGTTGCGGACATAAATAGTGAAATAATGAAGGGGATTTTAGATACTCAAAAAGTACATGAGATAGAGGATCGCGAAGAGGCTATACGTTACGCGATATCAATTGCACAACCGGATGACACAGTTATTATTACGGGCAAGGGGCACGAAAGATCTATGAACATGGGAAATGGAGAAGTGGATTGGAGTGATCAAGCAGCAGTTAAAAGATATATATGAGTTACAAGCCAATGATATTGCCTGAAGTAAGTAATGTTAAGAAAATCTTTTTCGTTGGCATTAAGGGAGTGGGTGTTGCCCCTTTGGCGATAATTGCCAGCGAAGCGGGTCTTGAAGTAGCAGGGTCTGATGTAGAGGCTGAATTTATAACCGATAATTACTTGAGGAAGAAAGGAATTGAAATAAGTGTAAATTTTGAAATCGAGTCCGTATCAGGCTTTTTTAGCTCAACGGATAAAAAAAATTGCTTATTAGTCACAACAGGTGCACACAAGGGTTTTGATAATCCTCAGTCAGCGTGGGCAAAGGCTAACGGAATTCCAGTCGTATCTCAAGGACAGGCCTTATCATTATTTATGGAGGGAGACATATTTGACCGATCATTCAAAAGCATAGCTGTTGCAGCATCTCACGGTAAAACAACGATTGCTTCTCTTCTTGCAACGACTCTAAAGGGATATGGCAATGACCCCACTTACGTTGTTGGGACAGGTGAGGTTTTCCCGCTTGGATCCCCTGGCCATTATGGTCAAGGTGAATATTTTGTAGCTGAGGCCGATGAATACTCTTCAGAGCCTGTTTATGATAGGATTCCTAAATTTTTATACATCAACCCATTCCACGCAATTTTTAACAACATTGATTTTGATCATCCTGATCAGTTCGATTCCATTGACGATGTTAAAAAAGCATTTTTACAATTTGCACAAAATATAAAAAGCGGTGGAAAGCTCTTGGTAAATAATGATGACAAGTTTCTTGCTCAATTTAAGGATAAAATTGAAAAAGACATTAAAGTTATTACTTATGGTGAAAATGGGGAACCCAATTACAAAATAAATAAAATAGTGCCTATTGGTCTATCGAGTCGTTTTAATGTTCTTAAAAATGGCGTTGAATATGGTCATTTCGAGCTTTCAATCCCAGGTGCACATAACGCAAAAAATGCTTTGGCCGTTATTGCTCTTCTTTCCGAGCTTGGGTTTGAGCCTGAAAAGATCAGAATTTGCCTTAGGGAATTTAAAGGTACAAAAAGACGAAGTGAATTAGTTGGCGAAATGAATAATGGCGCGATTGTTTTTGACGATTATGCCCATCATCCTCATGAAATAAAAACAACAATAAATTCAATTAAAGAGGCATATCCCGGAAAGAATCTTATATGCATTTTCCAACCCCATACTTTTTCAAGAACAAAAGCACTCTTGACTGATTTTTCCTCCTCTTTCGAGGAAGCCAAAAAGACAATCCTTCTTCCAATTTTTAGATCGGCAAGAGATACTGAGAAGGATACAATTTCTAAAGAAGAATACGAAGATGGTTTTAAGGGAAAAGACGTAATTTTTCTTGAAAATTTTTCTGATGTGGTAGAATACGTAGGGCAAAACTTCGCCTCAAAGGACAATATTATTGTTACTTTTGGAGCTGGAGATGTATACAAGATAGCGGAAAAATTAATCGTATGAGTAGAAAATATATCATTTCAGGGGGCGCAATGTTAAACGGAACCATTAGAATATCCGGGTCTAAAAACGTGGTTACGAAGGCAGTGATCGCAGCCTGCTTAACTAATGAACCAGTTACGCTTAAAAATGTTTCTGAGATATCTGACAATCAGGCGCTTTTAGAAATAATTGAGTCAATTGGAGGAACTGTTGAGCGGGGAGATGGCCAGGTTACGATAACTGTAGGTGACATAACAAATCATGAACTGTCTCTAGAAGAGGGTGCAAGGGTAAGAACCTCATCGATGTTTTTAGCGCCATTGCTTTTACGTGTTAAGAAGGCAATTGTTCCAAATCCGGAAGGTTGTAGATTGGGTGCCCGTTCTATAGAAAGACATATCGAGGGACTCGAGATGATGGGGGCAAAAATAGAGTACAGGTCGGAGGACGGTTATTACCATGCATCAACTGAGGGTTTAGTTGGTACAACTTATCGTTTTGACAAGAACACTCATACCGGTACAGAGACTCTTATCATGGCAGCAACCCTAGCAAAAGGCACTACAACTATTGAAAATGCCGCTGAAGAGCACGAGATTGATGATTTAATCAAGCTCTTAAATAGCATGGGAGCAAAGATTCAAAGAGTTGAAAATCGAAAAATTGTAATCGAAGGTGTTGAAAAATTACATGGTACGACGTATGAGATAGTTTCAGACGCAAATGAATTTGTGACTTTTGCAATACTCTCAGTTCTTTCCGGTGGAAATATCACACTAACAAATGCCCCCCTTGATAATGTCGGTATTTTCCTTGAAGAACTTAAAAAATGCGGCGTTGATTTTGAAAAGAAAGATGATGGTATTAGGTTCTTTGCACCTGATGGGATAAAACCTTCTGACGTCGTAACTGCATGTGAGCCTGGATTTAAAACCGACTGGCAGGGTCCCTGGGCTATTCTTATGACGCAGGCAGAAGGTGTGTCGACAATACATGAATCAATTTATGAGAACAGATTTGGTTATGTACCGGAACTTAAGAAAATGGGTGCAAAGATAGAGTCTTACGATCCGCAAGTGGATAATCCTAAGGACTTTTACAATTTCAATTACGACCCAAATTCTAGTTATAGGCAGGCAATAAGAATTACCGGCCCTCAAAAACTTCATAATGCAATCCTTAAGATAACTGACCTTAGGGCAGGTGCAACACTCGTAATAGGGGCATTGCTTGCAGATGGGGAAAGTGTACTATTTGGAATAGAGCATATTGAACGAGGTTATGAGAAACTATTACGTCGTCTTCAGGATGTTGGCGCTAAAATGGAAGAAGCAGAGGAGGATTAATTTGAATAATGTAACTGCAATTATATTAGCAGCTGGTCGTGGTACGCGTATGCAGTCTACGGACACGAATAAGGTTGCAATGAAAGTTCATGGTGAGCCCTTACTCTCAAGGTCTATTCGAATATTAAGAAGTAGTGGGATTTCAAGTATCGTTGTGGTTGTTGGTTTTGCAAAGGATTCAGTCATTGCGCTTCTTGATCAAGATATTCTGGTTGCAGAACAAAAAGAGCAACTTGGTACAGGGCATGCTGTGTCATGTGCGATTCCATTCGTTCCCGACACGAGTCATCATTTGTTAATCATGAATGGTGACGACTCATACCTTTATACACCCGAAATATTTCAGTCTTTTTATGACACTCATGTATCTAGAGGGGCTAAAATAACTCTTATAACAATGGATTCAGATAATCCTACAGGTTTTGGAAGAATTGTTAGAGACAAAAATCAGGAAATTGTCGGAATTGTTGAGGAAAAGAACGCAACCGATGAGCAAAAAGAAATTCAAGAAATAAATCTCGGATGTTACATAATCGACAAGAAATATTTAGAAGAGAATATAAAAGACATAAAGAAAAACGTAGTATCGGGCGAATTTTATATAACAGACATAATAGATATAATTTCTCACCATCATGGAAAAATTGCCGGATACAAACTTACACACGGTAGGTGGCAGGGTGTGAATACAAGGGAAGATTTAGAGGAAGCAGAAAATATTCTATCCAATGAATAACGACTTCAACTATAAGAATTTTTTTAGCACCCCTGGAATTTTGGAGTCTTTTCTAAGCAATTACAATACTCCTTGGGAAGCTCTATTTGATCTTAAAACTTTCATTGGGGAATTCAAAAAAAATGCCCATAGCTTGGGCTTTTCCGAAATTAAAGAAGATGTATTTGTCGGTCGAAACGTTACGATTGATGATACTGCAAGGATAAAAGACCATGCTATTATCGGCCATAATTCAATAATTGGGCACGCTGCCTTTATAAGGGGGGGAAATGTCATTTGCGACGACGTAAATGTTGGTCACGCAACAGAGGTAAAACACTCAATTATTCTCTCAGGTACCGCGCTTGCTCATCTGAATTATGTTGGGGATAGTATTATCGGAAGCGGTTGCAATATTTCAGGAGGTGCAACTCTTGCAAACTGGAGATTTGATAGAAAGCCTGTCACTATTAGAAAAGGTGATGAAAGAATATCAACTGGAAATGAAAAATTCGGAGGAATTGTAGGGGACGGATGCTTTGTGGGCGTGAGTGCTGTTCTTAACCCTGGGACTGTTCTTGGAAAAGAGTGTCTTGTTTTTCCTCTTGTCTCCGTTTCGGGCACACATCCTGCTTCATCAAAAATTAAATAATTGTTTGTTAGGCAAGTTTAGTTGTAAAATATAGTCTCGATGGGTTAAAATCCAACGTTGAACTGATAAACTAATTTTTTATGGACAAAGTTTTTGGATTCGCGATTCTTTCACTTTTTATAACCTCAATTCTTATTGTTCCTTTTATAGACTTTCTCTATAAAATGAAACTTCAAAGGCAGAAGCAAAAGACGAGAGACATCTTTAACAATAGAACTTATGTCTTTGATAAGCTTCACGAATGGAAAGTAGGAACTCCAATCGGAGGAGGAATTTTAATTATTTTTGTTGTTACAATCTTAACTCTTTGGGCATATGGTCTTTTTAGAGTTGACGTAAAGTTGTGGGAAATAAGCGTTCTTCTGTTTGCTTTTATAGGATTTGGGGCTCTTGGATTTTACGACGATTTAAAAAAGATTTTAAATGCAGAAAGAACGGGTTTTTTCGGGTTAAGATTTTTGCACAAATTTGCTATTCAATGGGTTCTGGCTATAGTAATCGGTTGGGTACTTTTTATGAACGGTCATACTTTTGTTCATATTCCGGCCTTTGGAGTAGTATTTTTGGGTCCATTATATATCCTTTTTGCAGCATTTGTCATAGTGAGCTTTACAAACGCTTTCAATATCACAGATGGTCTTGATGGTCTTTCTTGTGGAGTTCTAATCATATGCTTGAGTGCTTTCTTGGTTATTTCAAGCGCTTTACTAAATGAGTTTTTGGCTATCTTCATAGCCATTCTTCTTGGTGCTGTTGGTGCATTTCTTTACTTTAATATTTACAAGGCAAGGCTATGGCTTGGAGACGTTGGCTCACTTTCGTTAGGAGCGGTCCTTGCTGTTATTGGTCTTCTAACAGGAAAGGAGATTGCTGTGACAATTATTGGAGGGGTTTATGTAGTTGAGGTAGGTTCATCATTGATCCAAATACTTTCTAAAAAGTTCTTAAAAAGAAAGGCATTTCCTATTGCACCGCTGCATCTTTATTTCCTGAAAAAAGGTTGGGAAGAACCTAAAATAGTAATGAGAGGCTGGCTTATGGGATTCGCATTTGCACTTATTGGTCTCTACCTTGCATTTATCCAATAAATGAACAAGCTCGCCCTGTCCCTTCTTTGTGTCATCTTTATACTAACCACCCTTGGTTTGTTTATTCTCTATGAAAGTTCTTCATACACAGCTCAGTTGGAATTAAAAGACAAGTATTATTTCATAAAAAATCAAAGTGTTTGGATATTTTTGGGAATTGCAGCTGCATTTTTTATGTCTAGATTTAAAGAATCTGTCCTTTACAATTTGTCATTGCCATTACTTCTTGGGACGCTTGGACTACTAGTATTGGTTTTTTTCCCAGGAATAGGACTCGAATTGAATGGATCAAATAGATGGATCAACTTAGGTGTTTCGGTTTTTCAACCATCAGAGTTTCTTAAAATTTCACTTTCTTTGTATCTTGCATCGTGGTTGTCAGTAAAGGAAAAGGGAAGGCTTATGGCCTTTTTGATTTTGCTTGGAGTTGCAAGCGGACTCGTGCTATTACAGCCAGATCTTAAGACATCATTTATCATAGCTGCGACATCTTTTATCGTTTATTATGTATCGGGTGCATCCATGAAAGAAGTTGCTCCGGTTCTTATTGTCGGTCTTATACTAATAATTCTTGTTGCAGGAGCCTCTCCCTATCGGTTAAAACGACTTACTGCGTTTCAGAATTTTGATGTTGAAAATCTAAGTACAACCTCATATCACACAAAGCAAATCGTGATAGGGCTTGGGAGTGGCGGGTTAACTGGTGTCGGTTTTGGAAACTCTATTCAAAAATATAGTTATCTTCCGGAACATACGACAGACTCTATATTTGCTGTTTTTGCTGAGGAAGCAGGATATATTGGAAGCATAATATTAATTTCTCTATACATAGCGTTAAGTGCAATTGGTATTCTAATTGCGGTTAATGCAAAAACACAATTTGGTAAGTTATTGGCGTCAGGCATTACGGTTTTTCTTACAATCCAGACTTTGATAAATTTAGCCTCACAAGCGATTGTGATTCCGCTTACAGGTGTGCCTTTGCCTTTTATTTCTTATGGTGGAAGCTCAATGCTTATTAATTATGCAGCTATTGGTCTTTTGTTTAATATTGCACTTGATAAGCGACCAAGCCAAAGAAAAGGAAGCGCATTGGGTCGCATGAGGCAGAGAACGTTTGGGAGGTTACGGCGGTCATGAAAATCATAATAACAGGCGGTCATTTTAGCCCCGCATACTCTATCATTCAAAAGCTCAAGACGGAGCACGAAATTCTTGTTATTGGTAGAAAGCACGCATTTGAGGGGGATGACAGTCAAACATACGAATATAAGCTGTGCCAAAAGCTAGATATTCCCTTTAGAATTCTGACAACAGGACGCTTGCAAAGAAAGTTTTCTTCAAGAACTATACCTTCTTTTGCAAAGTTTCCGGCAGGAGTCTATCAGGCTTTGAGGATTTTAAAATCCGAAAAGCCTGACGTTGTTGTAACTTTTGGAGGGTACGTTGGGCTTCCGGTTGCTATGGCTTCAAAAATTCTTGGAATTCCAGTTGTTTTGCATGAACAAACCCAAAAAGCAGGACTTTCTGCTCGCCTTATCTCAAAAGTGGCAGATGTAATACTAATATCATTTGAGTCTTCAAGGAATTATTTCAACAGTAAGAAGACGGTTCTAACTGGAAATCCGATAAGACCTGAATTTTTTGAAAAGAATTCTTCTATTAAGGTTAAAAAGCCTGCAATCTATATCACTGGGGGAAGCACCGGTTCACACTTCATAAACGATGTTGTCTCAAAAATTAGACAAGATTTGACAAAGGACTTTCATGTATATCATCAAACAGGAAATGCCAAGGAGTTTGGTGATTTTGAAAAGCTTGTTAAGGTTGCTGACGACAAATATGAAGTCTCTGAGTTTTACTCTCCGCAGGATGTTTATACACTTCTTTCTGAATGTGACTTGGTAATTTCAAGATCTGGAATTAATACCATTACTGAACTTTTACTCTGCAATACTACGGCGCTTCTAATACCCCTTCCCTTTGGACAACAAAATGAGCAGAAGGATAATGCAAAGTTCTTCTCTCAACTTGGAATGGGTGAATATATGGACCAAGATGACGTATCTCCTTTGAGCCTACTTTTGAAAATCCGTGCTATGATAAAAGATAAAGACGTCTACAGAAAGAATGCAAAAAATGCAGAAAAGTACGTCATTTCTGATGCTTCTGAAAGAATTGTCGAGCAGATACTGATGTATGGAGGAAGAGGTAAAAAAGGAAACGAAAGTAAACCGCTTTAACAAGCGAGTGTCTTTGTTTCGAAGACGAAAAAAGCCAAAGATCAGAACAACGGTCAAAGCCCATACGCACAGAAATTACACCCGTTTGATAATAAATATATCTTTAGTGTTGCTTGGAATATTTATACTTGTTGTTTTGTTATTTATACTAAGGCAAGTCGTTTTGCCTAATTTTGTAGGGCATGATGATGTTATTTTAAATCCCCAAGGTAGTGTTCCTCCTGACAATAATCAGGTAAAAAATATCATTCTAAATACCGGGCTTGTCGTTGATAATGTAGAATTTGCTTCAAATTCGGCAGTCGTTACATTTACTCTAAATAAGGTGACGAGAGTAATGTTGTCACTTGAAAAAGACATTGCAGGGCAGATGGATATTGTTGAGGCTGTCGATCAGCAGATAATTGAAGATGGCAAACAAGCAATATATATAGATTTGAGGTACAATAAACCTGTTGTCAAATTTTAGTTTCAGGTTTTGGCTAGACACCATAAACCTGTTGTCAAATTTTGACAACAGGTTTCATCCCTTTGGGATGTAAACCAGTCGTAAAGTTTTAAAAGTAACCATTAGGCTTTGTCCTATCGGCTATAAGCCACTGGTTAAGTTTTGATATTGTAAATTTATAACACTTTTACTAAACTAGTTTAAATATGAAGAATGTCGATGTTGTCGTGGGTATTGATATTGGGTCGTCAAAAGTAGCAACTCTTATAGCGCGCGCCGATGATGATGTAATAAATATCTTAGGTGTAAGCGAAGTCCCCTCAAAAGGAGTTAAAAAAGGCCAGATAGTAAATATTGAGGAAGCATCAGACGCTATTAACTCATCGTTAGATAGCGCAGAGCGAATGGCCGGTCATTCAATAGACCGTGTATTTGTCTCTGTATCTGGTGTTAACATTGAATCACAAAATTCAAAAGGAGTTGTTGCCGTAAGCCAGCCCGATGGTGAAATTTCAGAATACGACGTTGAAAGAGTTTTGGAAGCAGCAGGTGCAGTAAGTCTTCCCTCAACGAGAGAAATTATCCACGTTATTCCAAAGACTTTCACGGTCGATGGTGAGGGTGGAATAAAGGATCCAGTTGGAATGTCGGGAGTAAGGCTTGAAGTTGACACTCACATAATTACAGCTAATTCCGCAGGTGTTAAGAATGTCGAAAAGATTCTCTCATCTGAGGCAGGGGTTAATGTTCAAAGCCTTGTTTTTGCAGGTCTTGCCTCATCCTTATCAGTCCTTTCTGATACAGAAAAAGAGTTGGGGGTAGTTCTTGCTGATATTGGGGCAGGAGTTACAAATATTGCAATTTACGTAGATGGGTCCCTTTCTTATACAAGTGTTATTCCAATTGGCGCTCGTCACATTACAAATGATTTGGCAATTGGACTTAAGATTTCACTTGAAAGCGCTGAGAAGATCAAGCTTTACCTTTCTAAGCACTACACAAGAAGAGTTAGAATTCCAAATAATGAAGAAAATAGAAAGAATAGACAAGAAGAAGATGAGCTAAATCTTGACGAACTTCATCTTCCAGAAGACGTTAAGAAGGTTTCTGCAAAGACTTTGGTTGAGGGAATAATAAAGCCTAGGCTAAACGAACTCTTTACAATGATTGCTTTGGAGATCAAAAAGAGTGGATTTGCAACCCAGACACCGGCAGGGCTTGTTATTACAGGTGGTGGAGCAAAGACAGTAGGAGCTGAGGAAAGCGCAAAGAGAATGTTATCAATGACTGTTAGAGTAGGTACTCCTCAAAATATTGCAGGTCTTATTGATGACGTTGAGTCTCCAACTTTTGCAACAGCAGTTGGGTTACTTGAATACTCCAAGAGCTTTAGAGGTGAGGGTGTTTCTGGTCCCGGTCTTGCCGGTATGCTCCCAGGATTTAAATTCGAAATTCCATCGGTTAATTCTCTCACTAAGCTTCTCAAAAAATTCCTGCCAAAGAAGTAGAAAAAAATAGTTAAAATTAGTTGTTTGAAAAGTAATTTTAACTGTGTTAGTATTGGACTTATCTTCATATGTTAATTAAGCCTCAAACAGCAAGCTTCGCAAAAATAAGAGTCATGGGAATAGGTGGAGGAGGCGGAAATGCTACCAATTCAATGATCCTAGATGGTCAAATTGAAGGGGTAGATTTTATAGCAGTCAACACGGATGCTCAAGCGCTTCTCAACTCTCAAGCACAATCAAAACTTCAGATAGGTGAAAATATTACTCGTGGACTTGGATCTGGTGGAAATCCTGATGTTGGTCGTGCAGCAGCTGAGGAGAGCGTTGAGAGAATAAAGCAGTACTTAGAGGGATCAGATATGGTTTTTCTAACCGCTGGAATGGGTGGAGGAACAGGAACCGGAGCCTCATCTGTTATTGCAAGAGTTGCAAAAGAGGTAGGTGCTCTAACCGTTGCTGTTGTTACAAAACCATTTAACTTTGAAGGAACACGAAGAATGGTTGCAGCGGAAGATGGAATTGAGGAGTTGAAGGAATATGTAGACACACTTATTGTTGTACCAAATCAAAGAATTCTAGATAGTGTAGACAAAAAGTTATCACTTCTTGAGGCATTTAGAGTTGCGGATTCAGTCCTTGGACACGGTGTTAAGGGCATATCAGATCTTATTACACAAAGCGGATACGTTAATGTCGATTTTGCCGATGTTAAAGCCATAATGAATGACGCAGGAACAGCTCTAATGGGACTTGGAGTTGGGGTTGGAGAGAACAGAGCACAAATCGCAGCAAGACAAGCTATTTCATCTCCTCTTCTTGAGGTGAGTATGGATGGGGCACGCGGAGTTTTATTTAATATTGCAGGTGGAGAAGATCTATCACTTCAAGAGGTTGAGGAAGCATCTAGAATTATTACCCAAGCAGCAGATCCGGATGCAAACATCATCTTTGGAGCAACTATAGACAAAGGCGCATTTGATTCTATAAGAATTACACTTATTGCAACAGGCTTTGATGAGTCAAGAAAAAGACTTCAGCAAATGGTCCAAAGTACGATGGAAGAACAGGGACAAGATTACGGAAACGCAAATATGCAGGACAATAACCCTCAACAGGATCCATATGGAGGAGGAAACATCAGTAATCCAACATTTCAGGCTGAAGAACCATCCCGTCGGGATGACGACGAAGAATCAGTCTTTGATATCCCCGCATTTCTGAGACAGAAAAATTGACGTTTAGTTTTCATATTTCCTACATATTACCCCGTGATTAAGTGATTGACAAGAGTCCTAAACTATATCATCTTGGTTCATTTTTTGGTAGAATGAGGCAACATAAATGCGATACCAAAAATTCACAGTAAATAATTTTAAAGCAATAAAAAATGCTGAAATTGACCTTACGCAAGAAGGTTTGGTGTTGCTACTTGGTCTTAACGAATCTGGAAAAACAAGCGTACTTCGAGCAATTGAGGCATTTGATTCATCTAATGACATTGAAGATGCTGATGCAAGGCTAAGATTTTATAAAGGGATTCGCAACAAGAAGGAAGTAGATTCAACAGCCTCTGTTACGGCACAGATTTTAATTGAAAAAAGCGACAAAGATAGCCTTGTTGTATTGCTTACGCCCCATATTACGCAAGGAATCAATCCGAAGGATTTACAAATTGATACTCTCCAGATTTGCCGTTTGTTCGAATATAAAAACGCTGAATTTGTAAAAGACGACTATCAATTAATGGGAGGTTTAGAAAAGCAACTCACTCTTGCGAATAAGACAGTTGAGAGTAATTTATGTAAAGAAATACTAAAAATTCTTCCTTCCATTCAGTATTTTGAGGATTTTAAAGACCAAATTCCCGATTTCATAAGCATAGAAGCTAGTACACAGTACTACGACCCCGATTGGGCTAGCACTATCGAGGGAATGTTTTTTCATGCTGACCCGAAAATCACTGTTACTCAGTTTTCAAACCTCGTTGATAAAAATCCACGTCAAACCGTTCTCAATAAAGTTAATAAAGCCTTAAACAAACAATTTACTGAGAGGTGGAACAAAAAACTAAAGGGTACAAAATCTATTCATAAGGTTGAGCTTGTATATTTCCCAGAGAAAAAGCTATTTACTTTTGAAATTGTCGGGGCTGATGGCGTAACTGTATTCGCAATTGAGGAAAGAAGCAAAGGCGCATTGTGGTATTTAACATTTCTTCTTAAAACTGAATTTAGAAAAAGAAAATTGCGTGCCGAATCTGGTAAAACGCTGTATTTGATTGATGAGCCTGGCTCTAACCTTCATTCTTCAGCACAAACAAATATGGTAGAGGATTTTAGAACACTCGCAAGTGATTCCAATGTAATCTATACAACCCATAGTCAATATCTTATTGATAAAGAAAATCTTTCAAATGTGTACATAGTGCAGGCTGCAAAAGGAGTAGTAAAGGTAACAAAATACCAGCAATACTTACAAGGGAAGAATATTGAAACATCATATTACCAACCAATAATCGATGCTCTAGAAATACAGCCATTTACGTTGGATGCTCCTTGGAAAAAAGTAGTGTTAGTTGAAGGAGTCTATGATTATTGCGGATTTAGATTTATGTTTGAGCAAGTTCTTAAAAAGAAACTTGATTTCGTTATTATGCCTGGTACAGGAGCGTCCACGCTTAAAACTCTCATATCGTTGCATGTTGGATGGGGAGCATCAACCTTTGTTTTACTTGATAATGATGATGAGGGAAGAGCAAACAAAGCGAGTTATCAGGTTAAATTTCCGCATATTGAAAAATCAATGCACGTTTTGGATTTTATAGGGGTGGCAGGAGATTGTGAGTTTGAACAGATTTTCACTGATAAAGAGCGTAAGGACTTGTCAGCATTGGCGGGCTTCTCAGGACCAGTTACAAAAAAAGTATTTCAACAAACTCTTGCGAGCATATCCACTTCTGCAACATTATCAAAAAAAGCTACAAAACTAATTTCTTCAGCAACAGAAAAAAGATTTAAGACGATACTCTCCTTTATCGAAAAAACCCTCGCATAAATATTACGCCATGTCGCATTTCCACTATTGTGCGACATGATTTTGAGGCTGGAATATAGAGCTATTTTAGCGCCTGAGGCTGGACGTATTACTATAAGACATTTTTATAACTCCTTTTGATGGTTTTTCGTATCGTCTCTTCATGTGTGATTTACTGGCGGGCAGGCGGTACATGGTGGGTGTTTCGTTATTGGCACACTTTTGTTGGCAGTTATAACAAAGCACATCCCCAGCGTGGCCAAATGAGGGTTTAGGGTCCAGGGGTAGGCAGTTCAAGCCCGTGGTGCGTAGAAGATTTTTTAGAATAACCCCGAAGCTAGAATATACGGTATCTCCTTTCAGGCCAGCCGATTTTTTTTAGGAAATTTCTTGTAAATGCTATAATGCTCATGTGTTTGGACAAGAGTTAATTAAAAAACTTCCCGAGGATATACAAAAACTTGGAGCAATCGGCACGGTTTCGTACATTGGTGCATTGCTTTGTATGGTTGCAGCTTTTTTAACTGATTTTAGTACAGGTAAGGGATGGGCACTTATTGTTGCAGGGGTTGCACTGCTTACACTATCAGGAGCAATTTATCTTAAAGAAACACTTGCACGGACTGCAAACCGTAAAGAAGCACTTACTACATTGAGAGAGGTATACAACCGCCTTGCTGAACAAAGCACTAAAGGTACAAATGAGCAAACTGTGTCAATAACAATGACTATCGCCGAGCTTCCAAAACGAATATTAGAAGTGCTTCACAAATTATAATAATTTTGCTTCTTACTGCAAATGACGGACTACTTAAAAAATTGTTTGAAAAAATTAGCAATACCGTTATATATTGTAGAGAAAAAGTTACCTTGCTGTTGGGGCATGATTTTCGGCTCATCATCATAATAATTTTCTTCGCTTGGTATAATTGAATTAGGCTTTAATGTAGGTTTGGGTTCTTCGGTGGGGGTATTTGTATAATAGGTGCGTTTGGGAGTAGATGCTGATGTAGGCGTAACAACAACCTCTTTAATAACTTCTATTACTTGAGGTACTGATGTGGGGGCTATTGGATTAGGCGCAGTATTTTTGCTATCCCAATAACTTTTGCATCTTTGAGCATAATCATTCTTCAAAGATAAATATTTCTGATAGCAAGAATCAAGAATATCGTATGTACCACTATACGAGGTATAAACACAAGCTTTATTGCTCTCATATGGTGGTACGGGTGGTATTACGCACCCTTCTTGTGCCAAAATAGGTAGTGCAGAATTAGAAAATAAAAAGATGAATAAAAGTACAGTTATGACTTGCTTAATAAAATTTTTCATACAACTTGCCTAGGTGTTTAGTAAAAAGTGCATACTCTTCTTCTGCCATCTTACTGTTTTCGGTAATTCGCTCATTCAGTAATTCTATATCCTTGTTTAGTATCATAATTTCGTCAAGCATTTTTTCTGATTTTGCTGTTACATACCGTTCTTTCGAATATAGTTTATTTTTTTCTTCAAGCAGTTTTTGTTTTTCTTCATATTGTACCCATAATGGCTCGCTGTCTTCCCAGTATTCCCAATACGGGCTGGCATAAAACTTTTTATATGTACTTATGTAATCGTTCTTTTTTTCGTATTCAGTCCCCGCAGTGTAATTAAATGTCATTTCGATTAAAGACCTAGGAGGTTCCAATGCCTCAAGTTCGCTTATCTTTTCCTTTAAAGCTGCTTTTGCTTTTGTTACTGTATTTCTTTTCTCCAGGTTAATCAGTTTAATCGCATCATACCCCTCATCTTTTGTAAGGTTATAAAATTTTGCATTAAAATTACCGTTGGTTATAGGAAAAGTAATAATCACAAGGAATACGAATAAACCAATTACGAGTAAAGCTATCTTTATGAAAAGTCTATAGCTTTTTATTTTTTTGTATATTTTGGTAAAAAACTTAATCATATAACGACTGCTCATGCTTCCTATAACCATACTGTATGCATTATCTCATAAATACGCAATACTAATGCGGTTTCGGTGTACGAATATCTAAAATACCATTGTGATAATTTGGTAAGAATATACGACTCTAGCTTCTATTTTGGTCAATGATTTTTTTTGATTTCATTTCTTCTGCCTTTTGCTTTCCCCTATTTTTTGCCATCTCAAGTAACTTTAGTCTATCCTTTTCTTGAAGAGTTTTCATCATCTTCTCGTAAATTTGCTCAGCCGTCATTTTTCTTGGATTAAATATGCCAATCAGTTTTTTCATTAATTAAGGAATTTATGTTTTATAACTTTTATCTTAGTAGACTCTCCCGTTTCGACATAACCCATTTCCTCTAATTTTTTGATTACTTTCTGTGCTCCTAGATAGCCTATTTGAAGCTTCCTTGAGATAAATGGCCAAGAAATATAGTCCTCTTTAATAACTATTTCAACGGCACGGTCAATTTGAGTACCATTCTTTCCTTTTCTGCCCATACTTAACGATTAGCCGACACTTCATCTATAATCTTCTTCATGTCTTGATTCATCGATTCAATTTGCAAGTCAGCGTTTTTTCTTTTCACATTGAATTCGTCTAGCTTCCGTGCCTCTTCTTCAAAATTGCATGTGCTGAGATGAGTAGCACACGCTGTTGCTGTATTGTAGGCTTCAGAGCACGATTCTGCGAGGTTCTGTGATGCTTCCATGCTACCAATAGCGTTCGATAGAATCCTTGCGGTCAGCTTCTCACTTGAACTTAATTCTGCCCTGGTGTAGATAAATACCACTAAAGCACCTATGAACAAGCAGGCCATTCCAATTAGTAGTTCTTTTTTAGACAGAATCTGAATTTTCTTTTTCATGCTGTTTTATATGCCCATCAACCTCATCCGATATTCTTTTATCCTTCTCCCTTCTTTTTTTAGCATCATCCTCTAGGGCTGAATAATGCATCCTATCATATTTGTCATAAACCATTTCCTGACCAGCAAGAAAACCCGTAATTGAAAATATGATTATAACCGTAAAGACCGAGAAAAAATCCGACTTACCCAGTGCAAAATAAACGAAAACTAATCCCCCAAAAAACAGAACTCCAACTACAAATTTTGTGTGCTTATACCCTCTCATATTATAAATAAGCTCAAGAACATCATAACTCCGACTAACTTTTATTTCAATAGGAATTAAGGCCAAATGCTCGCTCTAGGCTAGTGGAGTCTCTAGCCAATAGCTATCAAAATTAGGACATGGGTAAAACACCAAAGATTTACGAGAAGCTAGGAAGAAAGATTCAGAAGGCCAGAAAAGAAAAAGGTATAACCCAGGAGAGATTAGCCGAGCTTTCAGATATATCGAGAACTCATATGGGGCATATTGAGCAGGGAAGAAGACAACCTACTCTGGATGTTATACAGAAAATTGCAAAAGCATTGAAAATGAAAGCAAACGAACTAATCCCCTTCTAATACTATAAGTCTAGTAATTGTTAAGATAGTGTTAGGTGTGATTTTAAGCTTTATTTATGCCTGATTACGCTTAAAAATAAATCAACTTTTCCTACGTATTATAAGTCATTTATCTATACCAACGGAGTGTTTTAAGGATGATATTTTGAAATCGTCCTTGACAAATACAGTTTTAGTCGGATAGGGTAAATATTAATCCAGGTTGAGAACTGGCATTGTAAAGGGCTAAGTCTGACACGCAATGTTAAACAAAGATGGGTCAGAGGGAGTAAAGGTAAGAGTATATAGGTCAGCAAGCATACAATCTCACAGTGTGCAGAGATGAGGCACGGGGTTGTACTTCAAGAGGGAGCAGAGGTCATATATGACCCAATGGCTTGGAGTTTTACAAACACTTACAAACACTCACGAAATAATGAGTCAATTTGCACTAACTCTAATGGGGGGAAGGGGGGAGGTTTGCTCCGCAAACAAAGATAGAAAAAAAGCCATTTTTAATTCTATTAAAAAATGCTTAAGAAAGAAAAAAAGTAATAAAGTAATTTTAAACTTAAAGCTACTTAAAACTTTAAATAATAGGGAGAGTTGCGCTTTCAAGTGATTCTTCGGGAGCAAGTGATAATAAAATATTGTATGAATTATTGTCTCCATTGATTTTAAAATTAAATCTACTATCTGCTCCAAACTTAAACTTATTTAAAAGCTCCATGAATTCATCTATTCTATCTTGTGGATTTTCATACTTTCTTAGCAACGGATGTTTTCTGACTGCTTTTTGAAGTGTTGTATCTGCTAAATGTATATACGTTTCGTATGTTACCCGTATGTCTTTGTGTCCCAAGAGTTTTGCAACAATTGTTATATCAATTCCAGATTGAAGCAAGTGTGTTGCGAATGTGTGACGAAGAATGTGTGCATGTAGTCTCTCAAATTTACTTATTCCAGCAAGTTTTCCTCTTAATCTAAGATTTTCATTAAATGTTCCTGGCAATATTTTATTTCCTGTGCTTCCAGTAAAGATAAGTTCCTCAGAATCTCTCTCTTGGATAAGCCCCCTTAGAGAATTTTTTAATTTATCGCCATCAAAGTAAACATTTCTATTATCTCCATTTTTAGTTTGCACCAAATAAGCTTTACCGTTTTCAATATCAAGCCTTTTTATTTGAAGTGAAGCAGCTTCATCAAACCTACAGCCAGTTATGGCCAAAAATTCAGTTAGAGTTAGATATTTGTCATCAAGGCTACTGTTATTCTTTCCATTCCTGTTTTTGTATTCCACTTTAGTGGACAATAAGCTTACTAGCTCGTCTTCTGAGAGAATCGTTATATCTGGATGTGTTTTGGGTAGATTCTTTGTGCCTTCAGTGAATCCGAACGGTAGTTTATGATATTTGCAATATTTATCTATCAATAGGAACACATTCCGATATGTGTTTACAGTGGAGTTACTACGCTTGAGCGTATACTTCTGCGCGTACAAGAAGTTAATAACGTTCTCGTTGGTCAACTCAAGATTATTTTCCTCAAGCCAAGCCGTTATTATTCTAAAACGGTTACGATATGTACGGATTGTATTACCGACAATTCCTTGATTAATTGTCAGAAACTTTATGAACTCTTCTTCTTTGATTTTCATGCTTACTGATTTGATTCAATAAGCAAGGGCTGAAAAATTTACAATTCTTTTTAAGTAGGGGAAGTATCTACAAGAGAATCGTAATTAACATAATTATATCAAATTTGAGGCTAAAAATCAATCCCCAAAATATTTTATACTTGACTTGCCTCAAAAATTGCCCTGCTTTTTGAATGCAAATTGGAGAAGTAATTAATTTTTGATGTATAATATTTGTGTATTTCTGAGTCGGAAAAGTAATTAGTATATGAGGCTAGTATCTTTCTTGGTTCATGAGTCCCCGCTTTTTTACGTCAGAAAAATTAAAAAGCCGAGGCTCGACCGAACGGGCGGCCCCGCAGTTCTACGACAAAAGAACTAAACATCTTGACAACTAGACTTAATTTGTTATAACATTGTTATATTATGGTACAGCAATTAATCTCTATAGGTAATTCTGTTGGGGTAATCATTCCAAAAAATGTGCTTAAAGAGAAGAATATAAAATTGGGTGATACGGTTGAATTTGACATCAAGTCTGTTAAGCCAAAAACTACAGATGTAGATGTTCGTTTCATGAAGATGGTTGACGAGTTTGTTGAAGACCACAAAGATGTTCTTCAAAAACTCGCAACTCGATGAAATACTTATCTACCCCTCAAGTTTTGGCGATTCACGATCAAATGGTAAAAAGATTTGGTGGCTCAATGGGCATTAGAGATTTAGACCTGATTGAATCTGCCGTTGAAAGACCAAAAACAACTTTTGATGGAGCTGATTTGTATTCCACAATCTTTACAAAGGCAGCTGTATTTATGCACTCTTTGTTGAAAAATCATGCGTTTGTTGACGGAAATAAGAGAACATCTTATGCTTCCTGTGGTATCTTCCTGAAACTAAATGGCTACGAGCTAGAAAATATGCATAATGCAAGCTTGGAATTTACCATGAAGGTCGAAAATGATTCCATTAAGATTGGGGAAATCTCTGAATGGCTTGATAAACATTCAGTTAGACTACCTAAGTAGAGGCAGTCTTTACGCGTAGGAAAATTTGCTTGAAACTCAGGAGTATGTTTATTTCCTAGTAATATGAAATTGATGTCTTACAACATTTTGGATGGGGCGGTTAATACTTTGTCCCAGATTATTGATGTTGTAAATTCAGAAGCCCCTGATTATCTGACACTTAATGAAGCAAATACTTTTGCAAATGACAATAGTAAAATTCTTAAAGAATTTGCTCATGCCACTGGCTTTCCTTATTTTGAAATAGCACTTTCTGGTGAGATGGATTATAACGTTGCTGTTTTTTCAAAATACCCATTCATTAAAATTGATAAACTTCAGCCCTTAGCAAGAGCATGCATTGTCGCCAAGATAGAGTCCCCAATTGGCATAATTTCTATTGCAAGTCTTCATTTAACTCCGTATTCTGAAGACCTCAGACATCCTGAGATAGATAAAATCCTTGAGTTCCAAAAAAGTGAAGAAAATAGAATTTTGATGGGGGATATGAACTCACTTTCTAAAAATGACAATTATAATGTTGAGATTGTTAAGAATTTTAACGTTAAGCAGACTAAGAAATTCACAACCGATGGAGTTCTTCGATTTGACGCAATTGACAAGATCATGTCCGTAGGATACTTTGATTCTGCATTCGAGCTGGGTGAAAATCATGAAACCACAGTACCTACAAAATCAAACCAGGATCCGGCGCACAAATTCATGAGGCTTGATTATATTTTTGTATCAAAGCCATTAGTTAAAAAACTTAAGTCCTATGATGTTGTAAAAAATGGGCTAACAGATATTGCCTCCGACCACTACCCAATAACTCTAAACCTCAATGCTTGAATTTAAAAACGTAAAAATCACGAAATCCAGTAGGAGGTCGATAGCCATCATGGTTCATCCCGATGCCACTGTTGAGGTAAGAGCTCCTAAATTTATTCCTGAATTTGCAATAAAAGCATTTATTAAAAGTAAGGAAGATTGGATAGAAAAGAGGGTAGAATTCGTCAGAAAAAATAAAGCTCTAAAAAAGCAATTTGTTAATGGAGAGCGGTTTCAATTATTAGGAAAAGACTACACTTTGCTTATTGGCAACTACACTGCGATTGAAATAAAAGATGGAAATATATTATTCCCTTTGGGTATGGTCTCTCACGGACGCGAAATGCTTGAGAAGTGGTATGTGCGTCAAGCAAAAGTAATTATAAAAAATTTAGTTGATGAATATTCAAAAAGCATGGGCACTTCATACAACGGGCTGACATTTTCTGATACTTCTTCAAAATGGGGATCTTGTACGCATGACAATAGACTTCAATTCAATTGGAGACTCGTTATGACTCCACTTCTTGTTGTTAGATATGTCGTTATTCACGAGCTTGCACACACTTTTGAAAAAAATCACTCAGCGAAATTTTGGAATAAAGTCAGAAGCGTCAACCCGTCATACAAAGCTCAGATAAAATGGTTAAAATTGCATGGAGGAATGCTAAAATTCTAACTATGGATTCGAAAGTTAAAAAATCATTGGAGGAAAATGGAATCGAATATAAAGTTTTTGAATGTGATCCATCATTTGCTGACACGTATGCATTTTGCGAAAAGTACGGCTTCTCACTTTCTCAATCAGCAAACACAATTATAGTCGCGTCAAAAGGAGACGACACAAAGTATGCAGCATGCGTTGCTTTGGCAACGACAAAGCTAGACGTTAACAAAAAAGTTTGTGAACTTTTAGGGGTCAAAAGAGCTTCATTTGCACCTTTCGAGGCAACACCAGAAATTACAGGCATGATGTTCGGTGGAGTAACCACCTTTGGTCTTAAAATGCCTATATATGTTGACTCAAAAGTTATGAATGAGAAAGAAATTGTTATGGGTGGAGGCAACAGGTCAACAAAGGTATTGTTAAATCCTCAAGAATTGAAGAAGATTCCCGGTCTCGAAGTGGTCGAAGGTCTTGCAATCCCCAAGTAAAGTTCTCTATAATCCCATCAAGTGAACAAGAATTTATTGACAGGAATTCTGCTCTTCCTTTTTTCAATTACCCTTAGCCTTTACAATTTAACAGCGTCTGGACGTTGGACTGATGAATTTTTCTACGTTAGTAAGGGGCATCACACAATTGAGCTTTTGAAAAAGGGCCTTGTAACTCACCCCTATTTTTTAGTTGAGGGCGCAGACCACCCATTAACTGCAGTATACGTATATGGTTTGGCCTCTTATCTTGATTTAACATACATAGATCACGCGCATATTGTTCCCGAAGTGGGACTTTATCAGCCTCACTTCGATTACGATTTGTTTTTTACAAGATTAATAGCCGTTGTTGTTTCTGCCCTCAGTGTGTTGTTAACCTATATCTTTTGCTTGAGGTTCTTCTCTTATTTTGTTGCCGTAGCATCCTCAAGTATTCTTATGACACTTCCACATTTCTTGGGATATTCCCAAAAAGTAAGTCTTGAGAGTTGGTGCGTGCTTACTTTTTCACTTGCCGTTGTATTTTGTTTTGAGTACTTAAGAAGCAAAAAATTAATATACGCAATATTAATAGGTATTTTTTCTGGAGTGACGTTAACGGTCAAGCAATCAAATATTTTAATTTTCCCATTTCTAGTGCTTACCTTTTCCTACTACAAATATTTCTTGAAAGATAAAAATCTTTCTTATAAAAGCGTATTTGTCGTGGCATTAACAACGATTATCACAATTTTTATTACTTATCCTATGCCATTTTTAAATCCCCAAACTTTCTGGCACACAACATATGACGCTTGGTTTGTTAATGGCGGTAAAATTCCAGAATTAATTTTTGGAAAAATGATCGGTGCCCCCATTGTGTATTACTTTATTGCAATCTCTATAACAACGCCATTAATTATTTTGATTTTATTGCTTACAGGAGGATTTGAGATAATAAGAACTAAGAGAAAACCCCTTTATATAACTTTACTAATTTGGTTCGTCGTTCCATTTTTCATGATGTTTTTTGCTGCTCGCCAACACATGGTGAGATACATTATTCAGGTCTATGTCCCGATGGCTATAATTTCAGCGATAGGGCTTAAAGCTATTGCCCCTATTTTTATTAAAGACAAAAGATTCCATCTCTTAATTCTCGTTCCAGTAGTGGTTTATTCGATGGTTATTATTTTTCAAACAACTCCATATTATCTAACTTACTACAACGAGTTAATAGGGGGAACAAAGAGGGTATACAGTGAAAAACTTTTTTTGCTCGGTTGGTTTAGTGAGGGCTTAAAAAGCGTTTCAAATTATATTAAGAATAATGTTACGCCAGGAAGCAGGATTGGATACGCAGTTAACGCAGGATTTGGTGCGGTTGATCAGATTCCGGGGTACACGCATCTAAGATATGACAAAAATTTAGAATATGATTATGTAGTTGTGACTGTATTTGATGTAACACGGGGAGGGTTTGATGAAAAAACTCTTCTTCCCAAATACAAAGCAGTTTATGAGGAGAAAGGAAATGGGCTTGTAGTTGCCAGAATTTATAAAAACAGATCAAAAGTTGGACCCGATACGAAGCTCCTTTATTAATAGTTTTACAAATTTAATGCCGGTTGGAATTGAATTTGCAGTGCTCATGCCTCCTATCCTGTCTCCTTCCTTAGTTGGAATTTCATAAATTTTTCCACCAAGTTTTAGGGTTCTTATTGTCATTTGAAATTCTATTGCAAAACCCTCTTCATCAAGATGGAGCTTTTTAAAAAACTCTTTATTAATTATTCGATAGCCGTTAATAGTGTCGGTGACCTTCCCTCCCCAGAACATTCTCACCGCAATTGAGAATGCTTCATTTGCCCATTTTCTAAATTTTAAAACCTTATCATCTTCCTCATTTCTTGAACCTTTCATGAATCGAGAGGCAATAACAAGATCGTGATCTTTTATTTTTGGCAATAGTTTTGCTATATCCTTCGGATCTTCATTTCCATCAGGACTGAAAAATATAATAAATTCTCCCCTTGCCTTCTTTGCTGCTATTTTAAAAGCGTTACCGCGTCCAGCAACGGTTTGACTTATCACAGGTATCTTATGTTTCTTTAAAAATTCGACAGTTCCGTCAGTTGATTTGTAGTCTACTGCAAAAACTTCATCAACAAGTTTTAGGGGAATATTTTTAAGTACTTCTTTAACTCCAGAAATTTCGTTTCGGGTTAAGATGACAAGTGTTGTTCGTACCATTTTATAGTTTTTACAATCCCTTCACTGAGGGTTGTTGTTGCTTTAAATTTAATTTTTTTCGTAGCATATGATGTATCGCAATTCCTTCTTGGTTGACCATCTGGTTTTTTTGTATCAAATTTTATTGGAACATTCTTGCCTGATTTTTCAAGAAGTATTTCAGCAAGCTTTTTGATTGTAACCTCTTCCTCAGAACCCAAATTAAGTGGGTCACAAACTGAATACTTTTCAGAAATTTCAAGAAGGCCTCGTGCTACATCCTCAACATATATAAAAGATCTTGTTTGCTTTCCGCTTCCCCAGACAACAAAAGGGTTCTCGCCACTATAAATCCTTTTTAGCATTGCCGGAATAACGTGGGAGGTTGAGGGATCAAAATTGTCTCTTGGGCCATACGTGTTGTAAGGCCTGCCGATTCCAACCTTCAAGCCGTACTCTTGGTTATAAAATCGTCCCATCAACTCAACTACTCGCTTTGCCCAACCATAGCCAAGATTTGTAGGCTCCGGATCATCAACAAATCCCTCGCTTTCACGAGTTGGGATTGTTGCGTGGCGCGGGTATACACATGCAGAGCTCGTTAAAAGCACACGTTCAACTTTATTTTTGACTGCAGCTTCCAGGATATTTCTGGTAAGAATAACGTTTTCAGAAAACATTGTTGCTGGGTGTCCGATGTTATAGTCAATTCCTGCAACTTTGGCAGCCAAATGCAAAATTACGTCTTGTTTTTTTGTTGCTTTAATAGCATTTTCGGGGATTGAAAGATCAGTTTTGAGAATTGAAACTTCCCTTAGGACCTTTGAGATATTTGTATTTTTAGTGCTCCTTGAGGTAACAGTAACTTTTGCTTCGTATTCAACAAGTTTTTCTGTAACAAAAGAACCCACAAAGCCCGTACCTCCAGTAACCAAAACTTTTTTACCTTTCCAAAATTTAGACATTCGAATAAAAAAGATTGTATCACACCTTATTTAGACTTTTTCGACGGAGATCTTCGATTTCCTTTCCTGAGAGTTCCCTATATTCTCCAAGTTTTATTCCGGTAATATCCAATGTTCCAAGCTTTATCCTTTCAAGATCAAGTAAAGTTAAATTGAGCGCATCACACATCCGTCTAATCTGCCTCTTTCTCCCTTCAAAAATTGTTAGCTCAACTATCGTGCCATCCTTCCTTCTTTGAAGAACGGTTGCTTTAGCTTTTGCGGTTACCCCATCATCCAACTCGACGCCATTTGTGAGACTTTCTAAATGATCATTGGTAACTTGGCCCTTAATTTTTAAGAGATAAGTCTTTGGTACATGGTAACGAGGATGAATAAGCATATTTGTTAGCTCGCCATCGTTTGTCAAAATTAATAATCCATGAGTATCTCGATCCAGTCTTCCTATTGGAAATATACGTTCGTCGGTTTTAATAAGTGAGACTACATTCCTTCTGTTGAATTCATCCGATGATGTCGAAACAATCCCTTTTGGCTTGTTAAGTAGAAAATAAACCTTCTTGGGTTTAATTAGTTTTTTTCCATTTATAGTTATTGAGGCATTTTTTGGAATTCTTTGCCCATGCTCTTTTATCCGTACGTCATTTGCCATGACAGCATTTGAGCTAACAAATTTTTCTATACTTCTTCTTGAGGCAATCCCAAGAGAAGAAAGTAGCTTATCTGCCCTAATGGTTTCTTTATTAGCCTGTGATTTTTGATGCATAAGGGATTTTGTGAACAATGTACGCAATACTAAAAGATAATAGCGTAATAACTGCAAAGAACATAGGATCAAACCAAACTTGTTTCAAAGAGTCGTGAGGAATTTGGGGTCTTACAAATAAATTCCAAAAATAATCCAATATCAAAACGTGAATAAAAAATACAAAAAAAGATAGTTTTGAGAATTTTATAAAAAATAATTCAAGTCCCCTTTTCCTCTCAAAGAAATACACACCAGCTATAGATAGTAAAAGAGTGTAGACGTAATTGAGTGGTCCATGCTGGTTGTAGATAAAGGTTGTGGTTTTTCGTAGAGTTGTTAACTCGATAACGTGAAAGAATATGATTCCAAGAAGTACTAAAGTAACAGTTGAAATAAGAAATAGATATTTTTTTGCATATTCTAAAATCATCTCCTTGTAATGACTAGCTGTCATTCCTGTTACAAACATTGCAAAAACAAGAATAGCAATTCTTAATGTCTGATTAATTTCAAGTGGTTTTATGTAATAGTCGATTGCAAGAAGAATAATCTGGATAACCCATATTAGTGCAATTACCCAAAGTTTTTTTAGAAAGTTAAGTGTTCTGTGAAGCAGTGGAAAAGTGAAGTAAAAGATAACAAGGGTTGGAATGAAATAAAGGTGATAAGATGCTTTTCCATTGATGAATATATTGAGAAATTCATAAGAAAATATTTTTTTTATATCCATGCTGTTTCCTAGTAAAAAGTAGAGGAGGCTCCAGAATAAAAATGGTGTTGCCACTCTTGATATTCTTTTCTTAAAGTATGTTGTGTAGGGGACCTCTCGGTTGTTTAGTTCCAAAACAAAACCTGATATAAGAAAAAACATTGGTACTGCAAAGCGTGCCATTTGATTCAAAAATAGCGAAAATGCGCCATCAACAACATTGTGATCCAAGTTAGCAAGTGTTTTTGTAGTTGTATGTATTAATATGACCGCCAATATAGAAAACACTCTCAGTGCGTCAATGGGATAGAAATAAGTACTTTTTTTTGTGTGATCCATTAGAAACCCGCTTGCTTGCGAAAAGTTAGCCATAATTTTCCCCAGAAAGAAGCTTTTTCGATTTGCCTTGAAAGAAAACGGTTCTTTTCGCGGTTCTTGAGATACTTCTCTCTTTTGTAAAAATCCTCAGTCCCTTGCAATGGAGGATCCATCCAAGCTGAGACCACAACCCATTCACCAATGTCATTTTTTTTACCTACAACTGTCACTCTATGATTTCCAAAGTTTTTAATAAATTCTGTTGTGTGCTTTTCTTTTCCTGGGTTGTTATCATCTGGTTGTTTAACTGCTTGCCATACCCAGTCACCCGTAATTCCTCGTTGTTTCATGCGTTCTATTGCGTGATTTGTAAAAACAACGTCGTTTATTCTCATAACTAAATTATACCATTTTGGTATACAATATAATTCTATGGTGGGTGATAAATACTCTGCTACTTGGGTTTCTCATACTTCAATTTCAGACTTTCTAAAATGTCCCAGGGCTTATTTTCTAAAGCATGTTTATAAAGATCCGGTAAGCAACAAAAAAATAAAACTTATGTCTCCGCCATTAGCTCTTGGACAAGCAGTCCACGAGGTTATAGAGGGCCTTTCGATATTGCCGGTTGATAAACGCTTTCAAACGCCTCTAGTAAAACTTTTTGAAAATTCTTGGAAAAAAGTTAGCGGTAAATCAGGCGGATTTATAAATGCGGATACAGAGGCCCGATATAGAACGAGAGGAGAAGAGATGCTAAAAAGGGTAACTGATCACCCCGGACCTATAAAGAATCAAGCCGTCAAGATAAAAATGGATTTGCCAAACTATTGGTTATCAGAAGATGAAAACATTATTCTTTGCGGAAAAATAGATTGGCTAGAGTATCTACCATCAACCGACAGCGTTCACATCATAGATTTCAAAACGGGGAGAGGAGACGAAGAGTCGGAATCTCTTCAGCTGCCTATATATTTGCTGCTTGTTGAGAATTGTCAGAAAAGAAAAGTTGAGAAGGCAAGCTATTGGTATTTAGAGCGAAATGACGATCTGAGTGATTGCCCTCTTCCAAAAAGTGAAGAGGCATACAAAAAAGTACTTGATGTTGCAAGAAAAGTAAAGCTTGCAAGAACTCTAAAGAAATTTGCGTGTCCGACAAACGGATGCCGCAACTGCAAACCTTACGAAGCCGTAGTAAGAGGTGAGGCTGAGAAAGTCGGACAAGACGAATATGGGACCGAGATCTACGTTTCTAAGGGTGATCAGGAAGAAGACTCCAGCATAATTTTATAGAAATGTTTGACAAGAAATTTCGTAAGCTATAAAGTATATATATGAAGAAGAAAGCGAAAAGCAAAAAAACGGCAAGAAGAACTACTTCAAATACTAAGCTTTTGTTTTTAAGTCTTATACTTCTTTTTATAGTTTTTGAAGCACTTTACATAGTTAAAGGTCAAATATCACCACAAGCACCTCAAGTTGCAGGTGTAAGTACTCAAAAATAAACCGCATATCCCTCAGTCAGCCTTGATCTAATACTTTCTTTGAGCTAAAATTGAACTCGTATGTTAAAGCCAGTAAATTCCTCAATTTCTTTTTCCCAAATGGAGGATAGCGTTACCAAGTATTGGAAAGAAAACAATATTTTTGAAAAATCCATTAAGAGTCGACCGGAGGATAGGAAGTGGACATTTCTTGACGGACCCCCATTCGTTACGGGTATGCCTCACTATGGCTCTCTTTTGTCTTCACTTCCCAAGGATCTTTTCGGAAGATACTACACGATGAAAGGTTATAGGGTTAGGCGAGTTTGGGGATGGGATGGCCACGGATTACCAATCGAGAACAAGGTTGAGGGTAAATTGAAGGTTAAGAAAAAAAGAGATATCGAAGAAATTGTAGGAGTTAAGACTTTTATAGATGAATGTAAAAAATACGTCGAAGAGGTGTCAGGGGAGTGGGAGTGGTATATAGACAAGATTGGTAGATGGGTAGACTTCGAAAACGCCTACAAAACTTGGGATACACCCTATATGGAGTCTGTGATGTGGGTATTTGCACAAATGTATAAGGGTGGACATATTTATAAGGGGCTTCGCGTTTCTCTTTATTGTCCTCATTGTTCAACCCCTATCTCAAATTTTGAAGTAGCAATGGATGCAGATAACTATAAAATGATTTCTGATTATGCGACCACCTATAAATATGCTCTTGAAGGTGAAGAGAATACTTACTTTTTGGCGTGGTCAACAACACCATGGAATAAGCTTGTTACTCCAGCATTGGCTGTAAACCCTAAGCTTACTTACGTAAAAGTGAAGCAGGGTGATGAATTTTACATATTGGCCAAGGATACAACAAAAACCTTGAATGGTGACTTTGAAATAATAGACACAATGCTAGGCGAAAAGCTCAACGGAATAAAATTTGTACCTCACTATGATTTTTACAAAATTGATGAAGATAAAAAGGCTTTTGAGATAGTCCTTGGAGATTTTGTAACAGCAGATGAAGGTACCGGAATTGTAACAATTGCTGTATATGGCGAGGAGGACTTAATGGTTATGGAAAAAGAGGGTATACACTTGGCTTTTCTGGTCGATGATGAGGGGATAATAGATCAGTCAGTACCTAACTTTGGAGGAATGTTTTATTATGACGCCAATAAGGCAGTAAATGAAGACCTGACCTCACGTAATCTTGTGTACAAAGATGAAATGGTCCCTCACAACGTCCCCCACTGTTGGAGATGTGCGACTAGGCTTTTTTATAATCCTCAAAACGCATGGTATGTAAATATAAAAAATCTGAAGGAAAAACTCGCAAAAACAAACGAGAAAGTTAATTGGTTCCCAAATCACTTTAAGAATGGAAGGTTTTTGAAGAGTCTTGAGAATGCACCGGATTGGAATATCTCAAGAAGCAGATACTGGGGAAGTCCTGTTCCCGTATGGGAATGTGAATGCGGTGAACGTTACGTTCCTGAATCGATCAAAGAATTAGAACAGTTATCAGGTGTAACTATAACTGACTTACATAAGCCTGAAATAGACAATGTTACGATAAAGTGCAAAAAATGTGATCAGACAGCATATAGAGTACAAGAAGTACTCGACAGCTGGATTGAGGCTGGAAGTGCGTCTTTTGCCGAGAGGCATTATCCATTTAACACAGACGAAAAGCTAGAAGACTTTTTCCCACCAGATTTCATTGCTGAATATACTGGACAAATAAGAGCCTGGTTTTACGTCCTTCACGTAATTGGAGGGGCTCTATTTGATTCACCAGCATTCAAAAATGTAGTCGTTGAAGGTGTTATCTTGGGTACTGATGGACGCAAGATGAGTAAGAATTATGGTAATTTCCCTGACCCCAAAAAACTTATTGAAGAATTTGGTGGGGATGCCTTGAGAATGTATCTTTTAGGTTCACCTGTTATGAATGGAGAGGATATTAGGATCTCTGAGGTTGATTATAGGGATCAAGTAAGAGGTACACTTTTAATACTTTGGAATATCTATAACTTCTTTGTCACTTACGCAATTGCAGATAACTGGTCATCTTTTGACTCCAAGCTCTCAACTCCTAACTCCCAAAATGTTTTGGACCGTTGGATTATTTCCAAGATAAATCGCTTAGTAGGTGGGGTTACGGAAGATCTAGATGCGTACAACACTGTCGGCGCAATAAATAAAGCAAAAAGATTCGTTGACGAGTTTTCAACTTGGTATATTCGACGTTCACGCGACAGGGTTGGCGCGAGCGTGACTGATGAAACTGACAGAGATAGTTTTTACAGTACTACTAACTTTGTTTTGATAACTCTTTGCAAAACAATTGCGCCAATAGCCCCATTTATATCAGAGGAAATTTTTAGAAATTTAACGAATCTTGAATCTGTTCATTTGGAATTGTGGCCTGAAGCAGATGGAGAGCTTGATGACGACCTTGAGCTTGAAATGTCGCTTGCTCAATCTCTATCAACTGTCATTAATTCATTTAGGAAGGACAACTCGATAAAGGTGAAGATTCCAATTAAAAAACTTTCATACTCAGGTAAAAAATTATCTGAAGACGTTTTGAATATTGTTAAGCAGGAAACAAATATAGAAGATCTCCAATTTGAAGCTGAAAAATCCGAGTACAGTGTTTCTGGTGATACCTCGGAGGCAAATCAAAATATTGAGGCAGGCCATGCACGAGACATAATACGAAATATACAGAAGAGACGAAAAGAGCTTGGTACAACAATGACCCAAATGGTAAAGGTCAGTCTTCCCTCTTGGCCCGAAGAATACGAGGAAGAAATAAAGAAAAAAGCCCTCATTTCTGAGCTTGTAAAAAGTGACAATTTTGAGGTGACAATTTAAGTCATGAATCGTTTCTCAATTCATAGAGTAGATTTTTCTCTACTTATTCCTGCTGTTTTGCTAGTTGCAATAAGCTTATCTGCTCTTTTTTCGATTGATATTTTATATTTTAGACAGCAATCTTTCTTTCTAGTTGCCGGAATATTTCTTTACTTTTTATTTTTGAACATAGATTATAAGTTTTTTGCTCTTTACCCCAAATATATTTACGCATTTATAATAGCTGGATTTTTATTGGTTTTGACTTTTGGAACGGTTGTTAATGGGTCTAAGAGTTGGCTTGACATTTTCGGAGTAAGGATACAGGTAGAGGAACTTTTGAAGCCATTTTTTATTATAGTGATCGCTCATTTTTTAGCTTTCTCAAAATTTCCACTAATTCTGAAGTATCCGCTAGCAATACTTCTGACTGTTCCTATTTTCTTTTTAATCATGAGACAGCCTGATACAGGTACTGCACTTATGTATTTAGCTTCATTTGCCGGTATGCTTTTGATGTATGGTTTTCCAATCTACTATTACGTTTTGTCCTTAGTTGCCGCGATATTGCCTATGCCAGTCATATTTAGCATGCTAAAACCCTACCAAAAAGAACGTCTTACAACTCTTTTCAACCTCACGGCTGATCCGTCCGGTTCATCATACAACGCCATCCAATCGCTTATTTCGATTGGAAGCGGAGGGTTTTTTGGAAAAGGTTTGGGTGAGGGGACTCAGTCGGTGTTAAGATTTCTTCCTGAACGTCAAACAGATTTTATTTTTGCCTCAATTTCTGAAGGACTGGGCTTTTTGGGCGGGGCAAGCATTATTTGTCTTCTATTTTACCTTCTTTTTAGAATTTATAGGATTGCTTCAAGACTTACTGACCCCTATGCCTACTTGATTGTTATAGGTGTTTTTTTCCTCCTGCTTACACAAACAGTAACAAACATTGGAATGAATATGGGAATAATGCCAATTATTGGTGTTACACTGCCCTTAGTTTCATATGGAGGAAGCTCTCTTATAACAAGTTTTATTCTACTAGGAATCGTTTCCTCAATCGGATATGAGAATAAAAAGCTACAAACGCTAGAAATTACCTAAGATTTTTGGTACAATACTTTCCATTATGAATTTTGCAGTAATTAAAGCTTCCGGCAAACAGTACAAGGTAACTCCTGGTCTTGTCTTGGAGGTAGACAAAATTGAGGGTGATAGCGGAGCAGCTCTTACCTTTGAAGAGGTGCTTTTGAGCTCAGATGGAAGCAGTGTGTCAGTCGGTGCCCCATACGTTAAGGGTGCAGTTGTTACAGCAAAAATTGTTTCTCAAACGCAAGGAGAAAAAGTAAGAGTGGCTAAGTTTAAGGCAAAAGCAAAATACAGAAGAGCAACTGGATTTAGATCAAAGCTTACAAAAATCGAGATATTAAATATTAAATTGTAAATATTAATTTATGGCACATACAAAGTCGGCCGGTTCGGTCAAAGGAAACAAAGATTCAATTTCAAAGAGACTAGGAGTTAAGGTTTATGGTGGCCAAAAGGTTATAAACGGCAATATAATTGTTCGTCAAAAAGGAACCAATTTTCATCCTGGAATAGGAGTAAGTATGGGAAAGGATTTTACCATTTATGCTATATCTGACGGGACTGTCCAGTTTAAAATTGCCCGTGGAAAAAGAGTCATAGAAGTAGTATAGTATTGACTTAATATGGATAAGCAAAGCTTGTTCATAAACTTTATTTATGGATGACAAAATGACAATGTCTATTGTCGAACTGGATCTATCACTCCTGCAGCCAAACCCACTTCAGCCAAGAGGACTTATATCACCTGAATCACTTACTGACCTTGTTAACTCAATCCGAGAGCAGGGAATTTTAGAGCCTATCGTTGTAGCCGAAACACCAGCTGGGTTTCAAATTATTGCAGGTGAAAGACGCTGGAGGGCTGCTAAGATTCTTGGCCTCATTAGAGTTCCAGTAGTAGTTAAAAAAACGACTCCTCAACAGATGCTTGAGATGTCAATCGTTGAGAACGTTCAAAGAGAAGATCTTAACCCAATTGAGCGTGCTCAGGCTTACAAGAGACTCATTGACGAGTTCAATCTTTCCGTAACAGAGGTTGCTAAAAGAGTAGGTAAATCACTTCCTTATATTTCAAACACTATTAGGCTTTTGACTTTGCCTGATGCAATAAAAGATGCACTTGCTGCCGGGGTTATTACCGAAGGTCACGTAAGACCGCTTATATCTATTGGTGATCCCAGGCTTATGCTTGCTGCTTTCAAAAAAATATTGGTTGAGGGTATTTCTGTTCGCGGTGCTGAAGACGTTGCCAGGCAGGTAAAAGCTGAAATTCAAAAGAAAGAGCCTCAAAAGAAGAGCGACAAAATTTACATACCAGAACAGGATGAGATGGCAAAAACGCTAAGTGAAAGACACGGTTGGAATGTTAAGTTTGATCAATCAAGGGCATTGGGCAAAATTGTTATTACAATTAAGGGTTCTGAAGACAGAACAGGCGAAGAATTAAAGAAAATCTACAATAGGCTTCTTGAAATCGCTTAGAGTACCCCTAATACGCCGTTATAACGGCCCAAATTGCGTTTTTTACTCCAAAGTTGTGTGTTTGACCACCCTCATCTTATTAGGAGGCCAATAAACGAAAAATGATTTACCTATAATTTCCTGCTTTGTAACAAATCCCCATTCACGAGAATCCGAACTAAACTCGCGGTTATCACCCATAGTAAAATATTGACCTTCAGGAACGACAACTTCATCACCCTCACCCAAGAAGGAGCCCCCATTGGTTCTGACAGTCGGCTCCAAGAAGGATAATTGATCTAATAGATGACCATTAAGAGCAACTTTTCCGTCAGTAACTTTTACGCGATCACCAGGAAGGCCTATTATTCTTTTTATATAATCCTTCTCCTTGTCAGGGGGAGCATGAAAAACTACAATATCTCCTCGATTTAAGTCTTCAAATCTTAAGGATACTAAATTTGTTAAAACATATTCTCCATTTGCAAAAGTAGGATCCATAGAATGACCATTTACTTGGTAAGGTCGGAACAAGAAGGCATATATAACAACGAATATTGCACCGGCTATGACGAGCGTTTGTATTAGATCAAAAAGTATGTAGTATATCTTTCTAAGAATTTCCATAAAGCGTTAACTTGGCGCCCCTAATTTATAATTTTGGCTTGTATAGTAGTTAATGTCAATCAAAGAGTTAATTTTCTGTTACAATACAAAAAATTAATGGTTCAAAAAACGCATTTTAGCAATCAGTATCGTTAAGTGCTAAAATGAACCTGAATTTAATTTAGCCCGTCAAATCAATCCAAAGTGAAATATTGTTAATATATAAAACTAATATTTAATATATCAAATTGAAACAGAAGCTTAGAATAACATTTCTTACTAGATTATATCATCCGCACGTAGGTGGTGTCGAGAAGCACTTGGAAGTGTTATCTAAAATGCTTGTAAAAAGAGGGTACATAATAACCATCATAACGGAGAAATATGACAACAAGCTTAAATCCTTAGAAACCTATGACGGTATAATGGTATACAGGGTTCCTGTTTCAAAAAATGTCTTTTTTAAAAAGTTTTTTGTATGGGTATGGATCTGTAAGAATTTAAGTCTTATTTATAACTCTGATGTTGTTCATGTCCATGACATATTCTATTGGATTTTGCCATTTCGCCTTCTTCTGATTCATAAGAAGATTTATACAACCTTTCATGGTTACGAAGGTTTTCCTGTATCTTGGCGGTGGGTTCTGCAAAGGAAAGTCATAGAAAAGCTTTCTAATGGAACAATTTGCATCGGCGATTTCATGAAAAAGTGGTATTTAGCTGCTCCAACCTATATTAGCTATGGTGGAGTGAAGCTAGCAAGAGAAATTAAAGCAAAAAATGACAGGAGTGCAGTTTTTTTTGGAAGACTTGACGATCAAACCGGAATCCTGGAATATATTTCAGCTTATAAGAAAATAAAACAAAAATTCCCAAATTTTTCTCTTACTGTTGTTGGAGAGGGCAAATATGTGAAAAAAATACCAAAAGATGTAAGAATCTTGAAATTTACCAAAAATGTAGAAAAATACATCTCTGAAAATAGAATAGTTTTTGTTTCTAGGTATTTATCAATGCTTGAAGCTTTAATTCAAAAGAGGGAGATAGTAGCAGTCTATGACAATCCGGTTAAGAAGGATTACCTTTTAATGTCTCCTTTTGCTAAGTTTGTGCACATCTCAAAAAATGCGACTGAAGTAGAAGCGCATGTCGTTAGGATTTTATCAGAAGGCGAAAACAAAAAACAAATAGAAGAGGGTTATTTATGGGCAAGAAAAAACACTTGGGAAAATGTTTTGAACACTTATTTCCGTCTTTGGGGAATTAATAAGTAGAAAAGTAGAAGAAGTATTCCGACTAGACTTAGTGTATTTCCCAGTTTGACAGACAGTGTATCTTCATATTTCAAAATCACATTATACTCTCCCTTTTTTAAATAAAATTGGATATGGTTAGATTTTGTTGAATCGATCCATCTAATTAGATGATCTTGTTCATTAACATACAGTTTCCAACCTGGAAAATAGTAAGTATTCTCGACGAATGATGAGTCGGAAAAAGCGGTTACCCTATACTTATGAAGGATAGGAGTTCTTTCTATTTTGCTAACAGTCGAATTTCCTGAGCGAACTGTTATGGGAGAATCAGGAATTGTTTTTTCCCAAAGATTTTTTTCATTTCTATCCTTAGGAGTTGCAGGCTGCAGCCCTTCGCCTTCATGCGTTGAGTATGGCAACCTTGATAGTAAATTCTCATCAGTGATATCTGTTAGCATGGCTCTTGTGCCCCAATTTAGTATTGTTGTAAGCATAGCTAAAAAAATCAGAATATAGATAATCCATTCACGTTTGATGTACGAAGAACTAATTGCTCCTATAATTGCAACGATAAAAGACATAGGAAGCATAAGTCTGTAGGAAAATTGAAAACTGGTCATGAATGGCACGGCCTTCCAAATTGGCAAACTTACTGGAAAAAGCAATGCAAAAAGAATAAAAAATATTGTAAAGGACATGATTATCCTCTTTTTGTCGACTCTTTTAAGTTTTCCTTTAATAAGTAGCCAGCCAGTAAAAAAAAGTAATCCGATTTGAACAAATCCTATTGGGTATGAAAGCTGCCCAATAGGGCCCTGGTACAAAAAACCGCCTCTCCATGGAGAAATTAAAAAAAGCATAATGCTCTCAAACGAAACTTCAGATGCCTTGCTTTGAATTGTGTGTGTTATCCCCTCAACAACAGGGAGCCAAAAAAAGGAACTTAAGAGAAGTCCAATAGAAAGTCCACCAAAAGAAACAAGGAAATTTTTTTGCTTTCTTTTTAAGAAAAACGGGAAAGCAAAAAGAAAGGGGGTTGTTATAACTGAAATTGCCTGATGAGAAAGAAGAAGTCCTGCATAAGAAAGACTAATTAAGACAACGTTTCTTCTTAGTAATCCTAGTAAAACTAAAGGCAGGATTGAAAATGCAAACAGCTCACCTAAAGCTACTCTAAAATGCATATCGACAAGGTGATAGGGGGCGAACAAATACAAAATACTGCCAAGAAGTGAAGGCGTTTGTTTTAAAAAATGCCTAAGTAACAGATGCATGCTTAATCCAGATAAAATAAAGATTCCAGCAATGACAATTTTTTCACTTGCTATGAAGCTAAAGCCTAACAATTTAAATAATGCGATAGAGTAATAGGGAAGCGGATAAGTAAAAAGAAACAAAGGGTACCCGTAGTTAGCATTAAGAAGAGAAGCCCAATGAACCGGGAAAATTCCAAAAGTTAACGAATGCCACAAGTCCATCGACTTTGAAATATTAATAGCAAAGTCCCCACTTTGATGAACACCTTGCCTTAAAAGAGAAACAAGGGGAAGGAGTGAAGCAAGGATAAGAAAATATAATTGAAAGTTTTTCTTTTTTCTAAAAATAAGAAGAAACATTGCAAAAACAATAAAAGCAAATAAGCTTATTGATACGGTCCAATACGTTGTTGTCATAGAGGTATTGTACTAGCTCTGCTAAAATAAACAAAATGAAAAAAGCATTTGTCGCAACAGTGTTAAATGAGCAGGATCAAGCAAAACTATTCATAGAATCTCTTCTATCACAATCAGTTAAGCCAGATGAAATAGTTATTGTAGATGCTGGTTCAAATGATGACACAGTGAGCATCATCAATAACTTATTTGAAAAGCAAAGAAATAAAAAGTATAGAGTCCTTACAAAACGAGGCAACAGATCTATCGGTAGAAATTGCGGAATAAAAAATGCAAATTCCGAAGTGATAGCTGTTTCCGATTTTGGTTGTGTACTCGATAAGAATTGGTTTGAGAAAATTACTAAGCCATTGCAAAATACTAAAAACGATGTTGTTGCAGGGTATTACAGACCCCTTACGTCAAATGTATTTGAAAAGTCACTGTCTACCTATACGTGTTTTCCAGAAGACAAAATAACAAAGGACTTTCTGCCATCTTCTAGGTCAATTTCATTTAGGAAGGAGGTTTGGAAAAAAGTTGGTGGATATCCTGAGAGATTAAATACCTGCGAAGATTTAGTCTTTGCAGTAAATTTAAAAAAAGCAGGTTTTAACTTTGTTGTTGAAAAGAAAGCGATCGTTCTCTGGTCTCAAAAGAAAAATATCAATGAAGCATTCTGGCAACTATATGGATACGCTTTGGGAGATGGTCAGGCTAGGCATATTAGATCTCAAACTCCATTGCTTTATGCTAGATACTTATTTGCCTTAGTCTTATTAATCATGGGTTATATAAATTTATTATTTATACTCTTCTTCTTGTATTTATTGTGGGCCATTATTAAAAATTATAAGTATGTAAGAGAAATTCAGGCATTAATATTCCTACCCTTACTTCAATTGATCGCCGACATTGCAGTTTTGTTGGGTACAACCATTGGTCTACTAAGAAGATAATTCTCCCTTTTTCACAGTCTTCTTTACAAGTTTTAGAATAAGCATGAAAGCATCCGGGGAAATAGCAACCACAAGTAATGTATAGGTTGCTGTCACAATCAAAAGTTTTAAAACAAAGAATACGAAGCTGCTTGGCATGAATACATTTACGAAGTGGGAGATTAAAAATGTAACTCCAAAGATGATTAAATTTTTAACTGTAATTCCAAGAAAGTTAACGTATACTTTTTCTTTATGACAAATAAATATGTATGTCACAAAAAGTAAAAGATTGCTGATAAAAAATCCGATTGAAATGCCTGTAAAACCGTATTTAAGAAGTAATAAATAAGAAATTATTATTTCAATAATTGTTATTGTTGTTCCGAAGAATAATAGTTGTTTTATTTTCCCAATTGCAAGAAGAGCTTGACCTAGCAAGCCAACACCATTAAGAAAGAAGATGCTTCCCACATACCAATACAATGCGGGTAGAGCAGGAAGCCATTTGTCGTTAAGAAAAAAATGTATAAAGTCGCGACCAAAGATTATCGTAATTGGAATAATTAAAGTTGCGGTTACGCTTATCAGCTTAAAAGCTTGTTCAAGCGAAGTTTTAATATTAGGTTTATTGTCCTGGAGTCTTGAGAATGACGAAAATGAAACACGTCCTAGATTATCAATAAATACTCTTGGTAACGATGAGATATTAAAACTCCAATCTAATAGACCAGTGTCACTAAAGGGAAGTCTTGTGCCCCCAATGACTGGAATTACAGCACTTCGAAATATAGTCAGAAAGAATCCTAATTGAAAAAACTTTCCAATATCTAGAAAATCCCTTATGCTCTTCAAATTGAAAGTTAATCTGGGTAACCAAGGTTTAAAAGAAAACGTAACTAGAGTTTCGGCAATAGTCATTGCTACAACTGCCCAAATAAAACTCCAGATATTAAATCCAAATGAGGCTAGCAGAATTGCAACGAAGTAGTAAGAGACCATTCCAGATAGATCAATTATTGCTATATCGCGGTACCTGAGGTTTCGTTCAAGAACCGCACTAATTATTGTTTGAAGTGGTTTTATGAGAAGCGTTAGAGATAGAATTCTAAGCATTAAGATTTCCGCTTGCCCAAATTGATGATAAACCAAGTGAATAAATTGGGAAGATATATTGAGAACTACAATTGCTAAAAGCGTGAGGATCAATTTAGTGAAGAATATTGTCGATAATTGTAGTTGGGTTGGTTCTTTCTTTCTTTGAATTATTGTAAGACTAAGTCCTATATCTGTGAATATCTCAATTGTCGAAAGCAAAAAAGAAAGAATCGCAAAGACTCCAAAAGACGCGGGTGACAGTAATTTAACCAGAAGTAATTGACCAGAAATTGCAATCACTTTCATTCCCATCTCTCTTGTTATTAGCTGTATGGTTCCATGGATGGTCTTCTCTTTAATTTCTTTTATTTTCCGCTTAGATTTCATGCATTGGAAGGCAAGTGAGGGCTCTATTTTTTAAAAGGTACTGAATTGTTTTTACTGTCGTTTTTAGTTTCTTTGGACTTTATTTGTGCCATGCAAGCTGTAAGAATGTGGCCTACCATTAAATGAATATCTTCAATTGGGCCATAATGATTTGATTGAATTATCAAATCGATGTCTACTAATTTTGACAATTTGCCTCCAGTTTTAAATCCAGTTAACCCAACGGTTACGGCACCAACTTTACGAGCATATTTTACTGCTTTTAAAACATTGGAACTGTTTCCGCTTCCGGATATTAAGATCACAACATCGTTTTCTTCAAGTAAGTTCTGAAGTTGTTGAATGAATATTGAGTCATAGCCAACATCGTTTGCGTAAGCAGAAATAAGAGCAGTGTTGTCAGTTAGTGAAATAACTCTTATTCGTTTTTCTTTCTGATTGTACATCCTGCTTAGGGTACCTTTACCGAGGTCACACGCAATATGAGATGCTATGCTTGCGCTTCCACCATTGCCAAGAATATATATTCGTTTGTTCTCCCTGTAGGCTTTATTTATAGCTTCAACTATTAAAGCAATTTTTCCTTTATCAAGTTGTTTTATCGCAAGCTTTACTTCCTTAATGTAGGAATCTACAAAACTTCGGGTAATTTCATGAGTTGTATTTTTCATATTTAGTCACTTACGAAAATAATTTTACTTCCTTGATTTTCGAAAGAAAATTCTATTGGTGTTAGCTTTGGCAAAGATTTTATAATACTAGCATGTTTTTTTTGATCAGCATAGAAAAGTAGGAAGCCACCACCGCCAGCGCCTAGCAATTTTCCACCTTCAGCACCATTTTTGATAGCAGTATCGTACCACCTATTAATTTGATTGGAGCTTATGCTTTTGGCGAGTGACTTTTTTAGTTTCCAATTTTCATCCAGAAGTTTTCCAAAATTCTTTAGCTTGTTGTTCTGAAGAGCAAGTGTCATTTCTTGCGCAAGTTTAACCATCTTATCCATGCTTGCTCTTTTTTCAGTTGAGCTTTTAATATTAGAGATTTGCTCAGTAAGTATTGTATTTGAGGAGCGGGTTTTGCCTGTATATAGTAGGAGTAAATTTTTTTGCAATTTATTTTTGGTGAGATTGCTGCAAATGATAGGAATATTTCCAACTTTTCCACTGGGGTAAAAAACGAAATTTTGCATTCCGCCAAAAGCAGCTATATATTGATCCTGTTTTCCAATTCTTTTTTTTAATGTTTCAATTTCTATCCTACATGCCTCTTGGGCTAACCGCTCTGCTGAGACATGCTTTCCAACATACGCATAGAACGCATTTAATAAGCCAACTATATAGCTGCTTGATGATCCAAGTCCTGTTCCCTCAGATGGGATGTCTGAAATTGAAGTTATTTCTATGCCACCTTTTATACCAACGGTTTTCAGACACTCCTTTATGTACTCATGTTTAAGCTTGGATACGGTTGAAACAATTTCTGTTTGTGAGTAGCTTGCTCGTATTTTGTTGTCAAATTTTTTATTAACAGCAATATATATATACTTATCTATTGCAGTCGAAAGAACGGCACCAGGAGAGTTTTTGTAATAGTCGTATATATCACTACCACCTCCGACAAAACTAATCCTTAAAGGTGTTCGTGAGATTATCATTTTTCAAATAGTTCTTTAGCTTTTCTAAGTCTTTCTGGAGTGCCTATATCCATAATAAATTCTTTCGTATTATAACAGAAAATATTTTTCTTACTCCTTAAGACAAATGGCAAAAGATCATGCGCAAAATCAAATGGTGTTGGCAATACAAGATACTTTTTAATGCTAGGACTTATAAGATATAGAGCTGCTAAATTGTGAGGATCTTTTGGAATATTCGTATGAGGCTTTCTAAGTATTTGTGTAAGTTTAAAATTTTTGTCAAATAAAACAAGGTCACTGTCTTCTGGATGTTTTGAAAGATGAATTGCTGCAGTAACCATAGAATTATTTTTCAAATGATATTTATGCATTTTTTTAAAATTCACATTTGTTATTACATCACCATAAAGTAGTAGTGTATCTTCAGTAATAAATTTTTGTATTGGCACTAAGGCTCCGCCTGTGCCGATTAGCTTTTCCTCAAGCGAATATGAAATTTTCATTCCAATTTTTTTACCATCACCGAAGTGTTTGATTATTACATCTGCAAGATAATGCACAGTTATGCAAACTTCGGTTATGCCGTTTTTCTTAAGATTTTCAAGAAGCACCTGAAGAAGTGGTTTTTCATTGATTAACACCATTGGTTTGGGTATTACTTTTGAAACTTCAGGAAGTCTTGTACCTTTTCCTCCACAATTTATTATCGCTCTCATATTAATTCAATTAAATCATTTACCCCATTAATAAACTTTTCCTCGATAAAATCTGGCGACAATTTATTTTTGTCTACGTAATTTTTCTTAGAAAACAAGACAGTTCTTGCATTTATTTTTCTGCCAAATTCAACATCTCTAAAAGAATCTCCCATAACGCCTAAAATTTTCGTAATTGCGTAATCCTTTTGAGATTCAAGAAACATAGAAATCCCTGGTTTTCGACAAGAGCACAAAATGGAATATTTTTTATTGGAACCTTCTGGGTGATGAGGGCATGAATAAATACCATCAATATAGGCTTTCTTTTGAGCAAGTTTTTCGACAAGAAAAGAATTTGTTTTTTTTATGTTTTGGATGGACGCGTAGCTATGCGCTACTATAGGTTGATTAGTAACAATAACAACTGCTATTTTTAGTCTATTAAGCTTTGCAATGCCACGCGCTACTGTCGGAAGTATTTGTAGTTGATCGGATGTGTGAGGGTATCCAACGTCCTTATTTATCGTTCCATCACGGTCTAAGTACACAATGGCTTGATAGTTCTTAAGATTTCTAAATATCTGTTTTACTCCCTCAAACATGATTTCTATTTTTTAACAATTATTTCTACTGAACCTACAGCTACGTCTGTGGAATATTTTCTTGCAAATTCCTCTACCCATTTTACATTTAATGCAAAGCTGGGTTTTTTATTGAAGCCAATGACTCCCAGATTAAGTGCTAGATGTTCATCTCTAAATGAGTAATTAAATATTAAAAAGTGATCAAATCCAGCTTTTGTTACCATTTCAGACAAGGAGTCCTCATCGAATAATGATTTGTGAAGTTGTTCTTGCCACCAGCCGTCTGCTTGCTCAGGATTGCCGTGAGTGTATCTGTATGCCTCATTTACATCAAACTTTTTATAAAGTATTCCAGGTGTTCTCTTTAGATATGAATCGGCAACTATTCTAAAGTCAGGCATTCCTAGGTAAATGAGTATTCCGTTCGGTTTAAGAGTTCTTTTAGCATCGGTAAGATGTGGAATTCTCTGATCTTTATACAAATGTTCAAAAAATGCATTGCTAAAAACCGTTTGAAAACTCTTGTTTGGAAAAATCGTAAGTTTTGTTGAGTTTTGAGCAATATCGGTTGCTTTTGTTGCTCTTACATCCAGGTTAATAAAATTAGTAAGTCTTATGTCACCACATCCAACATGTAGTCCTGAGTTGCTTTTGATAAGAGATTCTAGCCTAAAATTCTTATTTATTAAGCAACGTACGTTTGAAAATACTTCCTCAAGCAGTCTTCTGGTTCTCATATTTTTCGGGCGTAAATTTCTACCATTGATCCTTTATTAAATATATTCAATAAAGGGTGAAGATATTGGCAAAGAGTATCCTCAAAAAACTTATTCTTGATAGACTTTTCGGTTTTCTTGTTTTGATTTTGATTTTTTGTATTTATTTTGTGGGTTACTTTCCTTAACTCTGATTTTGGCTCTCTTAACGCTCTATATATGCCTCCAAAATCCATAGGGTAGCCGTATGTTGTAGTTCTAATTACTTTAAAGCCTGCTTTTTCTAATAAAACTTCAAGCGTTTTTGGCGAAAAATAAAGAATGTGTTCTGGGGGTATTAAGTAGTTGAATCTCTCTTTTAAAACTATCGAAAGCCAGCTCTCAATGTTGGGAGTAGAAACACAGAGAATCCCGTCCTTCTTAAGAAGTTTATTAATTTTTTCAAGAACCAAATATGGATCAACAAGATGTTCTATGACTTGTTGTAGAGAAATAACGTCATAAGTCTCCGAAGTCTTATGCTTTAGAATGTCCTTTTGTTCAGCAGGTAGTTTTAGTTTTTTTGAAGCATAAACTATTGGGCTTTTTGCTGTATCAATTCCTTTAACATTCCACTTTTGCTTTCTTGCTTCGTCAATAAAAAAGCCCGCACCACAACCAACGTCTAAGATACTACCTTTTTTAATGCCCATTGCGTTCAGATTTGAAAGACTTCGCCTAGCATCTATTCGAAGCAGTTTTTCAAAAACAAATCCATCTGAAAATTTAAACTTCTTGTAAAAGATGTCGAGCTCTTTTTTCCCAGGGAGTGGAGCAATAAAAACAAATGAACAATTCAAGCACTTAACAATTGAGTAATTGTTAATTGCATACAATTTCTTAAACCGTTTCTTGCTGCATATTATGCAATTTGGAATTTTTACTGTCATTTGTATAATTTTCTAAGCTGCCTGTATTTTACTCTTAGGAAGTGTTTGATGTTAAGAAGCTTAATGTATTGATTCTTAAACTTTTGCTTGTCAGACTCATTCACAAACATGTGTCTGTATTTGCTTAAGTTTTCTTGTAGGTAGACAGGCAGAGATTTAATATCTGCGAAATCAAATTTGTCTCCGTGATTTAAGAAATCCCTTTTTTGAATAATTGCAATCATAATTTTTTCTTTCGTATTGTATTTGTCGTTATTAAATTCTTGATGAGATCCTGTTGCCATTTTTTCTCTAATTTTCTTAATCCCACCCATATACGAAAAATGCCAGCCGCCGTTTTTTATATTTACAGAATTTGGGCTATGTCTTATCACATAAGCATCTTGGTATGTCAAAAAATCTTTGTAAGTTAGCATTTTAGGACCATACCAGATGCGATTTGTACTTGCAAAATTTAGAAAATAATAAAAGAAAGTTTGCTCGAAAACCTTTAGTTTTCCTGGTCTGTTTTTATATTTAAGTATTTGCTCTGGATTTGGTATTTCGTCCAAATTTGAGATAAGAATGGTGTCGTTTCCTTGGGCCTTGGAAAGGCCTCTTGTGGCGGCAGCCATTAGAAAATGCTCGATTATCCAAGGGTGTGAAACGTTTGGACTGTCGCGGACAACAACATGAATAATCTTATCTCTGAATTTTATATACCTTTTTGCGTTAATCTTGTAGTAGAGTGGTTTCTTAAGATTTGTATAAGTTCTGTCGCTTTCAATTAATACGAATTTATCTACCACTTTATCCAAAACGTTGAGACGTATTTCTAACAAGTCCAACTCATTATAAAAAGTAAAACAATCGTAAACCATATTTTTTTTTACAGCTATTTAAGAGATCAAATCCAATACAGTTTTTTCAACAGCTGCCCTAGATGAATACTTGGCTTTCCAGCCTGTCGATTTTAAATTTGATGTGTTTAGTCTTATAACTGGAACATCACCAGGCCAGCCAAATTTACTTTTGGCTCTTTCAATTCTAACTTTCTTAAGTCCCATTAGCTTTATAACTGAATTTGCAATCGAGTTAACTGAAATAAATGAATCTGACGAAACGTTATAAATTTCAATTCCTTTTTTGTTAGTTTTAGTAACAAGCATGATGGCTTTTAAAAGATCTGTTACGTAAACGTAAGATTTGCTTTGTAGTCCATCTCCAAGTATCTGTAAATTCGACGGATCTGTTTTTAATTTGTTTATAAAATCAAAAATAACTCCATGAGTTGCTCTAGGACCGATTATATTTGCAGGTCTAAGTATCCATGATCGAAAGTTAAAAAGATTAGAATACGCACAAATTAAGCCTTCTGCTGACAATTTAGTTGCACCATACATTGATTGAGGAAGCAATGGGCCATAGTTTTCAGATATTAACTTTTGGCCTACATCGCCATAAACACCGCTCCCGGAGAGAAAAACTATGTTTTTTACACCCCTATCTTTCATTACTTCTAAAAGGTTAAAAGTTGAAATAGTTGTATTGTCTATGTCAATTTGAGGATTAGAAAAGCCCTTTGATACATCAGCATTTGCAGCTAGGTGAAAAACTACATCTGTTTCCTTTGGCAAAGATTTAGAAAGCAGTTTTTTATTCAACAAATCACCTTTTATAAATTTAAAATTCTTGCTTTTTATACATCCAGATAGAAAATGCTTTTTCCCTGTAGATAAGTTGTCAAAGACTGTAACCTTTCTTTTTTCCTGCACTAGGACATCCGCTAAATGGCTCCCTATAAAACCAGCCCCTCCAGTTATAAATATAGTCTTGAAGTTTTTATTTAGCATTTAGATTAGGGGCAGAAATTTGTCGATTAATTATAGCATGAGAAATTTCATACAAATTAAAGTATGTGATATTATATCCTGACCTTATGAGAACCTTAATTACCGGTGGAGCTGGCTTCATTGGAAGCCACGTAGCGAATTATTTAGTAGAAAATACAAAGCACAAGGTGTATGTGGTTGACGACCTTTCTGGTGGTTTTTTGCATAATCTTCCTAATGGGGTTGTTTTTCAAAAACTTGATCTTCGCGACAGAAACCAAACCGAAAAATTTATAAATAAAGTAAAACCTCATATTATTTATCATCTCGCGGCAGATGCAACTGAGGGTAGAAGTCAATTTACTCCTATTTCAGCAACTGAAAGAAACCAGCTTGCGTATATGTATCTTCTTATTCCAGCTATAAAGAATGGACTAAAAAAAATGATTTTAACGAGTTCAATGAGTGTATATGGAAGTCAAAAGGCTCCATTCTCAGAGGATATGAAAAGGCTACCTGATGACATATATGGTATCTCAAAAGCAGCAATGGAGCAGACTACCGAGGTATTATCAAAAGTTTATGGATTTGATTATGTAATAATAAGGCCGCACAACGTATACGGTCCAAAACAAAATCTCACAGACCCTTATAGAAATGTAATTGGTATTTTTATTAACTGCCTGTTAAATAACAAGAATTACTACATCTATGGAAATGGGAAACAAAAAAGAGCATTCACTTATATAGATGATTGTGCACCCTATATTGCAAGAAGTGCATTTGAAAAAAAATGCATTAACCAGATTATTAATCTCGGTCCTTCTCAGGCGTATACAATCAACGAAGTTTCAAAACTTGTTCTTAAAAATTTCTTTGAGAAAGAGATTCCTGCCAAATTAAAACCGAAATACTTAGATTTAAGACCTCAAGAAGTAGTGGAGGCATTTTGTACAATTGATAAGGCAAAAAAGCTATTGGGATATGAAACGAGTTATAGTCTTTCGCAAGGGGTAGAAGAAATGGTTAAGTGGGCAAAAGAACTAGGACCTCAGAAATTCAAATATTTAGACAACCTAGAACTTGAGAGTAATAAGCTGCCCATAACATGGAAGAGGAAGCTTATTTAGTATGCGAGAGAATATATACTGCATTGTCCTTAATTGGAACGGCAAACATTTCCTAAAAAATTGTCTTGAATCAATACTTTCCTCTGATTACAAAAATATAGGGATTGTTCTTGTTGATAATGCATCAACAGACGGTTCCGTAGCTTTTGTTGAGAAGAATTATAAAAGAGTAAAAATAATCGCAAACAAATCCAATTTAGGATGGACAGGGGGAAACAATAAAGGCGTTAAGTATGCCTTGAAGCAAAAAGCTGATGCAATATTTGTTTTAAATAACGACACAGTTATAACAAAAAACTGTATAAGCCAATTGTCTAAAATACTTTTTTCAAAGGAATCGATTGGAATCGTTGGCCCTAAAATATATTTGCTTGATGAAAAAGGAAAAAAAACCAAAACAATTTCTTTTGCAGGTGGTAGATTTACCAAAAACAGATACTTTGGTGTTCATGTAGGAAATAATAAGAAAGATACGGGTAAGTTTGAAAAAGTGAAGGAATCTGAATATATAACCGGAGCAGCAATTCTTATAAAAAGGAAAGTATTTGAAAAAATTGGATTCTTTGATGACAAGTACTTTATTTATTATGATGAATCAGATTTTTGCTTGAGAGCAAGAAAAACTGGATTTTCTATTTACATTCAACCAAAGGCTGTGGCTTATCATGCATTTTCTGGAACTGTTGAAGTTAATTCTCCATTCCAGAAGTATTACACAACAAGAAACCACTATCTCTTTGTGGAAAGAAATGCACCTATGAGAGTTAAGTTGAGGGAGTGGTTGAGGACCCCAAAGACTGCTTATGAGTTTATTAAAAAAGACTTCGACAGATATTCACTTCTCGGGATTCGCGATTATTATTTGAGAAACTTTGGAAAAAGGAGGTATTGGTAATGAAAATTGCCGTATTTCACGAATTGCATAATGGTGGAGCAAAAAGAGCAGTAACTGAAATCGGAAGACATCTCAAAGAGACTGATGTGGTCGATCTTTATGTCTCTGGCCAAAAACCAGATAAGGAGGAAAAAGCATCGTTTAGAAGAGTTTACAGTTTCCCTTTTGCGTCAAAAGTATGGAGACGGGGAGACTGGATTGCAAAACTTTATAAAGATACTTACGAGTATGTAAAGCTTTTGAATCATCACAAAAAAATTGCCGAGAAACTCAATAAGGGAAATTACGATTTAGTGTTCATACATCCTTCGCAGTTTACTCAAGCTCCTTTTATTTTGCTGTTCGTAAAAGCAACAAGGATATATTACTGCCAGGAACCATTAAGAATAGTTTATGACAAAGCATTAAATGATTTATCCCATATCCATGGTGCAAGAAAGGCTTATGAGTTAGCAGCAAGAACAATTAGACGAGTTATTGATAGGGTGAATTTAAGTCGAGCAGATTACATATTTTGCAATTCAGAATTTTCAAAAGATTCAATAAATAGGGCATACGGAGTTAAGGCTAGGGTAAAATATTTAGGAGTTGACCATAAATTTTTCAAACCTAGCAAAGCAGCAAAAAAGGTAGATGTTCTTTACTTTGGATCACACGAAAGAATTGAGATGTACGAATTGTTCAAAAATGCAATTAAGGGATTGCCGAAAAGAATTAAGATACATGAGCATTTTCCCGGGCACAATTGGGTTTCTGACGAGTCACTTCGCAAAATGTATCAGGAATCAAAATTGGTCATTACACTGCATAAGAATGAGCCATTTGGGCTTATCCCGATTGAGGCTGCTTCGTGTGGAACAATTACAATTGCCCTTGATAGCGGAGGCCATAAAGAGTCAATAATTGATGGAAAAACTGGTTACTTGATAGGGCAAGATCAACATGCCTTATCTAATAAATTAATGTCAGTTTTGGCAAATGATTCGAGAAGAAAACTTATGGAAAGCCAGGCAAGAGCAAATGTAGCTGAGCGGTGGACATGGGAAGTAAGTGTCAAAAACATTCGTAAAGAATTATTAAAAATTCATGAAAAAAAGAATTAAGCTATCCATAATTTATGTTTATTTCAATACTCCAAAGGAGATTGTAGATTCTATCGCCTCATTAAAAGAAGCAACATCCATAAATAATTTTGAAGTAATTGTTGTTAATAATAACTCCCCAAAAAATCTTCCAAAAATGCCCCATTTAAAAAAGATAAAAGTAATTAAGAGCAAAAGAAATTTGGGATTTGGGGCAGGTTGCAACTTAGGAGCAAAGAAAGCCTCAGGTAAATATTTGTTATTCATAAATCCAGACACTATATTTAAAAAAAGCTCGATAGATATTCTTTTAAAAAAAATTTCTTCAAACAAGAATATAGGAGTTGTAGGACCAAAAATGGTCTCAGAAGCCGGAAAGACTCTGCCCACTACAAGCACATTCATAAGCCCATTTAATGCCTTATTTAAGTTTTCTTTCCTTGGAAAATTTTTAACTAAAAACGTAGTTACAAAAGGACAAACCGATGTTTTAAGTGGAGCGTGTCTTCTTATAAAGAAAAACGTTTTCGAAGAGGTAGAAGGCTTTGATGAGAATTTCTTTATGTATTTTGAAGAACAAGATTTATGTAAGAGAATTGCTGATCTTGGATACAAAATTGTTTATGAGCCCAAATCTCAAATCACTCATTTTATCGGTAGAAGCTTAAGTAATAAAAAAACTATAGAGGAATACTTCCGAACTAGTAGATATAAATACTCGAAGAAACACTTCGGAAACAAGAAAGCAGCCATTATTGAATTCATCTTAAGAAATCTGAGCATAACAAATGTTGCCATTTTTGTAATTTTCTGTTTGTCACTTTTTCTAAATACATTCCGTATGTCTGAGTTAATGCTTCTGATTGGGGACAGCGCTCGTGACTTTATTGCTGGGCAAGCAATGATTGAAACCGGCAAGATTCCACTGGTTGGAATTCCTTCATCTGTTACATGGCTTCATCAAGGCCCAATTTCAGTTTGGCTTATTGGACTTTCGTTTTTATTCTCAAACACAAACCCTGTCGCTCCAGGTTATTTATTTGGCTTCCTAGGTGCTATAAGTACTGCTTTAGTTTATCTTCTTGGAAAAACGTATTTCAACAAGAGAGTAGGTGTACTGTCTGCTTTGCTTTTTGCCACAGCACCAATGATTACAGTAAATAGCAGAATGCCCTATCACACTTCACTGATTCCGCTTTTTACGCTTATTTTCTTTCTGGTCTTGCATAAATCTATTAGTAAAACGAAATTACTTCCGTTGATGTTCTTTTTTCTCGGTATTCTGCTTCAGGTAGAACTATCAAACATTGTTGTATTTGGATTGGTTTTTATCACATTACGTATTTTGAAAATTCATGCCTCTAGATTAGAAATTGTTAAATCAATTATTGGATTTATAACTGGAATCTCTCCCTTCATTTTGTATGATCTAACTCGCGGTTTTTCGTATTCTTTATTCCCCCTATGGATTCTTAACCGTTTGCGTCTTTTTGCTGGTATCGGAACTGACAATGCTCCAACTTCATCAGGTTTGCCAAATGCAATTAATACTTTTTATCATCAGATTTCGGCTTCAATTTTTCCGAACATTCCTTACTTTGGACTGGTTATTTTTATGGTCTCACTAATTATTTTGGCATGGTTTACTTATTCCAAAAGAAGCAAAGGCAATCTATTACTATTACTTTGGATTACTGTTCCATCTATTGCGTTTTTATTGCATGCGTCACCAGGAACGGCTTACTTTGCACTGTTGTATCCTGCCATTTCATTAACCTTTGGTTTCTTTTTAGATAAACTAACATCAAAAACACAATTGTCATATCTTTTTATCGCGGCTATAGTTGCATCTAACGTATTTTTATTGATTAAGAATGATTTTTACGTAACTAGCAAAAATGGACCACATCTTATGCCTCCTTCTGGTTATTCTTTTGGAAATACGTGGGTTTTTGTTAATGAAACATCACATGCGATTGTCGGAAACGCGGCCGGAAAAGAATTTAAAATAACACCACTAGGTTTTCTTAATGAGTACAAAACCAGTATGGATCCATATAAATTTCTTATAACAAGAGCGGGAGGAAAATTAAACGATAAAGCTAAAATCAACTATTTAATTACTGTTGAGGGCATAACAAAGGACAAATCTAAAATTATATACTCAAATTTTCAAGACCAAGTTGAAAGGTATGAATCTAAATAAATTTCTTATAGCAACCTTTGTTACATTCGGATTTATTTCCTCGCTAGTCCTATTGGCTACATCAAAAGCATCCCATTTTCTTCCTGGACTAACACTTAATGCTATTTTTCTTTGCTCAATTTTTTATAAATCCAAGAATAATCTTAAGAAAATTAGGCTTACGAAACCAAGCTTAGGCAGTCTGTTTAAAAAAACTAATACAATAATTCGTTCAAATTTCTTAGTTTTTCTGCTCATAAGTATTTATGTCTCTCTTGGTATGGTTTCATTAACTTGGGGTTCGCCAAACATTAGTCATCCGTTTCCTTACCATATGGATGAATGGCACCAACTCCAATCTCTAAGGTCTTTGTATGAGAATGGATCAAATAACGTTGATGGAGCAGCTTATGGAACATTTTTGAATTATATTTTAGCTGGTTTTTATGTAGCTTTTTTTACGCTTCTAGGCATTATTAACCCACAGGCTATTTCAAGTTCTGTAGACAATCTTTCTTCGCAGACTCTAATTTTTGGAATACTGAGAATGAGTGTATTGCTTTATGGAATTGGCGCATTAACTATTTTTAGTTATATCTGCAAAAAATATTTTAGTGTTGATAACAGGATTGGAGTTTTTTTGTTTATTTCAGTTCCGGTTTTTCTAATAATAAGTAATTATTTTAAGTATGACATTACATTAATATTCTTTATCTTGTTAGCATTTTTGTTTACCTTAAGATTTGGAGAAAAACCAAATATGGAGAGCTATATTCTTATGTGCATAAGCTGCACAGCTTCATTTTCAATCAAAATGAGCTCAATTGCACTTCTTCCTTTGCCATTTATAGCCCTGGCCTTATATATTTCAGATAACAAGGAGAGAATAAGATACGTTCTCATAGGACTTGGTGTAATAGCCGCGACTACAGTTACTGTTGGAATGCCAGACATTTTTTCAAAGATCACTGAATACAAACTTCTTTTGTCATCAAACACTGATAGCATTTACAAATTCAATGAACTCTATAAATTAAAAGAACCATTTGCTTTATATGCTGTACTTCGCATGTTCCCAACGCTTTTTGGGTACGGGTTATTCATTTTATCGATAGTTTCTATCCCGGCAGTTCTGATACTATCTATAAAAAATAGTAAATTAAGAAAAAAAATTGTTATTCTTGTAGCAATTCTTGTCCTTTTTGCAATAACTCTCTTGCAATTAAAGTGGCATATGGGTGGGAATAGGTCTTTGGTATTAGTTCCGTTTCTTATAATTTCATCTCTTTTATTTCTTAAACATTTTGTAAAAAACAAATCGATATACCTACTGCTAACAGTTTTTTTGGTTGTAATGCAAACTGTCCAGATCATCGGTTTTTTGCAAATCAAATTTGACAAGCCAATTCAAGAAAGAGCCTCGACAGTTATTAACTCTAAGATAGGGAGAGGAAGCACAATTGGCTTGGAGAACATTCCAATATATCAACTGCTACCTGATTTAATTGTTAAAGAATTCTACTTCAATCAATATAAAATGGGAGACAAAAATAAATATAAATACAAAATAATCACTGAAAACGATGAATCTTTCCCACGTTATGTTATTTTAAGCAATGCATATATAGCACAAAATCACTTTAACTTTTCCTCCAAAGAGAATATTGCCAAGAAACTCCATAATCTTGGTTATGGTAAATTTTTTGAAGTTAAAACAAATCTACACATATTTTCTTTGTTCGGAGACGAATTTGACTACTATTTCTCTGGACTACTGGCTATGCCATATGATATAACGGTTTATGAAAAAAAATAAGACTCAGAATAATCTTAATTTAAAAGGCAAAAGCGTACTTATAACGGGTGGGACTGGCTCATTTGGCAACTCAGTAACTAAAAGACTTCTTGAACTCAATCCTCGGCAGATTATCATTTTCAGCAGGGACGAAAAAAAACAGTATGACATGAGAAATAAGTTTGATGATAACTCAAGGCTTCGATTTGTTATTGGGGATGTGAGGGATAGAAGTAGTATCGACAAAGTCATGAAGGGAGTAAATTATGTTTTTCATGCTGCTGCGTTAAAGCAGGTTCCTACGTGTGAATTTTTTCCCCTTGAAGCTATTAGAACCAATGCTATTGGTGCAGAAAATGTTATTAGAAGTGCAATTGAAAACAAGGTTGAATCTGTTGTGGTTTTAAGCACGGATAAAGCGGTTTATCCGATTAACGTAATCGGTATGACCAAGGCTCTAATGGAAAAAATAATGATTTCGGAGGCAAAGAATTTGATATCAGCAAAATCTAAAACTTTGCTTTGTGGAGTTAGATACGGAAACGTGCTTTACACAAGGGGATCTGTAATTCCATATTTTATCGGGTTGATAAAGCAGAACAAGAAACTTCCAGTTACACAATTTCAGATGACAAGATTTCTTCTTCCTCTTGACGATGCTGTCGGACTTGTACTTTTTGCGCTTTCGAAAGGTAAAAGTGGGAGTATGTATATTAAAAAATCTCCTGCTTGCACGCTGGAGGTGTTGGCTCAAGCTTTGTGTGAGTTATTTAATCATGAAAAAGGATACTACGAAGTAGGTATAAGAGCTGGTGAAAAGACTCACGAAACATTGGTTGCACAAGAAGAATCAGTTAGAGCAAAGGATTTAGGAGATTATTATCAGATTCCTCCTGAAAGCCAAGGGCTAGACTATGGAAGATATTTTTCCAGAGGCGTAAAGCCGGGGAAACAGATTGCTCCTTACACTTCCGAGAACACAAAAAGGTTAAATGTTGTGCAGGTAAAGAAAATATTACTATCAATACCTCAAGTTCAGAAAGAACTTAAGGCTATCTCAAAAAAGTAGCCATCATCGCGTACTTAAAGTAATCATAGAAAACTTTCGGTTTGTAGGAAAAATGAGAAGCAGAATTTTTTCTTGATGTAAGAGTGTAGGGAATTTGACTAAAAGTTGATCCATTTTTCTTTAAGATATACATTTCTTCAAGAATTATTGAAAAGTTATTCTCCTTAAACTTCATGCCCCTTAGTTTTGATGTTTTTGCCATTCGAAAACCATTAGTGCAATCAGTTATTCCTACATTAAAAAACGCACTAGCAACGAAATTGCCGATACTTGAGACAACTCTTCTGTATTCAGGAACATTAACTACTTTTGAACCCTTCATGTAGCGGCTTGCCTTAACTACATCAAAACCCTTTTTAGATTCCTCGATAAATTTATGTATGTATTTAGGGTCATTTGTTAGATCTGAATCCATAGTCAGGCAGTATTCAAAATTTAAACGGATTGCTTCTCGGATTCCAGTTTGAATAGCGCCACCGTAACCTTTGTTTGTTTTGTGATGTACAACTTTTAAATATTTTTTTTCTTTCGTTCTCCACCTCTCAAGGATGTTATATGTTTTGTCACGGCTTCCGTCGTTAATCGCAATTAGCACAATTCTATCTTTTTCTTTTTTTATAAAACTTAGAACTTTTCCAATGCATTTATCTGCGACTTTTTCTTCGTTATACATTGGAATAATTACTGCGAGGAAATTCTTAGATTTTAATACCATCTTCCATAAACGAACGTTTTAAGGGCAAGTGGCTATTTTCTGGCAGGTGTCCTTGTACTCTGTCTTCTCTTAGTCTTTTTGCTATATCTTGTGCAATTGCTTTTGATGCTCCTTTTTCTCCAAAGGGTTGTTTCCATTTCTTGCCTGAAATTTTTTCCAACTTTTTGAATATTAATTCGGGGGGATACTTGTTTGGCAAACTTGAATCAAACTTAATGCAGCCACCAGTGTCATACACTTGAGGCCGTTCTGTTGCCTTTCTCATATTTATGCATGGGACCTGCAAGACGCAAGCCTCTTCATTTAAAGTTCCAGAGTCGGTAATTACTCCCTTGGCATTTTTCATAAGGATTAGTATTTCTTCATATCCAATTGGATCGACCATTATCACATTTTTAGGCAATTTAAATTTTTTGTCTTTAATTACTTTCTGAGTTCTATAACTTGCGGGAAAATAAATTTTATACGGGCTTTTTGAGAGTAAATTAAGAATTGCCTTAAAAGAAGAGTCAAAGTGAACATTTTCTCTTCTGTGACAGGTCATAAGTAGGTAATTATTTCTTTCAATCCCTCGTGCTTCGAAAAACTTATCAGTGGCCATCTTTGTAAGTTTTTTTTCTTGTGAAAAATAATAGGTGTCTAGCAGGTCTATTACTGGATGTCCTGTAACAACTATATTTTTGGGATTTAAGCCTTCTTTTATACCCCTTTCCTTATACTCTTGAGCATATGTATATATAACATCGCTCATGTGATCGGCTAAAGTCCGATACTTTTCCTCAGGCATCCTCCAGTCATAAGAGTGCCAACAACCTTCGATGTGAAAAATAGGGATGTTAAGCTGAAGGGCTGCTATGCACCCGATAGCTGTATTGGTGTCTCCGAGAAATGCTACCGCATCCGGTTTTATGTCTTCCAAAACAGGATAAAGTTTTGCAATAAGTTTTGATACAACCTGTGCGTCGTTTTCTCCCCTGCATTTAAGATCAATGTCAGGGTTTCTAACTCCTAGTTCTCTGAAAAATATTCCCTTTAAATTATCAGAATAATTTTGACCAGACCATATAAATATAGTTTCTATGTCGCGTTCACGCTCAAGATGTTTGAGTATGAGTGCCGCACGAATAAGGTCGGGTCGAAGTCCAAGAACGAACGCAATTTTCTTTTTTTTCATGATTTTTGAAATAGTACTAATTGATCTAATGCAGACCGAATATCGCAAGTATACTTATTCATGTATTTCTTGTCAAAGACAGAGATTAGTTTTCGAACAACTTGTTCTCTCTTTTTTTTCTTAGCAATCTTTGCACTTACAATTCCTACCTTTCTAGCCTCATTTAAGATTTCATAGTGAGAAACGTTTCTAATTGGTGAAAAATTCATTAGCTGACCATAGACTCTAAGATTATTTTCCCAGTCGGTTATTAATTCTTCGCAAAATTTGGCAAACTGTAGTGTTGTGCATCCAGACCAATTTTGATTTGTGTACCCATCAATCTCCGCGTCATTTGTATTTTTAGACCTATCCAGAAGGCTATAGACTCGGTTAGGGGAAAGGCCGATGATTGATGTTCTTATATTAATAGTGTTTTTAGTGTTTGGTTCACCAAGTAATTTTGATGCTGCATAGGGAGTTTGAGGTGAAACTTTTGAATACTCATTTGCTTTAAGGTTTTGATCTGAATACACAACGTCTGTAGATACATGTATAAGGCCTATTTTTAAATCAGAAAGGATACTGGCAAGTTGTTGGGGAAAGAGAGAGTTTGTCCTAATCAAGGTTTCTATGGCTGCATCCTTTCTTGTCTCACCTATGCAGTTTATAACTATGTTAACTTTGTTTGCATTCTTTAAAATGTTTCGAATTGATTCAATGTTACTTACATCGAATTTAAAAAAACCCCTTTTTTTTCTGGATGTTCCCAACACATCAAATGAATCAATAGCCGAAAGGTAAGAATATACTGTATTTCCAACGAGTCCATCTATGCCTAGAATAAGTACTTTTACTTTTTTCATGGAAGAGTTGTAACTTTTGGTAGAGGAATAATAAATTTCCCTCCGTTTTTAATATATGTGGAATTTTTCTTGATAATCTCATCAGCAAAAGACCATGCAAAGAGTAACACATAATCTGCTCTTTTTTTTGTAAGCAAGGTTCCCGATTTTACTATTTGCAAACGATTTCCAGGAGTATAGCGTCCTTGTTTCAGCGGTGAATCGTCAATCACTGCATCTAACAATTTATTATCAATCTTTGAGTATCCCATGACTGTATTTCCTCGTCCAGAAGCACCGTATCCAACAATCCTCTTATTGTTAGACTTTAACTTTTCAAGAAGTTTAATAAGGCTTTGTTTTTGTTTTTTCATCTGCAAATTATAGGAAATATAAGTTTCAATTTTGGAGAGTCCCAGTTTTTTTTCATTTTCTAGAATACTAAAAATATTCCTAGTTTTTTTTCTGGGACCGTTTTTATGCTGAATATAGAATCTGTAAGAACCAGCATGCATTGGAATTTCTTTTATGTCAAATAATTCAAGGCCGTAAAGTTTTAAAATTTCTATCATGGAACGCGCTGAGTAGTAGTACAGATGTTCATGGTAAATCATGTCGTATTGAAATTCATTAATAATTTTTGCAAGACTATGTACCTCAATAATGCAAATACCTTTTTTGCTCAAGAGTATTTTGATGCCTTTATAAACGTCTGAAATATTTTCAATGTGAGCCATGGTATTCGAGCTTGCAATTACATCAGCTTTGCCATATCTTTCTACTATTTTCTTTGATACGTTTAAGTTGAAGTAATCACATAAAAGGGGGACTCCTTTCTTTTTTTTTGGTTCCACTATATTTCTGGCAGGATCAACTCCAAGAGCATTAACCTTAGATTTGACTAGGGCTTGGATCAGCACCCCATCATTTGATCCAATTTCTACCACGAATTTTGGTTTTAAGCTGCTTATTTCTGTGGCGAGAAGTTTGAAATGATTTGAAAGAGTTTTTATCTTTGATGAGGAATAATAATACTTTTCAAATAGAGTTGAAGCATTTATAACCTCGATGGTTTGAAGCATAAAACATTTTTTACAAAAACCAAGACTTAGGGGATAATAAAGCTCATTCCTGCCAAGATTCTTTTTTTCGAGAAAACCACCAGCAAGAGGCATCGTTCCAAGGCTAATTACCGGTTGTATTTTGGAGTTACAAAAACGACATGACTCAAATTTTTTGTATTCTCCAATGAGTTTATATTGTTTATTCAAAATTCGATTTAGGTTCATTTAAAGCCAAAAAGTATACTATAATATAGTACATGTTAGGTCTTAATACAATGATTGCTATTTCGTTTTTTGTCCTTCTGATGACTCCCGTCTTGCTATCTTGGTTTGGAAAAACAGATAAGGTTAGAGTAATAAAATACATGCTTGCAGTATTTCTTCTTGAAGTTCTAATATTATTTTCAGTAAGGCCGGTTAGAGATTATTTTGATGGCCCAGATATTGCAAGTAAAAAAATTGTTGGATATACCCAGTACTTCCAATATCCTATGTATTTTGATTACTTTTTCTTTATGTGTTTGGTTTTAGCCCCAATAGCAGTGACAGTGGCTTTGTTTTTTTTAAAAATCAATAAGAAATGATCAAGTTTGTTCAGAACAACAAAGATTCAATCCTGCTTTTTTGTTTACTTTTTTTGCTTTTCTTTCTAACTGATATTGATACCTGCTCTAAAATTTTAAGTCAAAAATTTGATTCCCAAATGATTCTTACATGGCAATACTCATTGGCAAAAGGTTACTTTCCAATTATTGATCTTTTCTATCCCTACGGTTTCTTTCAGTATTTTAAAGATTCCAGCATTACTCTTAGTGCAATAGCAGTTTTAGTAAAAGCGCTTTTGTTTGTATTTTTTTATATCGCCTTTAAAGCGGTCTTTAAAAGTAGAATTTTGTCTTTTATTTCATTTTCTTCTCTATTTATTTTTGTAACGACGGTATCATCAATTTCAGTTTTTGGTCGTTACGGTTTACTTTTGGCTTTTTCTTTGGCAGTTGGACTGTTACTTTTCAAGGGTTATGGAATCAGCGGACCTTTTAATTTTGTTGTAGGCGCTCTTGTCGGACTAATCTTTTATGTTCTTCCCGATCAGGCGTTTCTTGCTGTGGGAGTTTATGTTGCAATCATAATATCTAATTTTTCTTTAAATTTTATTAAATCAGTTTCTTATTCTTTCTTGGGACTATTAGTATTTGTAATACCTTTTTTTGCAACCTTAATATATACAGATAACTTTTTTTTGTACATAAATTCGTTTACTACACTTAAAGACATTTCATCCTTTGCAAAAATTCCCTTTCCTCCCGGTATTTTTACAAACGATAACGTTTTCACTATTCTTACTTTAACTCTATCAATTTCGGTTTTGTCTTACAGGATACTTATTCTAAAAATTAAGAAAACAATACATGATATCGCCCTTTTTGCTTCAGTAGTCCCATTAATCCTATTAGAGCAAAAAAATGTTCTCAGGTCTATTGATACCCAGTTAACTTTTTATGCAATTGTTTTAACTTTCATTCTTCTTGCATATTTTTTTGAAAAGAAAAAAGGGCTCTTTCCCGTTATTTATTTGTGCATTGTCAGTGTTTTTCTTATCTTCTTTGCGGGATTTAAAGTGAATAGCGGAGATCAAAGGATAAGTAGCTTTAGTTTATGTGTCGACCAAAACTTAAGAATAGTAAATTACAAAACGCACGAGAAAGTTTTAAGTAAAGTTAAACAGCTTGGGGGAGGGCAAGTATTTAGTTACCCGCAGGATCCCGTTTTTTATGTTCTAAATGATCAAAAACCACCATACTTTTTGTCTATTTATGAAGCCTCAACATTTGAAGGTCAAGAGCTAAGAAAAAGCTACATAAAAGAAACTAAAATTGAATATGTAATTATTAATATGGACATCAAATCAACTCAAGACAATGTCCCGGATTTCGTAAGGGCTAAGAATGAGTTGTCTTTTATACTTAATAACTACGAACCCATTACAAGTGTAGAGAATTTTCTAATCCTAAAAAAATCTAATAATGCAGACGTTTTTAAAAAGCAGTATTCTTCGACGTTTGCAAAATCTTTACTCGATGTTGATCTTGAATTAGTCCCATATGCTGAAGCAAGAGATAAATCTAAATATTTAAGAAAGAAAATTTATAGTGTAGTAGGGCTAAAAGAGTTGAATGAAAAACTCTCAAGCAGTGGTTTAAGTACTGTCGGAAAACAAATGCTTGTTAAAACTTTAAAGAACGGAGAACTTATCCTGACTTTTGAAACAAATGATGGCAATACTACCATTGTTAGAATGCTTGATTGCAGCAAGGGCTGCTTGGTCAACTTGAACGGTATACCTCTTTTCTACAGAAATCGTGTCATAAGAGATATTGCATCAAATTTGAATTTAAGCGAAGTCACTTTCTTTGAAGAAAAGAACTCAATTTTTTGGTAATTTTCGACCAACGACAATCATTTCCCCCACATAAAAGGGTAAAATTGCTTCCCTAAAACTTTTCGGCATGATAGAGTGGATAGGCTTTGCTATCTTTGCAAATTCAGGCCCGAAATTATTAAGCATGTGGTAGACATAAGAGACAGGTAGCTTTTTCACATGATTTTTACTGACCACAATCTCAAATCCATTTTTTTCAAGTAAAAGTTCTAGGGATTCACGAGAAAAAAGATGTATGTGTTCAACTGGGGCAAATGGAGGCCAATATTTCTTAAGTAAATTCGCTGGAAGACTTGAAGAATTTGGAGTCTGAATAAGCATAAGACTTCCAGGCTTCATAAGTTTGGAGCATTTCTTAAGTAATTTAGTTGGATCCTTTACGTGTTCGATGAGTCCCAATAGCGATACTATGTCAAAATTATCTCCAGGAATTTCATCTGTCATTATGTCCGAGCTAAAAACCCTTTTTGGAAGTCTTTTCTTGGCGATCTCAACCGCTTCGTCTTGAAGCTCAAGACCGGTAACTTTGTAACCAAGTTTTTTTAGCATCACCAAGAAGGTGCCAGTAAAACATCCGATATCAAGAACAGACATATTTGAAGGTTTTTGATTTTGATCGGCAACGATATTTGTTAGGATTTTGATAAAGTCCTTATATACGTTTCTGTACTCTTTGTCATACTTTAGAAGAAGGGAATAGTTACCGTTGAGAAATTTACGTAAATAATGCGCTTTAATAACTTTATTTGTAGGTAAAGGCAACGTTGAGACAAGCTTGCAAGATGAGCATCTATAGTAACTATATTTTCGATACGAAAAGTATTTTGTTTGTTTTTTCTGGCAAACGTTACAAATAACCATGTTTTTAAGAAATAAATATTAACACGTCATTGCTTAGCTTGTAAAGAAGAGCTAAAATGAAAACTATCTAAAAAATGAGTAGTTATAAAGGTACAAAAACTCTTGAAGTCCTTGAGGGGGCGGACAACTACAACGCTTGGATTGCTGCAATGTTAAGGCCTCATATAAAAAGTCCAATTCTTGAGGTGGGAGCTGGAACTGGCAACATATCAAGTTTTTTTACAAATCATAAAGCTCTTACCCTTACAGATATTGACGAATCACTAGTAAAGTATTTGTCAGTGAAGTTTAAGAACAAGAGAAATGTTCATTCTGAGGTGTTTGATATTTCAAAAAATCTATCAAAAGTAAAAAACCAATTCAAAACAGTATACTCCGTAAATGTCCTCGAACACATTAAAGATGACAATCTCGCCCTAATTAACATGAATAAACTTCTCGTAAAGGATGGTAGGGTTGTTGTTTTAGTTCCTGCTAAGAAAAACGCTTTTAAGTCTTTAGATAAGCACCTAGGCCACTACAGGCGCTACGAAAAGAAAGAGCTTGCGTTAAAAATAAAAAAAGCTGGGTTTGAGGTTGAAAGTATTGAATATTTCAATGTTTTAGGACTTCTGAGCTGGATAGTAAGAGACTTTATAAGTGGCGGGCATCCTCATTTAAAGCCAGACCAAGTAAAATTATTTGATTTCTTTGTACCTGTGTTAAGGGCAGTTGAACCTGGCAAAGGTCTTCCTTTTGGAATCTCCTTAATTGCAGTTGGAAAAAAGTTATAATATTACAAATGGAAGAAAAATTGTCCGTAATAGTTCTAACTCATAATGATGAATTAAGGATTGTTGACTGCCTCGAGAATCTGACTTTTGCTGATGAGCTAATAATAATTGACGATAACTCCGAAGACAGGACCGTTGAGCTCTGCAAACAGTTTACAAGAAATATTCACGTAAGACCGTTAAACTCGAATTTTTCAAATCAAAGAAATTTTGCGCTTAACCAAGCAAAGTCAAAATGGGTTCTTTTTATTGATTCAGATGAGCTTGTAAGTCCGGATCTTGCAAAAGAAATTGGTAACGTTATCAAGAAAAAAGAATTTGCTGGATATTTTCTTAAAAGGTATGATTTTATGTGGGGTAAAAAACTCAAATATGGGGAAGTAGGAAGTGTGAGGTTTATGAGGCTTGCAAGAAAGGAAAGCGGTAAATGGTACGGTAAGGTACACGAAACCTGGCGGGTTGTCGGCAGAACTTCCGAGCTTAACAATAGCTTGAAACACGTACCGCACTCAACAGTCTTTGATTTTGTGAAGGATATAGATGAGTACTCATCTCTTCGTTCTGAAGAGCAACGGGAGAAGGGCAAGAAGGCTTCAGCTTTTCAAATCGTAGCCTATCCCACAGCTAAGTTCATTCAAAACTATATTTTTAGACGTGGATATAAAGACGGCGTTGCCGGTTTTGTTTATGCAATGCTTATGAGTTTTCACTCCTTTCTCGTACGTGGTAAATTATTTTTGGAAAAGTAGTATCTGCCCCCCAAGTTATGAATAAAAAGGCAATATTTTTTCTAGCGTGGAGTTTTTTGGTGCTCGTATTGTATATCGCGCACTTACTTTGCAGGAGGGGGATATGCTTGCTTTCTTAGGTCTTACGATAGGGTTTTATTCTTACTCTATTTTAATTATTGGGCTATTTGGTTTTCTTAGTTTCTACCCGGTTCTTTTTCTGACATTTTTGTTCGCCCTGCCAGTACTTTACAGATTGAAATTCTACTTCCCTAGATTGACAAAATTCCAGTCTTTACTTCTTTTAATTATTCTATTAACAGCACTTGTCAATTTGGTTGGGGCGTTGGGTCCTGAGATTGCTTTCGATGCTCTTTGGTATCACTTAACAATTCCAAGGGTCTTTTTGATGAATGAGTCGGTTTTCTTTATTGAAGGTGGACTTTTCTATTACTCCTTGATGCCAAAACTTACTGAAATGCTTTACACAGCAGCTCTTTTGCTTTCAGGTGAAATAACAGCAAAACTAATTCATTTTTCTTTCGGTCTTCTTACCTGCGCTGCCCTTTACAAGTTAGCTCGTGAATTTGTTTCAAAAAATTGGGCTATTTTGGCAGTTATTGTGTTCTACTCCAATTTAGTTGTGGCATGGCTATCCATTACCTCATATGTTGATCTCTCACGTGCTTTTTTTGAGACATTGGCATTATTATTTATGGTTAGATCCCAAAGGAAGGAATCTGTTCGAGATCTATACTCAAGCGCTGTTTTTGTGGGGTTTGCCATTTGCTCAAAGCTGATTTCGGTTTTGTCTTTACCTATTTACGCCATCTTACTAATTAAGTACGATAAAAAACAATTATTCACATTTCTTACTTTAGCCACCATTACAGCGCTTCCATGGTTTTTAGTCTCACTTTTTTATACTGGAAATCCGATATATCCTCTCTTTTCCATACATTCTCCAAAATTACTTCATATAGAAAATTTTGAGCTTGTTTCTATATTTAAAAACTTACTTCAAATATTTCTCTTTGCACCCGATCCCTTGAGCCCAATTTATCTAATTATTGCACCGTTTGGGATTGCACTTCTAAAAGTTAAAAAGTTTAGGCTTGTAATCACTTACTGCTTAGGATCAATTTTGCTTTGGTACATAGCAACCTTCAGTGGTTTATGGCACGCAACCGACCAAGCGGGTAGCGCGCGCTTTATGACTGCCTACTTGCCGGCATTAAGTGTTCTTGTGGTAGGTGCTATTAGCCTCACTAAATCAAAATACATTCAAAGGATATCTATCGGGGTAATAATTGTAATTTCTCTGATAACTATTTGCTACAGGGGTATTGCAAATGCCAGATTTCTTCCTGTAATCTTGGGCGCCGAATCTAGGGAGGAGTTCCTTTTAGAAAATCTTAATTTTGATTTTGGCGATTTTTATGACGAAAATAAAAATATTCAAAACATTGTAGGAGACAAGAAAGTGCTTATTCAAGGAATACATAACCTTTACTACGTTGACTTCAATTTCACACTTTCTGATTGGAAAGATAGTCATGAAGCGCTATATTTACTTATTCGGGAAGACCCAGCCTTGCCCTCAAACGAAAAAGCGAATTTTATTTACTCAAATCAAAAAACTAATGTTAAACTGTACCGACTATGAAAAGACTACTTGAGGCGCTAGTCCTCGCTCTTCTCGTTATTTATCCGACAGGAGTTTTTCTTCGAATTAGACTTTTTGACAATGCACAGCTTGTCCCTCAAGATATCGTAGTATTTTTAATAAGTATTCTTACCTACGCATTGCTCTACAGGAAGGGCAAATTATTCTCTGGTAATAATTTTTTCAAATTTCAAGTGATATTTATTGCCATAGGTCTTGTTAGCCTTGCTGTTAACGCATTTTTTTATTCTGATATAAACATTGCAGTTGCCATGCTTTATGCATTTAGGTATTTTACTTATTTAAGCCTTGTCAGACTTGGGGAATTAATAACAAATTTTTCAAAGGTAAGAATTGGGATGTTTTTGTCGGGAGGCGCATTCTTGATTATTGGTCTTATTCAATTTGTCGAATTCAATAATTTAAAGGGATTATTTTATTTAGGGTGGGACGATCACTTGTATCGATTATTCTCAAGCTTCTTAGACCCAAATTTTTCAGGTGTATTTTATGCATTGTTTTTCCTTTTGTTAATTCCTTTTATCGTTAAGAACAAATTCAGCAAAGCATACCTTCCAATAATTGTATCGGCAGGTTCAATCCTTGCTTTGTTTCTGACTTACTCAAGAACAGCTCTTTTGGCAATATTAACGAGCATTGTTACGCTTTGCATACTAACAAAAAAAGTAAAGATTTTAATAATTGGATTTGTGGGATTTTTGGCACTCCTAATAATAGTTTCAGATACAAGCGTTGAAGGTCTTAATCCCCTTAGAACTGCCTCAACAAGCAGAAGACTCCAATCGTTAAAGGAAGTAACCTATATAATTTCAAAACAGCCCTTTATGGGAGTCGGATTCAATGCGTTTCGAGATTCTCAAGTAAGATACCAGACCAGGTTTGAAAGCGGAGTTGTATTAAGCAATGCAGACGGAACTACAGACAATAGTTTTCTTTTTGCTTTAGCAACAACAGGAGTTTTTGGATTTACCTTTTATGTTATAAGCTATGTCCTTTTAATAAAAGATTATTATAGGAAAAAATCTCTAAACAATTATGTCTTCATAAGTTTGATGGTAGGACTCATTGTGGGGAGTTTCTTTCTTAATATATTATTCTTCACCCCATTATTAACCTTTTTAATGCTGACAATTGCGGCTTTAGGAGTTAGGGAGTATAAGTAGCCTTCAGGCTCTGTGAAGATGTCGTTCCTGCAGGATTTCTCGCTTCAATAACTATTTGATTCTCTCCGTCATTCAATTGAAGTTGGTAAGTAAATTCCCCATCCGAATCGACAATTGCTCTAAAAGAATTTACGGTTACGGTATTGTCTGGGTCAGTAAGCCCTCGTACCTGGATGCTCTTGTCTGCTTTTGTGAATGTTTGATTATCAACTGGATTTGAAACTTCAAGTTTTGGTTTGTCAGATAGATAATTGACAACATAGTCCTGTGAGAACGGACTTGTCTTGTCATGCTTAACAAAACGCGCCTTAATTGTGTTTGTACCCTTTTTAAGGCCAATATCCTCTGCTTCAAAATTTACCGAGTTGAGCTCAATTTCATCGCTAAGCTGATCGTTAACGTAAATTTCTATGGTGCCCTCTTTGCTAGGTGCCGCACCATTAAATGAAATTCTTGCGCTTTGTGTTGCCTCAGGAATGCCGGAAAGACTTGGGGGTTGGAGTAACTCTTTTCCAACCTCTTGGACATCGCTTTGATCGCCTCCTCGAAGAGTGTAAACAACGTTTCCGAAGACATTTATAAGAGAAGGTCCAAATTGGAGAAGAATAACTATCAGTGCAATCGTTCCGATTCCAAACACCATCGCTTGCCTCTTGTTCTGCTTTTCGCTTGTTCTAGTTAAGCGTGATGACTTTTGACGACGCATATTAGCTGTGATGCTTCATTTTGTCAGCAACTTTCAGCTCCAATAATGATTTTTGTAATTCCTTCTCTGCCATAATAAGGTCTGCTACGCTTTGTTTGTTAGATATGAAATCTTCAGCGCGTTTCTTGGCTTCCAAGGCTCTTGCTGTTTGGATGTCTTCTGCTTTTATGGCAAAGTCAGAAAGAATAGTTGTTGTTCCGTTCTTTACTTCTAGAAATCCTCCAACGATCGCAATAACGCTCTTTTTTCCACTTTTTCTGATAGTAAGTACCCCTTCACTCAGTTTTGAAAAAAGAGCAGTATGGTGAGGTAGGACGGACATTTCGCCACGTTCTGTTGGTAGCGTTACTTCATCGACAGTATCATTAAAAACTTCACCGCTTGGGGATAGGATTGTGAGTTGAAACATACGAATTATTTCGACTTACCGGCCTCATCAATTGTACCGATCATGTAGAAATCACTTTCTGAAAGCTTATCATACTTACCTTCAAGTAGTTCTTTAAATCCTTTGACTGTATCAGCTATTTTTACATACTTTCCTGGGTGTCCTGTAAAGATTTCAGCCACAAACATCGGTTGTGTTAAGAATCTTTGAATTTTACGAGCTCTGGCGACAGTGAGCTTATCCTCATCTGAAAGCTCGTCCACACCCAAGATAGCAATAATGTCTTGTAGATCCTTGTAGCGCTGCAAAACTCTTTTAACCTCTGAAGCAACATCGTAATGTTCTTGACCGACCACATTTGGATCAAGAAGCCTTGAGGATGATGTCAACGGATCAACAGCAGGGTATAGCCCTTGCTCAGCGATCGAGCGCTCTAACGTTACTGTCGCGTCTAAGTGTCCAAAGATTGTTGCAGGTGCTGGATCAGTATAGTCATCGGCAGGAACATATACAGCTTGCACAGAAGTGATCGACCCCTTATTTGTTGATGTAATTCTTTCTTGCAAACCTCCGATATCAGCTGCCAAATTTGGTTGATAACCTACAGCGGAAGGAGTACGTCCAAGAAGTGCTGAAACTTCACTTCCTGCCTGGGCAAATCTAAATACGTTATCGATAAAGAGTAGAACGTCTTCATTCTTCTGATCTCTGAAATATTCAGCCATTGTAAGTGCCGTTAGACCAATTCTAAGTCTATTCCCTGGAGGCTCATTCATTTGACCAAAAACCATAACGGTTTTGTCCAAAACATTTGCTTCCTTCATCTCAAGCCACAAATCTGTACCTTCACGAGTTCTTTCTCCAACACCAGCAAAAACTGAGTGTCCATGATGAACCATAGCGATATTTCGGATCAATTCTTTAACAATAACTGTCTTTCCAACGCCTGCACCACCAAAGATTCCAACCTTACCACCTTTTGTGAAGGGAGCAATTAAATCGATAACCTTAATACCTGTTTCAAGCATTTCTGGTTTTGTACTCTGCTCGGATAACGGAGGAGCTTGTGCATGGATTGAGGAAGTCTTAATTTTTGCAGAAAGCTCCTTCAGTCCGTCAATTGGCTCCCCTAGCACATTGAATATGCGCCCTAGCGTCTCTTCTCCAATAGGTACTGATATTGGATTTCCTGTAGCAATTACCTCACTCCCACGAGCCAATCCCTCAGTAGGTCCCATAGCGATCGCTCTTACCTCATTGTTCCCCAATTCAAATTCGGTCTCAAGAACTAGGGTTTTACCTTTTTCAAGATTTATAACCAGAGCTTCATAAATTGCAGGGACGTCCTTGTCGAAACGAACGTCAACAATTGCTCCTTGAATTCTTATTACTATCCCTTTGTTTGTCATATTTGTGCACTGTTTGCCAAGTCTAGGATTTCATTTGTGATTCTTTCTTGGCGTGACTTATTATAAACAAGGTTCAGGTAATCAGCAATATCAAAAGCGTTAGTTTTGGCATTTTGCATCGCAACCATTTGAGCCGCTTGTTCTGAAGTAAAGGCTTGGAGAAGGGCATTGTAGAGCTGAACTTCAAGGTAGTATGGTAGAAGTTCTTTTAGCATTTCCTCTTTTCCAGGTTCAAAAATTGAAGATTCGTTTTCATCTAGTCCTTGGGAATTCTCAAAAGTTAATGGAAGAAGAGTTTTTACTGTTGGAAGTTGAGAGAAATAAGAAATAAAGTCAGCATATAAAATTTCAACTTTAGTAACTCCACCTTTTTCAATTTGTTCATCGATTAGAGTTTTTAGCTCATAGACCAGCGTATAATCTGGCAATTTAGTGCCCATTTGATATGAAGCAAGCAATTCAAAGCTCAGCTTAGAGGCAAATAATCCGGATTTTTTACCAACAGTTACAATCTTTACTTTTGAACTGTCGCATTCTATGAGCTTTTTAAAAAGGTTAGTATTTAGTGATCCGCACAATCCACGATCTGGACTGATCGCAATCATAAGCGTGGTACCTTCTTTTTCCGTCAAGTAGGGATGTGTAAAAGTTTTGTTTACGGATACTGCAATTTTGCTTGTAATATCAGTAATTCTATCAGCGTATGGTCTATTATTTTGAGAAGATGCTTGAGCTTTTTTGATTTTTGATGCCGCGATCATCTCAAGTGCCTTTGCAATCTGAGCTATATTTTTTGAAGTTTTTATTCTTCTCTTCAGAAGCTGGAGATTTTGGGCCATTTTTCTACTTAAGTGTTTTTTTAAAACTTTCAATAACAGATTTCAGCTCGGCAGTTGTTTTGTCGTCCATTTTATCTCCCTTGCCAAGTTTTTCAGCAAGCTTTTTATTCTTAACTTTTATAAAATCAAAGACTTTTTGCTCAAAAACAGCCACTTTATCAATAGGAAGATCGTCAAGAAGCCCTGTTGCTGCAGAGTATATGCTTACAACCTGTTCGTATTCAGACATAGGTGAATACTGTGGTTGCTTAAGAATTTCGTTAACTCTTTTTCCTCTTTCAATCTTTTTAAGAGTCGCCTCGTCAAGATCAGATCCAAATTGAGCAAAAGCTGCTAATTCCCTAAATTGAGCACTCTCAAGTCTTAATGGACCTGCAATTTGTTTCATAATTTTGGTTTGCGCTGCTCCTCCGACTCTAGAAACTGATTGTCCTGTGTTGATAGCGGGTCTGACACCGGAATTGAAAAGATCATTTTCAAGATAAATCTGTCCATCAGTTATTGAGATAACGTTAGTTGGAATATAAGCAGAGTTGTCAGCTGCTTGAGTTTCGATAATAGGAAGCGCAGTAAGCGATCCGCCTCCTAATTTATCTGACATTCTAGATGAGCGTTCTAAAATTCTTGAATGAAGATAAAATATGTCCCCTGGGTAAGCTTCACGCCCGGCAGGTCTTTTTAAAAGCAAGGAGATTTGTCGATAAGCCCATGCGTGCTTTGAAAAGTCGTCAAAAACAACCAATACATCTTCACCCTTGTCCATAAAGTATTCGCCGATCGCGGTTGCCGTGAATGGAGCTAGATATTGCATTGCAGCAGAATCTGAAGCAGAAGCCGCAACAATAATTGTGTAGTCCATCGCGCCTTCTTCAGTTAATTTGCCGACAATTCTTGCGATATTGCTTCTTTTTTGACCTATCGCACAATAAATACAAATAACTCTTTTAAGACCCAAATCCTTTTTCTTTTGATTAATTATTGTGTCAATAGCAATTGCCGTTTTTCCTGTATTTCTATCACCAATAATAAGTTCTCTTTGTCCTCGTCCGATTGGAGTCATGCTGTCGATTGCCTTGATCCCTGTTTTAAGAGGGGTGTCGACTGGCTGACGGTCGACAACGCCTGGAGCAATTTTCTCAAGTGGATACAAAGGTCCTTTGTTTGATAGCCTTTTGTTATCAAGTGGATTTTGTAGTGGATCTATGATGCGTCCGATTAATTCGTCATTCCCATTAATACCAAGAATTCTTCCCGTTGTTTTGATTTTTTGACCTTCCTTGATGTCTTCTCCTTCAGACAAAACGATAATCGACGTGTAGTCTTCGTTAAGATTAAAAGACAGCCCTCGTGCTCCGTTTTCAAATTCTACTTCTTCTCCAAAACCTACTTTTGAAAGACCTGTTGCCTGAACAATTCCGTCTCCAACACTGTCAACCGTTCCAATATTCTCCATTTTTGGATCAAAATGGACTGTTGCGAGTCTTTTTTCGATTTGTTTTAGTAATTCGTCATTTTTCATATGTTAGTTTTTTAATTTTACTATCGTGTCATTTATATATTTTTTAAACGTAAAGTCAATTACCATATCATCATTAACAAGCTTTAGGCCAGCGCCTAAAGACTCATCTTTAATTTCAATAATCTCTTTATCATTATAAATGCTTTTTATCATTTTTACTGACTCACTCGATAATTCCTCCGCGCTTGTCACATAAACTCTTTTCTTGCTAAGCGCTGCTTTGTAAAAAGCAAGAAAAGCCTTAAGTTCACTTTTACCAAGACGAGTAAGCACAAATTTTTCGATATCTGCTGGTATTGTCTTACTATCTGCTGCAATAAATGCCAGTTTTCTAATTTTTTGCTTGTTTATCATTTTTAAGTTTTTGTATCCCTTTTTTCAAAAGGATGTCCTTTTCTTTCTTGTCGAAAAGATTTGCAAGAGTTACTTCAAGAATTTGTCTTGACATCTCAAGTGACATATCTTTTGCTTCTTTTTTGAAGTTTTCTCGCTCAAGCGCTATCTGTTCTTGAGTTTCTTTCATCATCTTTTCAAGATCTGCTTTCGTATCACTCATCATTTTTTCCCTTGCTTCTGTTGCTTGGTTTTTTGCTTCCGTCATCATTTTCTCAGACTCCAACCCTGCCTTTCTGAGCAATTCGTCTCTATCTGTTTCAGCTTTTTCCAATGCGGCTGTTGCTGCCTCAGCGTCTTTTAGGCCTTTTTTAATTGCAGCGTTTCTCTTATCAAGAGTTGATAGTATCGGTTTATATAAAAATCTCTTAAATATATAAGCGATCACTAAAAAGTTAACTATTTGCGCTGCAAATAGCTTCAGGTCAAATCCAAATTGCTCAAAAATTTCCATACATTAATAAAATTTCCTACTTATGGTAGAAAAACTATTTAATAAAAGCCAGAATTAGGGAATAAATAGCGATAGCCTCGGCAAACGCCATTCCCAAAAGCATGGCTGGCAGAATTCTTGTAGAAGCCTCGGGATTTCTTCCGATTGCTTCCATAGCTTTAAATCCAATTATTCCAATAGCAAGAGCGGGGAATATACCTCCGATTGCGATTGTTGCTCCACCTGTAAATGCAAAATCCATATTAATGACCACCTCCTTCCGAAGATGTAGTTGCCAAAAGTGACATAAATACCATAGTTAACATCGCAAAAACTAAAGCCTGAACCAATGCTACGATCGTTTCAAGCATTAAAAAGGGAATTGGAGCAATAAATGCAAAGAGTCCACCAACTGTTATGAGAACTATCTCCCCTGCAAATATATTACCAAAAAGCCTAAACGAGAGCGAAAATATTTTAACACCTTCAAGACAAAATTCAAGTAGCCCTATTGCAAGGTTTATTGGATTTTTGGAAAGAAACTTTTTTGCGTAACCAAAAAATCCGTTGTAGCGAATAGAAATAATGTGCGTCGCAATTATAGAAATTGTACCTAGAGCAAGTGTGAGGTTAAAGTCGCTAGTTGCAGCTCTGAAAAGAGGAACGAGATGTGTTTCTTCGGTTGCATGAGCAGTTGCCCCTTCCTTTTGTGTAGTTTTTTCTGCTTGAATAGCATGAGATGCTTCCTCTGCGTGATCAGCAGTTGCTGTTTCGTGAGTTGAGGTAGTTGTTGTCTCATGTGTTGCTTCTTGGGCAGCAGGTGTGTGGCTTGTTTTCTCCCAAAACCCTATGCTTCCAAAACCAGGCATCAACCCAAAAATATTTGCAAACATAATAAAAAAGAAAAAGGAAGCAAACCAAGGAAAAATAGTTTTTGCTTTTGATCCCGAAATTTGCTCAGTTAAGTCATAGAAATAAGCAATTACGGGTTCAAATACTGATTGAAGACCAGAAGGAACAAGATTTACCCTTTTATAAACAGCAAAAACCAAAGCAATGATAACCGCATCAACTAAGAAAGTAGTGATTAAGGTGTTTGTAACGGGAAATCCGCCAATTTCTACAATAAGTTCTGGTCCGAGTGAGGCCATTTACAGCTTTCAATTTTAAGCGACATTAAAATTTAAGTCAAGCGACATATGCATTGACTTTAATTCAATATTCTTACTCCATCTACTATGATAACAGGAATTTCCTCTTTAAAATCAAGTTTGCCTTCTATAATTACAATCGCGTCCTTAACTAGGTATGCTTTTGATCTCTCAAAAATCTTAGGGAACACAACGCATTCGATAGTAATCCCAAGATGATCTTCTATTGAAACGAATGCCATTTCTTCGTTTGATCTTTTTGTAAAGATTTTCTTTATGCTTGAAACGAGTCCTCCAATTTTAACTTTTGTCCCGTTTTTAACTTCAGGAAGATCAGTTATCTTGTGGGTTGCGAACGTAAAAAGTGAATTTAACTTGTGATTTAAGGGGTGGTCAGATAAGAAGAATCCTAGAAGTTCTCTTTCAAACATCAATTTTTCACTATCGGTAAAATCCTCAATTTCAGTGTACTCTATTGCAAGTACGGGTTGAGTTTCTTCAGGAAGATCCCCAAAAAGGCTGGTTTGATTTGTGTCTTTCTTTACGGGTTTTTTAGAAAGAGAGGATACAATATTTGCGATCGAAGCCAAAAGAGATGCTCTTTTGCCAAAATCATCAAATGCTCCTGCTTTTATAAGACTTTCTAAAGTCTTCTTGTTAACTTTCGAAAGGTCAACTCGACTACAGAAGTTTGAAAAACTTTCAAATTCGCCTTTGCTTCGTGCCTCAAGAATCGTTGTGATTGCAGCTGTTCCTACGTTTTTGACCGCTGAAAGACCAAATCTAACTTTGTTATTTTCAATTGAAAAATCTTGTGCAGACTTATTAACATTTGGGCCAAGAACATCAATCTTAAGCCTTTTACATTCGGCAACTGCAATTGATATTTTTTCATTTTTCATAGGACCAGTGGATCCCCTAGACTCTGCTGTCAAGAGTGCCGTCATAAATTCTACTGGAAAATGAGCTTTAAGATAAGCAGTCCTAAAAGCAATAGTTGCATAGCAGGAGGCGTGTGCTTTGTTAAATCCATATCCTGCAAAAGGTGCAATTAATTCAAAAATTTCCTCAGCCTTTTTTTGCGTAAGACCGTTTTTCACCGCACCTTGAAGAAAGATTTCTTTCTGCTTTTTCATTTCAGCAGGAATCTTTTTACCCATAG
>CAYTCO010000004.1:0-46637 GCA_964436385.1 uncultured Gammaproteobacteria bacterium
ACGATGATGTGTGGATGAGTAATGATTTGCCGTCAGTGTGGAAAGATCGATTTGGTGTTGCAACTAGTCGCACCGCCACCACCAGCAACGGCAGTACGGGCACGATGGTATCTGATGCGTGGGTAGAGCACAAAATCACGGCAGCGACGGGCGTTACACAAGAATTAATGGTACGCCGCACGGATGATAACAACTGCTGGATTATCCGCATGGATCAGACTGGCAGTCGTTTGTACCTCTATGAAAAAGTGGCGGGCGTCGAAACCGAGCGCGGCGCAACCGGAGGGGTAGCGCAGACTTGGACAAACGGCACACAGTATCGCATTATGGTGTCCTGCGACAAATACAACATCAGAGTCTATGTTGGCACAACCTACAAAGTGGGTTACACCGCTGCAATTTCGTTCCTGTCTGGTACAGGCGTGAAAGTGTCGCACGCGGGTTCTGAGTTAGTGTGCTGGCCTATAAATGTTGATTTGAACGTCGGCTCACCTGCAAAAACCATCACATTTTTGCCTTACGGTGACAGTAAAACCAACGGGCAGGGCGATTCGGGGACGCTAGGCCAAAACGGTTATCCTCCATTACTCGCTGATTTAATTGGTTCTCACGCTGGTGAAATCCCTTACCGCGTGGGCGTGGGTAGTACAACCGTTGCGCTACGGGCGGCGGCTGTTCATGCCGACATTGCAGCCCGTGAAGGTGTGCCGGATTACATTCTCTGCAATCTTGGCGTGAATGACGGCACAACGATGGGCGGAAGCCAAGCAACATGGGTGGCAAATTATCAGACGATTATTGACACCATGCACGCTGCATACCCTAGTGCGCGGGTGGGGATTGCACGGGTACACACATCAAGCGGTGGTTGGGATACTATGGACGACACTGCTATCCCGCTGGTAATAGCAGGACGTGACTGGGCATTTTTAGGTCCGGACGAACGGGTTGAACTCGTGCCAACTGGAACATATACCACTGACGGCATTCATCCCAACGCAGCGGGGTATGCACGCATGGCGGCGGCATGGAGATCGGCAATGGGTGTGTAGGCCGCTGTAAAACTCATGTTATACTTGAATGAATTACGAATGAGGTACACAACACTATGGGATGGAATTTAGCCTCAATACTCCTTGACGCTGCCGGGGCGGGCAATGTGAATATCGGACTGAACGACGGCAGTCATACTCAGTTGTTTCTTCGAGTGGCGATACCTATTCAGCCCGGCCTCACTTCAGGCACCAGTGACATTGTGATTAACGACGTGTTGCCTAGCGGGGTGGCTGTTGGTGATCCACTGCTTACCCTGACAAATGTCACTCTGCCTTACAAGGAAACAGTGCAAGATACCCCCGTTAGCCCGGCAAACGTCGCACAGAGTAACTATGTGTACCAGGGCGTGCATGGGTTGAATGTGACTGTGGCGGGCGGGGTAGCAGGGCAGACGGCTAATGTGTGGATACTGTTGAGTGATTGAAGCCATGCCGACTAAAGCGCCCAAAGTAACCCGCAAAAAAATAACCGACTATATTCCGGACGGTCACAACGCAAATGTTGGCTCGGAGCGCGGGTTACAGATGTTAGAGCAAAGCTTGAATCAGGACGGGGCAGGGCGCTCGATTGTGGCGGATAAGGATGGACGCATACCAGCGGGCAACAAAACGCTGGAGGCGGCCATGAATGCGGGTATTGAGGATGTAATCGAAATCGAAACCGATGGCACGGCGCTCATCGTGCATAAGCGTTCTGACTGGAACCTGGATGACCCAACGGGCGCGGCGCGGCGCTATGCCTATCGTGATAACCGGGTAAGTGAAGTGTCGCTGAATTGGGATGCAAATGTCATCGCCAGTGACATTGAGGCGGGGCTGGACTTGAGCGGCATGTGGACGGGTGGCGAGATTGATTATTTGTTGCATCCTACCCTTGCTTATGGGGAGAACGAAAGACGCTTAAACCCTGATGAGAACTTAGACATATTCCTGGATGCGACCATCAAGCAAATTGTTTTGTATTTTGACAATGAACAATTTGAGGATGTTATCAAGCGATTGGCAATTATCCGCCAGCGTGAAGGGGTGGATAACAACACTGAGGCATTCTTAAAGATATTGAGTGTCTATGAACAAACTACAGGCTGAACGACTGGAACTTGACCTTAACGCCTATAAGATGCGGAATGCAGTAGAGGGCGATTATCAGAGACTCATCACCGAAAGCACGTTGATTTATGAAGGTGACAGTCTCATGATAGCTTACGTCGAGTTAGACCTGGACTGTTCGGATGTGGTGGACGCATTGCAGCATATCAAGTATGAGAAGAATGCCCGCACATCGGGACTTGTGACCACATCACGCATCTTTGGGTATAGCCCGCGCAACACATTACGTAAAGACTTTTGTTCAGCCACCTCGTTAGCCAAAGAGCAACCCCACTACCACAAAGTCATTGCCGACTATGCTGCCAAAGTGGGGGAGTATTATCAGCAGTTCAACCCTGACTTATACAGCACTCACCAGCAAACGACTGAGGGGCATGTCATTGGCGATTATCGGATTAAAGATAGTCCCTTCACCAGCGGCATTATCAACAAAAATAATCCGCTCAAATACCATTTTGATACTGGTAACTTCACTGATGTGTGGTCGGGCATGCTGGTATTCAAGCGCGATATTGAAGGCGGTTATTTGTCCGTTCCTGAATATGGCATAGGGTTCGAGTTAAAGCACAATAGCCTGCTCATGTTTGATGGACAGGGCTTGCTGCATGGGGTGACACCGATTAAGCGCCTGCACCCTAACGCCTTTCGCTATTCGATTGTGTACTACAGCTTGCGCCAGATGTGGAACTGCTTGCCGATTACGGATGAGTTGTTACGTATTCGCCAGGTGCGAACGGAGCGCGAAACAAAGCGGGTAGGCAAGCGAACGAAGAAGGAAATCCAGAGATGAAGTTGTTAATTGCGGTGCCTAGTAAAGGCCGCTACAAACTTATCACTAAGCGCACTTTGCGCTATGCGGCAGACCTAGGGCATGATTGCAAGGTATTTGTAGAACCTGGCGAGTATGAACATTACGCCGAAGTACTCGATAGTACATTGTTGGTGAGTATCGGCGCTAATGATCGTGGGCAAGGATTTGCTAAAGTATTTATTCATGACTATGCGGCTGCGCATGGATATGATGCAGTGTTCAAATTGGATGATGATATAGAACTGTGGTCACCAGGGGAAGGTATTCAGTCGAATAATCGACTGAATACGGCAAGTTTGTTACATGATACGCTTGGGAAATGTATTAAAAAAATGCAGCATCCTTTAGTGAAAGCTATTGGCTTCCCGTATAAAATGCAGATGTTCATCCAAAGTAATGCAGTTTGGAAAGTACATCAGACGCTGCGTACTGCTTATGTCGTAAAGCTGGATAGTATGGCGGCGCGTGAAGACATTTCAACATTTGAAGATTTTTACACCACGCTCTCTATTTGGGTAAACGGTGGAACAACATTGCGCTATGGACGTGCTGGAATGCATACAGGAGGAGGTGCCTACGTCGGCGTGACACCGGGCGGGATGCAATGTTTTGACCGTAAACAGTTAGCAGAGTATGAATTGAAAGTATTCAAAAAGCTATTCCCTCCATTAAAAATCAATCGTTGTTCGCACGCATGGGGGTATGAGCCAGACTTAATGGATGCGCGTAAACAATTGTTTGGCATCGTAGCAGATAGTGAATAGAGTATTAGCATCATGGCTCTTAGCACTGCATATAAAGACGCAATGGAAATTCGCAGGGAGCGTGTAGCACGGTTGCGACTGCGCGGAATGACCGAGCGCGAAATCACGGACGTGCTGGCGAATGGGGATAAGGACGGGCAAGGCCGCCTGCACAACCCTGAAACCAATAAACCCTATTCCAACATCACTATCCACAATGACTTGCAGGCACTCAAGGCACAATGGCGCGAGTCATCCAATGCCGCCACTGATGAACATATCTCGCGCCAGTATGCAGAGATACAGGAACTAAAGCGACTGGCTTGGGCGCAAAAGGACGGCGACTTAGCATTGAAGTCCTTGAGTCTGGAAATGAAGTTACTTGGCACAATGAAACAACCGGACGGGATCACAATCAATGTGCAATTGGTTAATCAGTTATTCCAGATGATTGAACGGCGCGGCGATAGTGCAGAGGAGTGGGTAGTCGCCATGATACGGGAATACGAACTTGCTGAACACACTTAACATCGGCAAGCGCGTCCTGGAACGGCGCGGCGTGGTTAATCGCCAGCCGCAGGTCTACAGCGGCCCCGACGTGGTGGAGTTCATCCAGCGCGAAATGGTGATACCCGAAACGGGCAAGCCGCTGGTACTGCACCCTGAACAAGAGGCGGTGCTCAGAGCCATGAGCAGTCGGGATGCAAATGGCGACTTTGATTATTCCCTGTGGCTGTACAGCGCTCCAAAGAAGTCCGGTAAGACAACCGTTGCGGCGGGCGTGGCGCTGTGGCAGGCGCTGCAAGTTCCGGACGGGCAAGTGTACATCATCGGCAATGACCAAAAGCAAGCTGACAATCGCATGATGGAAGCCGTCCGTTATGCCATAGCCCACAACCCGCGCCTGACTGCCCATGCCCGCATTGTGCGTTACACCGTGTATTTGGACAATGGCACGAAGCTGGAATCTATTCCCGTTGACCCCAGAGGCGAGGCGGGTATGAATCCCACTGGCCTATTCTGGACTGAGGCATGGGGCGCAATGGGTACACGGCCTGAGATGCTATGGAGTGAGGCGGCACTATCACCCACGCGGGTAGGCAAGTCGTTTAAGTTCGTTGAAAGTTATGCCGGGTTTAGTGGGCAGTCGCTTATCCTGGAACGGCTTTATGAGAACATTATCACGGGCGGCGCTCCCCATGCCAGCGTGCCAGAGCTCTACACCAATGGCGCAAGTATCGGTTACTGGTGTACGCGGCCTGTCATGAGCTGGCAGCTAGACAACCCTGACTACTATGCACAGGAGGCCGCCACTCTCACCCCTTCCGAGTTCGCACGGTTGCACCGAAACCAATGGAGCGTGAGTAGTGAGGCATTCATCCCGCCCGCGTGGTGGGATGAATGCAAGGTGGAGGCTATGCCGGAGCTAGGGCGGCGCGGCGTGGTCATCGGCATAGACGCGGCGGTAGAGAATGACTGTTTTGCCGTCGTGGTGGTATCTATGAGCAAAGAGGGCAAGCCGCAGGTGCGTTATTGTCGTATCTGGACACCGCCCAAAGATGGTCAGATTAACTTTGCTGAGGTTGAAACTGAGTTACTCAGGCTGTTTTCAGTGTACAATGTAACCGAAGTGGCTTATGATCCATATCAGATGACCAGTATGAGTCAACGGTTAAGCGGCAATGTGTTCTGGAATGCGTTCCAGCAGTCCAGCCCGCGCCTCATTGCCGATAAGATGCTGTATGATCTGATACGCGATAGGCGGCTGGAACACGATGGATCATTCACGGACTTGAGGCAGCACGTATTGAATGCTGACCGCAAGCCTGAGGATGACAAGCTGCGGATTATCAAGCGGGTACAGTCAGCCAAGATAGACGCGGCTGTGGCTCTAAGCATGGCCTGCAATCGCGCTTTATATTACAACCTATGAGGCTTGAATGACATCGCGTTTTTATATCGTTGAAATGGTCAATAATCCACCTTACCGCAGTCCGAAGTATTTTGGCGGTAGGGCAACCCCGACTGATTCTAACCTGTCGGGCATTGTCGGGTATTACAACGATTACGGCGTGATTGACCAGTGCATTGTGTATGTCAAAAACATTGCCCCCATTCATGAGGCATATCTGGACGCGCTACCTGACGTACTGGCAATTCCAGCCAACCTTGATACTGTAATAACAGCGGGGCAGGTGGCTGGTATCCGCTCGGCATTGCAAGCCCGTGAGATACCAGGTAGCTGGGTCAACGCGGGTGACACCTACCGACAGGCCATGCGCGAAACGATGTGGGTATTTGACTTCATGAAACGCTACACGACCTTTGCCAATTTTAACCCAATTGCGGCGGGCGTGAATCTGAGTGCTACATTGGGCGCGGTGACTGTGAACCAATGGCAGAACTTACGCAATCGCTATGTGCAGGCGTTGACTGAAATAGACCCCGAAACCATCAGCATCGGCACACCGGAGGGGCGGATGCATACCCCGTACACCGCATGGCATAACGTGACAGTGGTTGAGGCACTGGCGGCGGGCATGTCGCAGACAAATGTGTACAAATGCGCGGCACTAGTGGTACTGGATCGAATGAATTTCAGTCTTATCAACGTGCAGGCCAGCACCACATTTGGGGATGTACTGCGGGCAGTGGGTAACAACCGGACTAATGTGCCGTTCCTGTGGGCAGGCGCGGATGTGACAATCTAATGGCATTACCTGCTACCTCATCATTTACCGCCGCTGATGGTGCGCTGCCAACGCAGATAACCACCTTCAGTGCTGTGCGTGGGGCGATGCAGGTGCGCAGCAACGCGGCGCAGTCGAATACGAGTTCGGACGAAACCTGCTGCCGCTGGAATGCCGACGCGTTCAACGATGATCAGTATGCATTTCTGACTGTCACGCTGCTCACCGCCTCTCTATTCATCGGCCCGGCGGTGCGGTGCTCTAACAGTGCGGCTACTTATTATTTATACTATTGGGATAATAACGACCGCTACTTCGCCAAGATGGTAGCAGGCACGTTCACCGATCTAGTCACACCGCAGACGGGCGTAACCAACAACACGGGCGATGTGCTGCGACTAGAAGCCAGCGGGACAACCATCACCGCCTTAGTAAATGGCGTGCAGGATGGATCGTTCAGCACCACCGATGCCAGTATCGCCAGTGGCGATGGTGGCTTGTGCGGCTGGGGCCAGGCGTTTGGAAGCGACACCAGTGGCGATACGTGGGAAGCTGGCAACCTGGGCGGTGGAACTCCCACACTAGATCAAGAGGGATTCCGCTGGCGCAATGATGATGGCAGCGAAACCACTGCGACGTGGCGACAGGCGCAGGACGTAGATGATACCGTCGCCAAAGTAACAACGATTAGAATCCGGATGTTGGTTAATGCCGTGAATGACCCGGCAGCATCTCAATATAAATTGCAGTATCTTCCGCCCGGCGCTGATACGTGGGAAGATGTAACAACATGAGGCACACATTATGGCGCTGACATTCCCAGATAAAGGCAGCGGTGCATCGAATATTCAAAGCATCGTTTTTGCGGTGGACTTTGACATTCTGACGGCGGGTATCAGCGGTATTGATTGCGTGTTATCTGGTTGCGCAGTGACCGCGCAGGGATCACCGGACATGACGGTGGCAGTGGCAAAGGGGGCAGTGCTGTCGAACGGCACGCTGTTTGCAGTTACGGCGGGGAATGTGACAATCTCAGCCGCAGATGGTACTAACCCGCGCATTGATCTGGTAGTGGTCAATTCATCCGGAACAAAGGCGGCACGCACGGGAACGGCAGCCGCTAACCCTGCACCACCTGCGCGCACGGCCAATGACGTGGTACTGGCGATGGTGTATGTGCCAGCCAGTGACACGACCATCGCCACCAATCAGATTGTGGACAAGCGGGTGCTGCGGGAAGTGGGCCCGATAACCATTTACAAAACCACCACGGCCGAAACAACAAACACCACCGCAGCAGCGATTCAAGCGCTGAACAAAGCCAACAGCGGCGTGACCATCCCGAACGGGTTGTTTCTGGCGGGGAAAATCTTACGGGTGCGGCTGGGCGGGAACATGCTGCTGAACAGCGGTACAGCGACAGTGCGCGTGGTCATTGCCTATGGCGGTACAACTATGTTCAGTGACATATCAGGGGCGAGTGCGTTGGACGCTGACCGCGCAGCATGGTTTTTGAACTTCGACATTGTGGCGCAGGGCAATGCTGACCAATCATTGGCTGGCGTGCTGGGCATGGGCATCATCGCGGCCAAAACCAATCCAACAACGGGCATCGGTGATGCATGGTCAACGGCGGCCAATATTGGCCCGGTGAGTGGGGCGGCGGCGGTGGACAGTGACGCGGCAGACAGACTGCTGTCGGTGCAGATCACATTCAGCGTGTCGAACGCGGCGAACGAACTGGTGGTCGAATCGGCGTCGGTGGAACTGTTGTAAATGGCTGCCTCTGTCGGCCCCGGCTTAGTCATTGGCTCGCCTGATTCGTTCGTCGGCGAGGGCATGGTTGGTGCGCCTGACAATCCAGTACAGATCGTGCTGATTGCGTCGGCCAACATTGCCGCGAACGCTGCCACCTCCACCACTGCACAACTAACTCCCCCCAGCGGAAAAACCACCAGTGACTTTACCGCTGGGAAAATAAGTGACGATACTAACCCAATCTATATTGACATCGCATCTGATTTTTACACTGAAATTGAATGGGCAATTCAAGCAACAAATGACGCGCTGACGGGTGATTACGACTTTCGGGTGGTGGCGGATGGCGTGGCATTAGATACTTATACAGTCATTGCTGTGCTTACAGTAACCGCTTCAGGTGGCACGACTTACACAGTTTCATTGACAGGATCACTGTCATCATCCGGATTACTGCAAAAACAAGATAATAAACTTATCTTAGGCACACTCACATCGTCCGGCCTAGTCGTTAAGCAGGATAACAAACTTGCAGCTGGAACACTCACCAGTTCCGGCCTCTTGCAAAAGCAACCTTCTAAACTGGCGACTGGATCATTACCCTCATCAGGCTTGCTCCAAAAGCAACCCAACAAACTCGCGGCGGGTTCACTGCCTTCGAGCGGCGGCCTGATTAAGCAGGTGGGCAAGGTGGTTGCGGGCGTGCTGACCAGCGCCGGGTTACTGAGTAAACAGGTCAACAAAATACTTGACGGCACACTGACCAGTTCAGGCACCTTGAGCCTTATCAAGATTGCGATACTCAACTTAACCGGAACGCTCACCTCATCAGGTCTATTGCAGAAACAACCCGACAAGGTGAACGCGGGTAGCCTACCATCGTCCGGCCTGCTACAGAAACAACCGGGCAAGGTGGTCAGTGGTACTCTCACCAGTTCCGGTGCGTTGGGGTTGATTAAGATAGCTATCCTCAACTTAGTTGGCACACTCACATCATCAGGACTGTTGAGTAAGCGTCCTGATAAACTCGCATCAGGCACACTTACCTCAAGCGGGTTAGTGCAAAAGCAACCGGGGAAAATTGTATCAGGAACGCTTACCAGTTCCGGCCTATTCACTAAGCTCAAGATAGCTGCACTGAACTTGAGCGGTACTCTCACTTCGTCGGGGCTTGTGAGTAAGCAGGTCAACAAACAAACGGCAGGCACACTTGCCCCAACGGGCGGCCTCTTGAAACAGGTGCGTAAGTTCCTGGTGGGTGTGCTTACCTCAGTCGGTCAGTTTATCGGCATTCCGATTGTCCCTGAAACAACCGCCGCAGGTTTTGACTTTGCCTCTGACCGCCGCTTTCCGGTGTTGTTTATGCAACGGGAGATCTATGTGGAGTACAGCCGCGCTCATAATGACATGTTGTACGGGGCGACTGAATATAAGACGTTATTCCTGGAGGCAAGCGCCCCTGTGCTTTACGATAGAAGCCAAAGTGCTGTATACTATGAACGTCGTGAGTATCCAACATTAATTCTTGATAATCGTACCTTCACAACTTACGGGGATAACAATGGCTAAACGAGTGCCCATTACAGTTCCAGCAACCCTACTCCCTGAGACGGTCAAGCTGTTGGTTATCCAGGGATTGCGCCTTGATACGGCTGTTTATATGGTTAATGACACCATTGAAGTTACAACCCGTGAGGCAGCGGCCTTGCTAAACGAGTATCCAGAACACTTTCAAGAGGTAACAGAATGACATTCACAGGTGAGATCGGAATCGCTGGCAACGTTGACATGAAGGTTATCCGCCCGAAAGTGAAACGCGCCTCACTTGCATGGCGGTTGCGGAATGCACTGCGCTGGCCTTTCCTCAAGGGGTGGCTCATCGTGTTCGTAGCAGTACCCGTAATCAAGGCGCTGCGCTTGCCCGTCATGGTGGCCTATGGCGAACTGTCCATTCGTGTTCGCAATGGGGCAACGGGCGAGTGGACTGATTACGGCACGGTATCCAGGCAGGTCATTACAGACGCGGCGGTGGCATTCATCGTCGACGATTGGGACGGCGGCGCAAACGACATTAGCTTGTTTAATTATCATGGTATCGGCACAGGCACGAATGTCGAAAGTGTGACCGACACGGCACTGCAAACCGAAAGCACAACCGCCCTTAATCCGAACAATACCCGCGCCACTGGTGTGAAGTCGCAACCTGCCTCTAATCAAATGCGCTCTGTTGGCACACTCACATGCGATGCTGACATTGCCGTGACTGAACACGGTTGGTTCACTCAGGCCGCAACGGGCGGCGGTACACTGTTTGATAGAAGCGTGTTCGCAGTGATTAACTTAGTCGGGGCGAATCCCGACTCGATCCAATGCACCTATACCGCAACCTTGAACGCAGGGGGTTAACATGCCCGGTGTAACGCCTCCGCAGGACGTGTACGTAGGGGAAAGCATACCCCTACGCTATTCGTTCCTGTCACTGCTCAAGGACTTTCAGGACACGAACCAGTCCCTTACTGCGCTATCGGTGGCATGGGTAAGCCAGACACCCGCCCGCGCCACGTTTGACATTGGCAGCGGTGGGCTGGTCACATCGCCGCAGGGGTTAGCCGATGGCATTGCCGATGATGCGGTGATAGGCCGATTCACGATGGTTGCACCCGGCCTGTGCACTGTAACCGTGTCAGTCGATGCAATAAACCCAACTGCTACGTATGTCGGGGTTATCACGCTCAATATTGTGGCTATACCGTCGCCTTAGGAGTAACTCGCTATGATGACTGAACAAGATTGGAATGAAGCGGGTAAGCAGTTGCATGATGTTTGGGCGCAAGTTGTTTATGATGATATTGTCGCTCACGGCCATAAAGCACATCACAGCGGATGGAATGAATTACCAGAATTGCAACAAAGGGCATGGGTTCAGGTTGCGAGGGTTGCCAGCCAAGCATCGGCGGAAATGATATATGATCTGTTTACGGTGCATGGTGATCCAACAGCGCCAGAGCAAAGTTATATCCCGTTGATTGATATTATTAAAACTGCTACCGACCACAGGTAAAACATGGCTGAAAACGAACAGGCTATCGTCACATGATACAATAAAGGTGTCCCTACGCTACTCGAAATAGCTAGGGACGTGAGTAAACCAAAAAGGAGTTGGCTACTATGAGCATTGTATCAGGTATCTATGTAATCAGGAACAAGACGAACGGGAAAATATATATTGGGTCGAGTAAGAATATACGCAGACGGATGCATGAGCATCGAAGTGAATTAAGACGCGGGATACATGATAACGATCATCTGCAAAAAGCATGGCGCAAATATGGTGAAGATGCTTTTGAGTTTGAAGTATTAGAGCAATGTGAGGTAGCAATGTTGATTGAGCGTGAACAGTATTGGTTAGATGTAACTGACACAAGCATCACTTATAACATTGCTAAGTTTGTTGCTGCTACGACATTAGGTTACAAGCATACACCAGAGACTAAAGCTTTTATATCTAAATTGCATAAAGGGCGTAAAATATCTTTAGAAGCTAGGATGCATATGTCGGAGGCTCAATTAAAACGTGAGCGGCCTCCCAAAAAAGTTAAAGTTAAAAAAGCGCGTCAGTCTCCATCAGCGGAACTACGTTATCAATATGGCAGTGGGGCAAGAGGAAAGAAACGCACGCCCGAATCGGTTGCAAGAATGGTTGATAAGATTGCTTTGGAATATATTGTTACCATGCCAGACGGTACAGAAATGAAGATTAAAAACCTTAATGCGTTTTGTAGAGATCATGGGCTATCAACTACGCATATGGCGAAAGTCTCACGATTAGAGCGTAACCATTACAAAGGTTGGAAATGTCGTAAGGTAGATAATGCCTGATATTGCTTCTGAACAAGCCATTATAAAAAACGAGACCTATTCGGTTAGGCAATTTTCGCCTAACGCTTTCGGTGGCTTTATTGGAGATTCCCTCGGTTTCTTGTGGCCTAGCACTGCCGACACGTTGCCAGCCTGGGGGACAACGGAATGTGACATAGCCTTGCGCGTGCTGCACTATACGCAGCACAATGCACTTTGGGGCGGCGCGGTTAAGATATGGATTGAAAAAGTTTTAGGCACGCCCTACGAAATCAGCGGCGGACGCAACCTCACCTTTAAGTGGCAAGATATATTCTTTGAAACGGACTTCGGTGAAGGTTACGACTTCATGATGTTCAAGTTTCTAACCGATTACCTGACCCTGAACCGGGGCGGGTTTTTGGAAAAAGTATCCTACGGTGCTCCAGATACCCCTATCAAAGAGGGCGCTCGCATCTTAGGTATTAACCACTTAGACGCGCTCAGGATCATTCACACGGGCAACCGTGAGTATCCGTACCTGTACCAGAGCGAATGGGGCGGCGAACTGCACAAGCTGCACTATACCCGCGTCATTCGTATCAGCGACTCACCCTCCCCCAATACGCTCATGTATGGCATGGGCAAGAGTGCCTTGTATGACGCGCTCACGGTATCCAATGCCCAGATCATGTTAGGCCGCCACCAAAACGAATTGCTTAACGACATGCCGCCGCCCGGTATTGTTATCTTTAATAACGTGAAGGCCGATGAAGTTGAAACGGCTATGAGGCAGTTTGAGTATGAGCGGGTGCGCGATGGTCAGAACATCTACCGTGCTCCATTGTCGCTTTCATCCAAAGACCCTAGCCAGCCTGCCTCTGTAACCTTTGTACCCCTGTCGACAGTGCCAGAGGGGTTTAATTACAAAGAGTATATGGACGTGCATGTAAACCTGCTGGCACTGACGATGCAGCTTGACCCTCAGGACATATGGCCGCTGCAATCCGCCGCTTTGGGCAGTGGTATGCAGAGCAAGATACTGGCTCAAAAGACCAGCAACAAAGGCGCGGGCTACCTGCTCACACGGTTGGAGCGGGAATGGAATCAGGTACTACCCCGTTCGCTGGAATGGAAATACAAAGCACCTAATGCGGAGGCCGACAAGGAAATAGCCAACACCGCGCAGGTGTGGGCAACGATGGCCGACGGCGCAACCTTCATGACACCAGATGAGAAGCGTCAGCTAGTCGCTAATCAGGTGCCTGCATTCTCCGATGTGTTGCGAGATGAGGCGGGGGAGATTCGCCTATTCGATGCTGACCCGAAAGCGCCTGAACAAGTCATGGTGGCCGGTGATGCAATCGAAATGGACACCAGCGCCACCGATGCAATGGACGTGACAACCAACTCGCAAAATGAGGAGGTGGTACAGGATGCACCGATTGAAGATGCACCGGTCACAAAAGATATTGACGCAACCGGGGCGGCCTTCACCTCCGACATTCAGGCCGCTATTCAGGACGGCATAGACCGCGTGACAACGAAAGCTGGAACTGCCTCACGCATACGCGGCGCAATCGTGCGCTATGGCAAGCTGGCATTTATGGACGGCCTCGAAGATGGGGGAGTCGATAAGGGTGAGTTAGATGAGGATGACTTACGTGTCATCGCCGATGACAATGTGGCGGATAGCGTGTATGTCAGCAACCTTGTTAATGAGATATTCAGCGCGGCGGGGATTAAGGAAACTGCGGAGGCACGGGCCGCCCTGTGGATTAGCACCTTGAACCGTTTCTATTATGACGGTATCGCCAGCGCGGATAAAAATGGTATGTATGAGTTCGTAGGCGACGATGGTGTAGAGAACTGTCGCACCTGCAAGAAACTTAAGGGACAAAAGCACCGCATGAAGGACTGGGTTAAGAAGCAGTTGATACCCGGCAAGGATCATGACAGTTTCGAGTGCGGTTCATGGGAACCGCACTGCCAACATTACCTTGAGAAAACGACAGGTAAGGCAAGAGGAAATTGGGTATAGTTTGACAATTACCCCTTAATTCAGCCATAATAGAAACAACCCCCTATTGTCAGGATAGGAGCTGGTCAGGGCAGCGCATAGCACTTATGCGCTTTTTGCGTTTAATGAGGCAAACCTTGACAGCACAAGCGACTACTGAAAAAGCATTTGCAGGCTACCTGTCACAATCTGAAGTGAACTATGTTCCGTTATCTGCTACACCGGGCAAGGCTTGCGCCAACTGCCGATGGTTTATGAATGACGGTTGCTTCATTGTGGAATGCTATGAACCTGAACCGATTATCGCCACCGGATATTGTGACCGTTGGGAAGCCTCCCCCGCGCCAGCCGCCGATGCTACTGAAACACTGGTAGAAGCTATTGAGGAAATGGCGGAAACCATAAGCGAGTCAGTCGGTTATGTGGAAATGGAACGCACCCCTAAGAAAACACTCGCCCAACGCTTCCGCGCTCTGCTGCCCAAAAGCAAGCCGCGTGATGATGCGTTTAGCGTGTTCAAGGGCAGTGATGGACAATGGCACTGGCACGCGGTATTCACAAACAACTTTGAGGATTTAGAGGGCGAGATACTCACCGAAAAAGCACACGACAACTACATCGCCAGACTTGACGCGGGGCTAGTACCCATGCCGGTGCTTATGGCATGGCACACCCCAGGCAGCGAACACGGCATGGCTGACGTGGTGTGGCGCAATGACCACTTCGTACATGCTATCGGTCACTTTGATGATACACCTCAGGCTGAAAAAGCAATTGCGTTCTATCGCAAGAATACCGGGAAGCTCAAAATGTCGCACGGGTTCACAGCACCCGAATGGGCATTCGACGGCAAGCACTATGAAGATTACAACACCCTTGAGATTACAACCCTGCCACCCTACGCGGCGGCTAATCCCTATACATCATTTGAGGAGTTAATGACAATGCAAAAGACAATGAGTGAGGAAAAACTCCGCTACTTACAGGCCGTCGTGGGAAAAGACAAAGCGGCTGAAATCGTAGCGGCAGATGAGCAGCGCGGCAAGGCGCTGGAAGATATGAGGATTGCATACAAGGATTATGCTAACCTCACCCCCGACGACGGCGAAGATGAGACTGACGATGGCGACGATGAAAGTCGCAAGGCTCTTAGCGCCGTGTATGGCGACCTGGCGACGGGCATGAGCGAACTGACCAACATCGTGACTATGCAGGCTAAGGCGCTGGAAGCTGAACGCGCCGCTTACAAGGCACTCGATGCCAAGTTTGAAGCGCAAACCGCCGCATGGCAAAAGGAACTGGATGAACTGCGAACGGTTGTGAACATGCCACCGCGCCGCGCTTCGCAGGATATGAGCACCGTCCGTAAGGAAGGTGAAAAACTTGAAAACGTAATCCCTGCCGATGATCCAAAAACTAACTTTTGGTCAAGCATGGGTGTAGCTGTGAAAGGAAACGCACAATAATGGCCGCTCCACTGAGTAATGGCGATAAGACATTTAGCGCCAAAGAACTGACCGACCTGACAGCGGTCATTACCCGCCAAATCCTTGAGGTGCAAAAGCATGCCGCCTCTGGCACCGTTGCCACCAATAACCCGCCTTACGGCCCGTATGCCGATGGCAGTGGTGACTATGGCACATTCAGCTATCCCGGCATTCGCCCGGATATGTTTAGCAGCTTCATGCGCCCGCGTTCACTCGCCTCCATTCTCGGAGTGCGGCCTTCACTGGTCGCAAATGAGAAGATTGGTATCATGACGGGCGTAACGGGTGGCGAAGGCACGAACCCGACTGGCTTCTGCGGTACTGCCCCGACTGCTGGACAGCTCAAGCGCTGTGTTCAAAATTACATCTGGGGCAAGTCGTATTGGAAGTCCAAGATTGTCAACGTGGCGGAAGCGGGCGAGTATGCCGACTATGCCGATGTTGAGAAGCGCATTCTGAACTTGCAGCAGAATCCAAACCCGCTTATCCCTGACATCATGGGGCGGCTGGACATCTCAAACCGCAACACGGCATTACTGGCAAACGAACTGTTTACACTTGGCGCTGAAATTGAACGCCAGTTGGAAATTGTGCTTATCCAGGGTAACGAAACCGTCGCCTCCACCGCAACCCAGCGCGGTTTTATCTCTGAGTTTCGCGGGCTGGAACGCCAGATCACTACGGGCAAAATTGACCTGGATACTCAACAGGCCTGCCCCGGCGCTGACTCGCAGGTTATCACATGGGGCAGCGGCATTGATGCGACTGTGAACGGACGCACTTTCCCGCAGGTCATCGTCGATACTTACTTCGGCCTGACCGACATTGCCGAACAAGCCGGGCTCGGTGGCACGCGTTGGGTTATCGTCATGCCCATGCGTATGTTCAAGGTGCTCACCCGCTTGTACGCCTGCCAGTATTATGTGGCCTACTGCGCTGGCACGACTGGCGCTCCCAACTTCCAGAACGCCACCGAAGTGAAGCGCTTTGAAGATGAGATGTGGAACGGGCGCTATCTGATGATTGACGGCACACCTGTGCAGGTTGTGTTCTCAGATGGTATCCGTGAAACCCGCGCCAGTTCGTCGGTGTACACTGCAAGCTCCATATTCTTCCTGCCTGTTGAGTGGCAGGGTATGAGCATGATTAACCTGCAATACAAGCCGATGGACAATGCCCAGGCGATGGACTTTGCAAACTTTGTCGGGCCGAACGAGTTTACCGGCATTAACAACGGCATGTGGCTGGCGACCAAGATGCGTACTGCCTACTGTATGGAGCTGCTCTTTGCGGGAAAGTTCCGCTTGATCCAGGACGCGCCATTCTTGGCGGCGCGTATTGACACGATCCAGTACTCCTATCTCCCACCCTTCCGTTCTGCCTACCCCTCGGATACCGTTTCTTATCAAAACGGTGGGGCAACCCGATGGGACGGGAACTACACCGTATCATAGTGGTATACGCCACTCAGTAACAGAAAACAAAACAGCCACTCGCATAGTGGCTGTTTTGCTATGTAGGATACCAGCGGTGGGCCTCACCCCCTTTCCTAAGTGATATAAGTTACAGGGTGTATTATAAGTTTCTTTTTCCCCGCTTCCCTTTCGTATTCCCCATATTGCAGATGTCCATTGTTATGGATTTCCCATTCAACCACGGGCGTTGGTTCATAACTATATACCCCTGTTGCATCCCTCAGGTTTGTCTCATCATCAATCCAACCTCTAGCCGTTTCAAAATCGTCAAACACTGCAACGATACACCCTTCATTCCAGACGTTATCAAAGTCGCTTTGTACCAGCGCCACTTTCATTTGTGTCATTGCCCGCTCCTCATTTCATCATACTTGTAATCAGCATCGTCGCCATTGATCCCTAAGAACCACAGGCAGTCATCGTTGCTTGGCTCTTGTTCGCATTGGCAGCAGTCGGCAGTGCAGTACCCGCACACCTCGCATAACTGCCATTCGTAACGATCCACGCCACACTTGCAGCATGTTTCGGCGGGGGGCGGTAGTTTGCCAGCGGCGCGGCTTGGAAGTGATGTCATTTCGGTTGCTCCATATCTGAGTAAAGGTTGCTAGGTTGCCAGCTATTTCGATTGCGCCGCTGGCTGGGGCGCTGGGTGGGGTTACTTATTCAAAAATGCCGGAACATCGCCCATGACCGAGCAATTGCTCATGACACTCACTAGCAGTTGAGCGAACTTGTAAGCGCTCATGTTCCGCAGATTCATTTCGGCAGCGGCGGTCAGGCGACCAGTTTTGTAAGCGTGAGTGATACCGTACAGCATTTCACCAGCGCGGCGATCTAGTCCCATACGGATACGGCTATCCATCACGTCGGCAAAAAAGATATTCTGCCATTGTTCCTGTGAACGCTTGCTGGCGGAAGTCTTAAGACCGAATGTGCTGCGAAGTTCTTTGGTGGTCATTTGTGCGCTCATGTGGTTGCTCCGTTTGTCTGCTTACTTAACCTTAATTACAGTATAGTGCATAACTTAAGTTATGTCAAGCAATTGGTATCATCCCCCTAAAAATAGGGGGGTTACAAGTTAATTGCAGTTTCATATCACATAGGTTATAATCTCATATAGACTTAATTCAGACATGAGGGGCGCAATATATGGACGTATGGGTAGACACTGCGAAACGACTTGGCTTAATCGAAACCGCGCTCATGGAACAGCTCGAACCAACGCCAGCGTGTGACCTGACACCAAAGCAGGTGCATGTATTGGCCGCCCTGTATGCACAGGACAAGCAGCGCCCTTCCGACTTAGCGCGGGCAACTGGATCGGCTCCAACGGCCTTTACTCCGATACTGGACGCACTGGAACGGCAGCGGCTCATCGTGCGGCGGCCTGATACCAGTGATAGGCGGGCGGTGGTGATTAGCATCACATCGGCGGGGCTGGAACTAAAGCGCGTTATTCAGGATGCGTTGGAAGTGGTCAATTTTAAGTTTACGAGTAAGTAACCCATGCCCGCCGTTGCTACCATCATCATCCCTTACGCCTCGTACCATGCCGACATTGTGCAGCGGGCGGTTAAGAGCGCAGAGGCGCAAACAATTCAGTGCGACGTGGTGGCAGTTGAATCCCCCGGCACACCGGCACACGGGCGCAATCTTGCGTTAAATGTAGACACGCACTTTGTTATTTTCCTGGATGCTGATGACATCCTGCATAAGTCATTCGTATCCGAGTGCCTACTGGATTATCAGGCGGGAAAGTACGTGTATACAAGTTGGGCGGAAGGCGCGGGGCAGTGGGTGCATAAACCCAAAGATTGTGCATGGTCAGGCGACAGTCACCACATTGTAACTACACTCTATCCGACTGCTCTATTTAAGTATTTAGGCGGCTTTGATGAAACATTACCCGGCCATGAAGATGCTGACTTTTATATGCGTTCTTATGCCGCTGGTATTTGTGGGTTACACTGTGATAAGCCGCTCGTGTTGCGGCCTGATGACACAGGACAGCGCAGTAAAGATTTTCATGCACGGGCGGATTATAAACAGATATTGGAAACGGTAGCACTTAGGAACGGAGGCATGGCAAGGATCATGGCATGTTGCGGTAACCCAGATGTAGCAGTAGCAGCTGACCCCGGCGCGGGGCAACCTGGCGACGTGTTGGCGGAAACCCTATGGACGGGTATGCGGAGTGAGTACAGCCCTTACAGCGGGCGGATATACGTGGGTGGCAATGGCTCTAAGCTCATGGCTAGTCCATCGGATATTGAGAAGCTAAGGGACATGCAAGGCCGGCCTTTGTTTCGTTCTATTCGTGACCCTCGCGACCTTGCGCCCGCCCGTGAGCGCGTGTTGAAAGACGCAGGACTCGTATGACACTGCTGGAACTGCTGACCTATGCGGCCTCCGCGTGGTATGTGAGTTACGCAGTGGTCAATACGTCGGGACCGTTCAAGGTATTCGAGTGGCTTAGAGCAACGTTCCCATTGGGCGGCCTGACAAGTTGCATCATCTGCCTATCGGTATGGGTGGCGCTGGTACTGCGGCTTATAGGTGCGAACGTGGTTACGGACGCGCTGGCGATTGCAGGCGTGGCGCTGTGGATACATAGTTACTCAGGGTGGAGGCATAATGTCTGAGGAGTGGTTCGATATATGGATCATTGTGTATCCAGGCTACATCCATAGCGAACACCGCTCACGGGCCGATGCTCAAAAAGAGTTTCGTAGATTGAAGCGAAAACACTCTGAGTTCAAAGGCGAAACAAAGCACCTGCCCAAAATCGGTTACGGAAACATCAGAGTTTACGGTTATGACAAGGTTAGACGGTACGATTAGAGGGGGAGCAATATGAGTCAGGCCATATTCTGCAAAACACGGTATCAGGACATCGGCTATCACAGCTACAACGACATGTGGAACATGGTTGCATGGGCTGGATATCCTGTCATCTATGTTGACCAGATCGACGCGCAATCCGATAACACCTATATCGTCACACCGCTCAATGACGAATGGTTGCACGGTTGGCAGTCGCCCAAAGCGCGTATCATCCACTATGAACTGGAATGGCGTTGGGACTGGCGGGCCGATGTGAACGAACCTCCGGGCGTTGCGGAGGTGTGGGCGGCTGACAAGTGGTATGCAGAGAAGATTGGAGCGCGGTATGTGCCTATGGGCGGCGACTCGCGCTTGAATGAAATCGGTAGCCAATTTCCCACAACGAAGGTATTTGATGTGGCGCTGCTGAGTTACCAGACACACCGCCGCCAAGTCGTCACAAAGAGCCTGTTAGACGAGGGCTTGCGCCTTGCACCGATTGACAACCTATGGGGCAATAGGCGTTCTGCAAATCTGATGCAATCGCGCCTCATGGTACATGTCCACCAAAATGACAACACGCCCGGCATAGCCCCCCTGCGCTGGTGCCTAGCCGCCGCGCATAAGTTACCGCTGATTACTGAGATTGTGAATGACGGCGGCATATTCAAGCCGGGAACAATGATGCAATCGGAGTATCAGTACATGGCAGGATTCACCAACGCCATGCTCAAAAGCAACCTGCTAGATGAGTATGCAATTACGTTGCACGAACTGCTGTGCAATGAGTATACGTTTGCAAAGGGGATTGAGAGCCATGTCTAAACGACTGCCATTCCGTGCCATGCGGCAAACTCAGGCGGCGGCCAAAGCGGAGGCCGGGTTACTGTTGGGGCTTAAAGGGATCGACTGGCCGCATTTGGATTACGCCATGTTTATGACATTGGAGCGCATGGCCAAGCAAACTAAGAACCCGACCTATGCACAGAGTTACACGCTAGTCGGGGTGTGGCTCAAGTTCCTAAAGCGCCTCATTGACCGCTTGCCGACTGACAACGAACTGCGGAGCAAGTGCCAAGTCGAATACGACAAGTTGGCTAAAGATTATGCGGAGGTACTATGAAGCTAGAAGATGGAATACGAATTTGTGACCAAGAGGGATGCGAGTTTCCAGCAACGCACACATTCATATGGGCAGCTGAAGGCTGGACATGCCAGTGTCTTATCCATGCCAATTCAATGATTGCGTTGGAATCGCATCTCGGTTTCAATACCGCTGGTCACAGTCTACGCAAAATGACCATTGATGAGATGATGCCAGAGGGGGAGGTACTATGAACAGAGACAGATCCAGTATCGCCTATACAATCATTATCATCCTGCTGATTATGGCGCTGTTCGTTTGCGCCCGTGTGGCTGGCGCTCAAGAGCCAGTACGCACCTGGTTCACAGTGGATTGCATGGAGTGGGTGGATGATAACACCTACCGCATTCACTTCGGTTATGTGTCGAATGGTGTGGAGGAGTTCGTAGCCACGTTTGACTTCCCACCCGCAACCGCGCCTTACATCACATCACCGCCCGCGTTTATGACTGTACCGGGCGAACACAAATACGAATGGTATCTGGAAGCGGATTCAACTGTTGACGTACTGACTTACTTTGTCACGTTCGACAATGGTTACTTAGTCCACCGTATAGGCTTAAGTATCTGGAATGCTCCATTATGCGACTGGCAACTAGTAGCTACCCCGCCCGGAATGCCTACAGAACCTGCCACAAGCTCACTGTGGGCATGGAATAGCGCTACAGGCACATTCTACCGTTACACGCCCCTAGCGGCGGGCGTTGTACCGTTGCCAGCGGCGGGGGTGTAGGCTATGAAGATCATTGCATACATGGCGCTGCACTATGGGTTGGATTACATCGAAGCCGCTATCCGTTCCGTAATTGATAGCGTTGATGAGTTTCATGTGTTGTATGCCGCGCAACCGTCGCACGGCTCACGCTCTGGACTGATGTGCCCCGACAGTGAAAACGACTTGCACGCGGCGGCATGGCAGGCGGCTGGGGTGAAACTGCACTGGCATTATGGCGACTGGCGTTATGAAAATGACCAACGCAATTCTATTCACCATTACGTACCGGACGCAGATGCAATCGTAATTGTGGACAGTGACGAAGTATATCAGGATGGCATGGCAACGGATGCAATTCAGTACGGATTATCGGTAGGGTGCAGATCGTTGCGCCTGCCCTTTACGCACATGTGGCGGGCGTTCAATAAGGGGTTTGCTCATGACCCGGCCTACCCTACTCGCGTCGTGTTTCCTAAGCAAATGGGGGAGGCGGTCACACTGCCAAGTCGCAAGCGCATATGGCACTATGGCTATGCCCAACGCAGTGAAGTGGTGCGGTACAAAGTCATGTCACATGGTCACTTAAACGAGTTCAGGAAAGATTGCAATTGGTTTCATGACATATTCATGGCTAACCGCCAGTTTGATTGTCACCCAATTGGATCTGAATGGTGGAACGTAGAACCAATTGACCTTACTCGCCTGCCTGCTATTTTGAACAGTCACCCGTACAGACATCTGGAGCTAATCCCATGACACCCCGTCGCACTCGTAATGGTAAACGTTTCAGGCGGGCGCGGAGGCGCGGGCGGTTTGTTCCAGATGAGGCTACTCGCATTAGTACCAGAACGCGCTTCAAAGAGTATCCACTAACCAAAAGCATCACGCGCCACCATCGTTATAAACGATACTGGAAACAAGAGTACAGGGATGAATAATGGGCAAAGTTGCATTCAGCACAGGCACGCGCAAGGTGAATCGGGTTGTCATTTGCCAGCGCTGTAACACGCATAAGAAACTGGCGATTGATAAGTACTGTGTAAAGTGCGGCATTGAAGTCAAAGATGGGCAACAAAAAGAAACAGGTTACTTCCTGAAGGGCTGGTAATCGTGACAATCGAAGTTGATTTATTGGGCGATGGTCGCAAGGTGCAAGTTGACGATAGAACTGCGCAGCTCGGAGGCTCATTCTATTATGATCCACTGAGCCCATACTCCCCCGCGCCGCTGGCATGGGCATGGGAGCAATTGAACCGCTATCCCAAAGCGACATTGCTAGATGTTGGGGCAAGTACGGGTTGTTACTCTTTGTTGGCAGCGCTGCACCCTGACTTAACGGTGTGGGCATTTGAACCAGTACCGCTTACCTATCACGTGCTTAATGAGAACGTGAGGCTGAACGGGATACAGGATAAGGTCAACACATATCCCATAGCCGTGAGCAATTACGACGGCACGGGCGTGGCGCATGTCGTGACTGCCGATGGTGGTAAGGGCGTAAGCATCGTCAATGGCACACCCGCATATCACAAGGTAACAGAGATAGTACCCGTACGGGTTGTCAGGTTAGACGACTTTTGCAAAAAGCGCAGTATCGTGCCGACTGTACTTAAGATCGACGTGGAGGGCAGTGAACAGTTGGTATTGGAGGGCGCGGCGGAAATCATTGAGAAGTATCATCCGTTCCTGCTGTTTGAGTACAGCCAGGAAAATGCCGACCAGTTCGGACTTACCATGAGTAAGACGATTGAAATGATTGAAGCATGGGGGTACGTGTGGAGTAACCCGGAACAAACCGACATTCTCGCAGTACCCCTCAATTGGGAACTGCTTACTAACGTTCAACACATAAAGGACTAATCACATGGCATCACTCAATGAAACCTTGCAGCGCCTTGCTGTACAGGTTAAAGCAACCCCGCAGGAACTAATCAGCTATGCGGCTGAAGATACGCTTGGCGGCTATCACTGGAATCCGGCAATGGCAACCTTCCCTATGGGCAGTTGTTACGGGGTGGAGGGGCAGACACTTTACGCCCTAATTCGTTTCCTGAAACCGTTTACAGTGGTGGAAATAGGCGGCCTTGCAGGGTGTGGCACTTCGCATCTAGCAGCGGCCTGCAAAGCGAACGGATTCGGGGAAGTTATCAGTGTGGACAATGGCGTGTTAGGCGGCGTGCATGGCGAGTTAATCCCTGCCCACTTGCGCCCCTATGTCACCCTGGTACAAGCCAATGGTGAAGATTGGCTGGCGGAACAAGATGACCAGTCGATAGGGTTAGTGTTTGAAGATGCTACACACGGCACGCCACTGGTAGCGCAGTTGAGTCGGCTGGCGCTACGTAAGCTGCAACCGGGCGGCATTCTGGCAAACCATGACGCGGGCCATGACCAGGCCGTTGTGGGCGGTGGGCAGATTGTCAGCAGTTTAGTAGGCCGTGAGGTGCGGGATGGACTGGCGCAAGCTAACGCCTATTTCAGCGTGTATCTGGCAGAGCCTTCCGACTGTGGCCTGGCTATCACAGTCGCACCGGGCGAGTGGCAACCCGCCGAACTGGATAGCGGAATGCAGGGTGTGGGCATTGCACCGATTGAAAGCGCCGCGCCAGTCAAGAAAACCCGCCAGCGGAAAGCAAAGGTATAACCCATGACCCTCATAAGCCTTGTGTCAGGAACGTTCAATCGTATTGACATGCTCAAAGACATGGTGCAATCATTCCGTGACAACTTGTTACCCGGTATCCAGTATGAAGTGGTTATCGTTGACGGTGGCTCGAATGACGGCACGATTGAATGGGCAAAGGCGCAACCTGATATAAGGCTTATTGAGGATGGCAAACTGTTAGGCGCTATATCCGCCTTCACGCGGGGCGCTCATGCGGCGGCTGGGAAGTACGTATTGCTTGCCAATGACGACGTTGTATTCTTCCCTAACAGCATCATGCCTGCCATAGTCCACCTTGAAAGCAATTTGAAATGTGGCGCGGTAGCGTTCGCAGACAACCGGGTGATACCGGACTTCTTCACTAAGCAGGACTATAAGACCCTCCGCATGGCGGCCTTGCGCGATGGCTACCGAACCAGCGTAGTCTATGCACAGGTGGGCTTGTTCCGTAAGTGGTTAGGCGACAAGCTCAATTGGTGGCAGGGTGAACATGATGAGATGATAGGGGCAAAAGTGTATGCAGGTGACAATTCCCTATCGGCTCAAATTTGGAACAAGGGTTACACAGTCGACCCGGTTCCAGGCTGTACAGTGGAGGATCACGTTGCCGATGACGAACTGCGGGAAATCAACCGCAAAAAAGGAATTGAAAGCAATGACAGTCACTTCTTTTATGACCAATGGCCGCATGGAGTTCTCATAATGAATGATCCTCAGTTACCGCAACAGGATAGACGCGCCGCCCGCATTCTCTACCTGCCCATTTATGAGCCAGGTTGGGCAGTGCAAAAGCATCCTGTGCATGGCAAGCGGGGGTTGCGGGATGCTTTGGCACGGGCTAAAAACAAGCACGGCGTAACGCATATTGTGCAAGAGTTTGATTACTTAGCAGTTGACCCGAAACAATTGCGCGTCAAGTTGATAGACCTTGCCGACACATTCCGCCCCGACTTAATCATCACACAAATTCAGTCACCGAAGCCGCTCACGCCTGAGATGCTGCAAGAGGTGAAACAACGCACCGGCGCAACGATAGTTAACTGGAATGGGGATCAAGCTATAGGCGGTCTGTATTCCAGAGAAATGTTGCCCATACTCAGGCAAGTTGACTTGCAACTGATTACGAACCTTGACGTGGTAGCAGACTATGAGCGAGAAGCGATTAAGTGGGCATATTGGCAAATTGGTTATGAGGAATCACAGGGGGATTTAGAACAAAATGTGGATAATTATTTCCGAGAAATCGGACGACCTAACCCATTCGACAATGACCCAACAACCTATCCAGTTGTCTACCTCGCATCTTTACGCAGCCCTGAAAGAGTTGCGATTGCAGAAGTCGTTAGATCGTTTGGCGGCCTCGTTGAAACACCGGGCGATACCCACGCCACCCTCTATAATTTTTCAACCTCTGCGCTCCTATACAGGCGAGCTAAGATTATCATCAGTGACAACGGTTTTACCTCTCGCGGGTTCGTGAGCAACCGCCTATTTCAGGCACTCGCAGCGGGCGGCGGCGTGGTGATGCAGCAGCATGTGGACGGGCTGGATGAATTGACGGGACTTGAGGCGGGCAAGCACTATGTAGAGTGGAGCACGCTGGAACACTTGCGCTTCGATATTGAACACACACTCAATCACCCTGAACAACTTAACCTAATTGCCGCTCAAGGAACATTTTTCGCCCGTGAGCATTACAGCTTTGATGCTCAAGTCGCCAAGCTCATGACGCTGATTAAAGAGCGACTTGGTGAGAGCGAACAGTTAGCCAACAGCATCGCACTGAGTTACAAGGGGCGCTCTAAGCACTCGTTTGGTTTGGGCAACGCTTACCCTAGTGGACAGAGGTATGAATACGAACCGGGGAGGCTTTTGTATGTCCACCGTGAAGATGTTGACCTGCTCATGAGCAACTATCCGAACGATTGGGAGCGGGCAAATCTGGAATAGGTGCTTTACATTTCCACTAACTATGTCTATAATAAAAAGTATAGTTATGAAATGGAGCAACCTATGATTAAGATACAAAGTAAAAAGGTCAGTGCGAAGTATCAGTCATTCCTCAAGTCAAAATTGCAGACTGTTTACCAGTCGGGTTTTGACGTTGCGCCTGAGGATATTAATCCTCTCCTGTTCAAGTTCCAGCGTGACATTGTGCGATGGGCATTACGACTTGGCAAAGCTGCCATGTTTGAGGAATGCGGCTTAGGCAAGACAGCACAGCAGCTTGAATGGGCGCGGCATGTGGTCTCGCATACGGGCGGTAAGGTGCTAATCCTTGCGCCGCTGGCGGTGGCTTACCAAACTGTTGACGAAGGCGTTAAGTTTGGGATTGAAGTCAAGCAGGTGCATAACCAGTATGAAGTTGGGGATGCGTCCATCGTCATTGCCAACTATGAACGCCTGCACCTCATGGATGCAAGTCAGTTCGTAGGCGTGGTACTCGACGAGAGTTCTATCCTCAAGTCATTCATGGGCAAAACCAAACGCGCCATTTTAGAGGCGTTTGAACGCACCCCGTACAAACTAGCCTGCACTGCCACCCCTGCTCCTAATGACCATCTTGAGCTTGGAAACCATGCCGCATTCCTGGACGTGTTGCCAGCCAATGAAATGATTAGCCGTTGGTTTATCAATGACACGATGGAAGCGGGAAGCTACCGCCTCAAAGATCATGCCGCTAAGGACTTCTGGCGCTGGCTGACTTCGTGGGCAGTGTGTTTGTCGAAACCGGGCGACTTGGGTCCTGAATACGACATGCCCTCATTTGAACTGCCCCCGCTCAATATCATTGAGCATCGGTTAGGCGCGGCGCAAGCTAGTATTGACCGGGCATGGGCAGAGGGGCGTTTGATACCTGATGACAGTCCATCGTCAACGGGTATGCACAAAGTGAAGCGTGAGAGCCTTGAGGATCGAGTCGCAATGGCGTTGGAAGTGGCGACCAACGAACCGACTATTGTTTGGTGTGATACCAACTATGAAGCCGACGCGCTCATGCTGGTACTACCTGACGCGGTTGAAGTGCGCGGGGATGATAAGCACAAAGAGGATAAACTCAAGGCGTTTAGCAACCAAGAGTATCCCATGATTATTACCAAACCCGACATTGCAGGATATGGCCTGAACTGGCAACACGCATCGAATCAGATATTCGTTGGTGTGAGCTATTCGTTTGAGAAAACTTATCAGGCGTTGCGCCGCTCATATCGGTTTGGGCAGCAAAACCCCGTTAATGTGCATATCATCTATGCAGAAACCGAAGGGAACATCCTGACTATCCTGAAACAAAAGCAGGAAAGTTTTAATGAAATGCAAGCCGCCATGAATGAAGCAATGGCAGAACATGGTCTATTCAGAGGGAGCAACCGCATGAGCTTATCTATTCCTGAAACCAAGATTGCACAGGGGCAGAACTGGACTATGATCCTGGGTGACTGTGTGACCGAAACCGCAACCCTGCCAGACAACAGTATTGACTTCTGCATTCACTCGCCCCCGTTTGCCAACCTGTACATTTACAGTGACAGTGAAGCCGACATGGGCAACAGTGCCGATGATGAGGAATTTTTCAAGCATTACGAGTTCCTTATCCAGGACTTGTATCGTGTGACTACTCCAGGGCGGTTGTGCGCGGTACACTGCAAAGACTTACCAGCCTATATGAACCGTGACGGCGCGGCGGGGTTGGTAGACTTCCCCGGCAAGATTATCAAGGCATTCGAGGCGCACGGTTGGCAGTACCATAGCCGTGTGACTATCTGGAAAGACCCGGTAATCGAAATGCAGCGCACAAAGAATCACGGGCTACTGCATAAGAACTTTGCCAGCACTGCCGATGCGTGCCGTCAGGGAATGCCTGATTACATGGTCGTGTTTCGCAAGTGGCCGATTGAAGGCGGCAAGCCAGTGAAACAAAAGCGGGTAGTCGGGGATTACATCGGAACGCAACCGCCCGAAATTGCCAAGCTGGAACACGGAAAGCGGTCAGTAGATGACAACTATTCCATTGCCGTTTGGCAGCGTTATGCCTCCCCTGTTTGGTTTGATATTGACCAAACCAACGTACTGAACTTCCAGATGGCACGCGATAGCCAGGATGAAAAACACATCTGCCCATTGCAGCTCGATGTTATCGCCCGCTCGATTGACCTGTGGACAAATAAAGGCGACACGGTACTCAGTCCGTTTGCTGGTATTGGATCTGAAGGGTATGAGGCTATCCGCATGGGGCGCAAGTTCATCGGCATTGAACTCAAGGAATCCTACTGGCGACATGCACAGCGCTACTTACAGCAGGCCGAGGATTTAGCCAACACCCCGACACTGTTTGACTTCGCAGAGGCGCAAGGCGTTGAAATCGAAACAGCGTAATCAGCACCCGTCCTTAGAGCACGTAGGGGAGCACACCGGTTCGGTGTGCTCTCATTGGCCTTGCATGGCAGGTGAGCCAATAGTCACCTACATCACGTTCCCGTCTGGCGCTAGAATGCCCTACACAGCCAAGATGTTAGAGCGGCGCAATGAACGATTGGAAGCGGAGTCGCAAGCACTATTTGAGGCACTATGAAACTATTGCGCCGCTGGTACTGCCGCCTGTTCGGTCACAAGTTCCCGCCCGTTTTCTACCTCGCATCTGATATGACTTATCATGCCATGTGTAAACGCTGCAAATGTGATATACAATTAAGGCAGCTTACCAGTTTGTTTGATTGAGGTATAATTTATTACATGGATGAGTTGAGCAATTGGATGCTCACCTGACTGTAGATTAGGCGCTTCGGCATTGTTGGTTCGAATCCAACCTCATCCACTAGGGAAAGCCGCCGTATCATAGGCTTGACATTCCGGGAGAGACAGGAGCCATTGTGAAGTAGTTCAGTGGCAGAACACCCGACTGTTAATCGGAAAGTCGATGGTTCGAACCCATCCTTCACAGCAGAATGAATTGAGGTACTCATGGCAATAGCCTTAACCCCATCTTCCAATATCGCTCTAAACCAAAATAACCACTTCCTTAACGCATGGCAGCGGGAACTGTTAGAGGATATATGGCACTTCAACCAATGCGCGGGCGTGGGCGCTCCAGTGCAAACTGCCAACGATAAGGGCGGTACAATCTACCTGCAAAAAGAGCGGGAACTGATTGCACGCGGCCTCGAACAAGCCGCATGGCGTATGGCTGGCGACTTGAATTATCCCATTTCCCCTACCTACTTTCAGGAAACAATACCCCTCTCAAAGCTAGGCCGCCCGCGTGGTAATCAAATCTACCAGGCGCGGTGGGGCAAGATGATTGAATTGGGCAGCCGCGCCACATCACTTATTCAGGCCGATGTAGCAGTCACCTACTCCGACCCCAACGGCATAGGCGTAAACGACACCGCAACCGTTACCGTGGTAACAGGTGTGGCGAATGCTGAAATCAAGTTGTATTTCCGCACTGCCGATGGCGCTCCTACGGCTGGCGATTATCGCTATGAAATTGAGCCTACCATTGTCACCAGCGCAGCGGGGACTGTGACTATCAAGGCACACCGGGCGCTGTTCGTGAAGCCAACGGAATGGGCGCGGGAATATGTCGCCAATGATCCAAACTTCAACAGTCCGAACGTTGTAGACACTGCCAACACCTCCCCCGGCTTTGTCACTTTTGTTGACATCTACCGGGTGTATACCGACACGACTGCCAACATTGAACTGTTGGATAATAACAACGTGGTCTTACAGACTTATTCCGGTTACATTCTGGACAATGAACTCAGCGCCTTTCGCATGGGCAATTTGTGTGCTGACATCTGCGGAGGCTTGCCGCAGTCCATTCGTGTGAACTATCTAGCAGGTTCGCCGCTGATTAATTCCAATATAGATTCGGAACTGTATGAGGCGTGCTGCGCTTTTGCGGCGGCCAATACCATGAGTAAGTTATCCAAAATGAGTTACTGGGCTTTAGACCGTTGGGAACAATGGCATCGCCCCATGATTGAAACCATAGGCGGCGCAATCATTCCCGTTGCCAGCAAACAACAAAGTAACAGCGGGTATGGCGCAAGATATGGGCAGGCATATGCTTGGGGCGTGGCGATGGATCGACGCATTGAAAAAGGGCATAAATTATTCTAGGGGGAACGGCATTGATACCACGTACTGAAGATGTAGCAGTTATCATCCCTGTACGAAATGGCGAAGCCACCATAGCCCGCGCCGTAAATAGCGCAGTGGAGGCGGGCGCTGCTGAGGTGCTGGTATACGATGATGCGAGTACCGATGGCACGCGCCAGATACTTGAGAACCTGTGCCAGTCTACTCCTGAATTAGAGTTCTACTCCATGCTTCATAACGTGCGGGCGGGTGTGAATTTTGCCCGCAATTTCCTCATTGAAATGGCCTACTCCGATTTAATTATCCCCCTTGATGCTGACGATGAACTGCGCTCCATTGCGCCGCTGGTGGAGGCGTGGCAACCGGGCACATGGGTATATGGTGACTACCTGGAACACTGCAATGGGGAGGTGAACAAGATTAAAGCCGCGCCGCCTGGATCATTGCCCCGTAAGAACATTACCGGGATTACATTTTTGTTCCACGCTGCCGACTGGAAACGAGTGGGCGGCTATGATCCCGACTTTGCCTATGCGGAGGATTACGGCCTGCAATGTGCGCTGGTGAACGGCAGTGTGCAAGCCAAACAAATTGACGCGATTGTGTATGATAGATACCTCAAATCAGAGGGCAACGAACGAACGATATTGGCAGGGCAACACTGGCAATTCTACCGCACAATGGCATGGCGTAAGTACCCGCTAGTCTTTGCAGGAACGGGTTAAATTGACGCGCCTCACAAATTCCATGTATACTTATGGACAGTGACCACGTAGGCATACGGCAACGACCCTGACTCGTTGCGCGGTTACTCATGAGGCAGGGAGGGCAACCTCCCCACCGATTGAAACGAACAAGTCAGGCCATCGCAGTCAGGGGCGGTTATGCAAACCGTCCTTTTTTATTTGAGTGAACATGGCAAGCAAACGACAGGCGGCGGCACATCTAAAAGAGATTAAGCGCAAGGTGATTGAAGCGACTACTTTAGCGCTGACTAATGCGTCGGATGATATTCAGTCGTCACTACGGAATGTGGTTAGAGACTGGTCGCATAAGGTGGACTTTGACGACGTGATAGTCGTTACAAAATTCCGCACTGAACTGACCATTAAACCCAAAGGGCGCAACGTCAGGATTTTTGGTTATGTGGACAAAGGCACTAAAGGCCCGTACATCATTACGGCCAAGAACGCACCGCGTCTCAAGTTCCGTACTGGTTACAGCGCCCGCACTGCCCCAACAGCCAAATACAATCAAGGCAGTGGGAAATCGTTTGGCAGTTGGGCAAGTCCTAAGACAACAATACATCCCGGCATAAAGCCGCGCAAATTCATTGAAACGTTTACCAATGATCTTGTTCCATCGTTGCAGGATCGAGTCAATTCAGAAGTTACAAAAGCACTAGCATCATGAGAGGAATAAAATAATGGCAGTAGGACTCCAATGGCGAAATGGTGGCGATGCCAGCACCGTCGATATTCAGGTTGGCGGCCCCGGTAATCCCTGGGCAGTCATGGATCAAAATGTCGCAATTGACGCACCGAGCGGCGGCGGGCGGGCGCGTTCTACCATGTGGGGGCGTGGCGAAAAAGGCGGCTTGCAACCGCGCTCTATCGTGTACACGGGCAACCCTGATGACATGACTTTAAATCTCACCTATCCCTACACATCAGAGAACGCACTGAAGCGGCTAACCTGCCCCTTCACATTGCGGGCGCGGCAATACTGCGCTCCAAACCGCACCACTATGACGGCCTACGTTGCGCCGGGTATGGTGGGGTATCTGGAGACGACTTTCACCAGCAAGTCATTTGATAACGGCCTCGCCATGATGGACGGGCAAGGCACGGACTTGCTGCGCTCTCTGGCGCTTACCTCCACACTGGAGGAAATCTGGACTCAGGTGGCGCATGATGACATCTCTCTGACCACTGCCGACATTGCCTACAATCGCATCATTGGTATCAGCGCTGAAACTTGCGCGGGTGCCTGCGGTGTGGTGGGTACGACTGAAGAAGATGCGTGGCTGGCGGTGACTGACCGAGATGCCTCCCCCGCGTATGCAGGAGGCAGCGCACCGTGGCTCTACTGGACTGTTGACGGCGGCGTAACCCGCACGGGCGTGCGTATCGGTATTTATGTAGGCGCGGATGCGTTGGACGTGGTACTGGCTGGAACTCGCGTGCTGGTATTCAGCGACAGTAAAGCGCCTGTTTATGCCCAGCTTGCCGACATTTACAACGGCGTGGCTGACCCGCTCTTGTGGGCAAGCGCCAGCGGGTTTGCTGGTATCAGCTCGACCAACTTCCCCAAAGCGGCGGTTGCTGTTGACAGCTCTACTATCTTGGCAGTCGGCAATGGCGGGCGCGTGTGGCTCTCCACCGATGGCGGTGTGACCTTCAGTATCATCTATGACACTGGAACCATCACCACTCAGAACTTGAACGCTATTGCCGCTTTTGACGGCGGCAATGCGTATGCCGGTGGTAACAGCGGGGTATTTGTTCGCCTCATCAAAACCCCCGGTCAAACACAATTCACCGCCTCACTGGTGACAGTGCGTGATGCTTCACTGAACACGCTTTCATCCAACATCAATTCCGTGCGCTGCCCCCCAACACGCGGCAATGAGGTATTCTTAGGCACGGCGGGCGGTGAAATCTGGCGTTCCCGTAACGTGAATGGCACCCGCGTGACGTTCAAGAATATGCCCTTTGACCGGACGGGTATTGGCTCTATCCGTGATATGGGTTTTGCCGGGTATCAGGGCAATACGTTCTTCGTGGTGCAGGCAAACACTGACAGCACTTGCCGCGTGTTGCGTGACTTCTCAGGTGGCAACCTGGGGAATGATGTTGAAATCATCGGCGACTTCGTTACACCGGGCAACTTCGGTATCAACAGCATTGCGCCCGTCAATGTCAACGTGGGCTGGACTGCTGGCGAGTTGCATGGCACTTACGCATTTCTTGGAAAGATTCGCCCGGCCTAGTTGTCAGAGCTAGGTCTATCGTCAGGGGATAACAGAATGAATAATCAGCAAGTCGAGTCAACGGAAGGCCGGAAAGCACTTATAATCTATGAGTGCTATTCCGGCGTTGTGTTTCATATCACGCCTATCAACCTGCCCACGTTACGCGCCATTCAACTTAAGGCGCAAGACCTGCACCCCTACCCCGACAAAGGGCCTTATCAGCGCCCCGAAGAGAATGCTTTTGCTGATAACCAATTGACCCCCGCTGAAGATAACCCGGAATACGTGGCGGCCTGTGCAGCGGTGGACAATGAACGGGCGCAATGGACTGACCGCGCCATATTCGACTACGCCACGTTTTGCCCGGCCTATCCAACGCCTGCCGACATGGTGGAGGCGTTTAAGAGCGAACTGGCGAAACTTCGTAAGATTGCAGTGTTACCAGAGGATGATTACGAGGCCGTGCTTTTGCATCTGGTACTCAGTTGGAATCAGGTAGGGGTGGACAAAGAGCGCAACCTGAAACCAACGCAATCCGATTACAGCCGCATTATCCAGTTGGCAATTCAGACAGTCGCTTTAACTGCGTCCGAGGTGGCGCAGGGTATTCGTTTCTTTCGGCCTACAGTACCAGGGCGTTGAGCTGGAACGCTGGCTAGGACATCACCCCGTATTCAGTGACGGCCCCAAAGTAAATGCCTCCGACACGCTATGGAGTGAGTTCCAGGCGTGTCTTAAGTTTGGGTTAGACCCCGACACGTATTTCCAAAAAGACCGATTTTCGCGTATTATGATAACAGGCGGGGTAATAGCCGACAGTGCTATTCATTCAATGCGTCAATGGGACACAGCAAAAGAGCGCGAAATGGAAGCAGAGCGAAAGCGGAAACATAAAAAATAATGGCTGACTTTCCAGAGGCCGGAGTCAAACTTGTTGCTGATACCTCAGAGTTTACCCCTGCGGTTGAAAACTCTATATCACTGCTAGAAATTGCGGCGGGATTCAACATTATTGAAACCGTCTGGAACATTGCCGGAAATGCAGTTGAACTGCTTGGAAATGTAAAAGAGTTTGCAGTCGATCCCCTGCTATCCGTTGAGGAGGCAGTAGCAAAGGTTAATGCACAGACGGGTTTTGCTATTCCCAATGCTGACAAGCTGATTAATGACATCTTCTATGACGACTTAGGCAGTAGCATAGATCAAGTTGGTAACATGGTGGTTGCAGCTTCACAGTTGGGAGCGCCCGTAGATGAAGCTGCCCGCGCTGCGCTGGCATTTACAAAAGTATTTGATGATGCAAGCCCGGTAGATGTACTGAACACACTTAATCAGATGGTCACAAATAACCTTGCGCCGGGATTCACGGAGGCAGGTGACTTGCTGACCGTTGCATTCCAGAATGGCGCTAATCGTGCTGGCGACTTGCTGACCACGATTAACAATAACGCCACTGCCCTAGATGACTTAGGCGTGTCGGGGCCGGAAGCACTAAGCCTGATTACAACCGGGTTGGATGCGGGCTTTAAGAGCGCTCAGTCGGTGGTAGATGTACTGGTCAAGATTAAGCAGAATGTGACCAATGCGGCGGGCAATGCAACTTCCGATGTCAGCACCACGTTAGACTTCTTAGGCATTGCTAACCCCGCCGAAACAGGTGACGCATGGAGTGCTGATTTTTTCACCTCAGTTATTGAAGCAATCAAGAACGCCCCCGGTCTAACCGATACCGAACGTGAAACACTGTTCAGTAACTTGGCAGGTGGCAAACAAGGCGCTAAGACCTTTAGCTCGTTTCTTGAAATCACACCGGAACAAGCCGATACAATTTTCGCCAATGTTGAAGGGGCGGCGACTGACGCAGGCGTAGCCATAGATGACAGCTTGCGCGGTGCGATAGATGACTTCATGCTAGCAGCACAGCAGGCCGCAACTGAGTTCTTAAGCAGTGAATCTATTGACTTGCCCGGCAAGATTGCGGCATTAAAGACAGGTATCCAAGACGCGCTTAACACACTGTCTGAAGGTGGCACTTTAGGGGATGCACTCACAGTTGCACTGAAACCAATTGGATTCGATGATGAGTTTCAGGGACTTGAGTCGATGTTGGGTAACTTTGTCATTGCCCTGTTGCAAGTGGTGTCTAGTATCCAGTCGCTAAGTCCTGAGAATTGGGAAGCGAAAAAGGGAACGGACGCGGCAATTGCCCGCTTAGGTGAACAGCAATTATCATTTGACTTAATGGTAGGTAATGCCGATGAAATTTCAACCGAAATATCAACCGCTATTGGAAGAGGCGTATCGGCTGGCACTATATCTGAAACCTTGAGCAATGCCGTTGGGGGATTGATTGAAAGCGGTGCATTGGCACAAGCTCAAGCTATAGTTGATAGCCTGAATAGCCAAGCTGCGCTCTGGCAAATATCGCCAGATGTGACCGGGCTTGAGCTTACAATAGCTGATGAGGCACTCCGAGAGGGAGGCACAAAGTTACAAGAGGCTATAGATCAAGGCATTGTTATCAGCCAAGCGCCTGAGTTTTCCCCCGAAGCAGTAGCAGGATTACAGGCCAATATTGACGCGGCGGTAGAAGCCAGTCAAGGCAGCGTTGAGGAGTTGATTGATAGCGACTTCGGGATGAATCTTGAAACCGCCGCTACTAAAGCAACTGACTTAGGCGTTGCGGCTGAAACGGCCTCCGAACCTGTAGCAACTGTAGCGGCCAACACTGAAACACAAGGCACGAATGCCGCCGCCGCCGCGCCTGCCATTGCAGCAGTGGCAAGCGCTACTAAAGACCAAACCAATGCCGCACTCGCCAGCGCCCGCCCTGTTGGGATGTTGGCAGGTTCACTCAGTTCAGTTGCGGGTACTGCGCCCGCCGCCGCGTCTGGCTTGAATGCTGTAAATGGGGCGCTCGCTTCACTCATGGCAACCGCAAGGAACTTGGCAGGCGCAGGTGCTACCAACGTTGCACCAAAGACGGGCAAGGCGTTGGGTGGCAATGCTACGGGAACGTTTATGGTAGGTGAAGGCGGGCGCGAAATTATCACGACTGACCAAAACCTATCCGTGCTGAATAATCGCACCACTGAACAAATCATGGCAGCGTTGAATGGCTACATTCCGGGCGGTAGTTTTTCAGGCGGCGGCGGGAATAGTTTCAGCGTGGTCAATAATAACGTGGTGCAAAGTGAAGCTCAAGCAGATGCTTTGGGCTATAACACCGCGGCTCAGATACGCGGCATGGCAATGGCGCAATAAGGATACATAATGGCACAAGAAGATTGGCTTTCACATAAACAACTGCAAATCATTAAAGGCGTAGCCGCAACGCCCGGTGATACTTACACCGCAGAGAACCCGCTGCAGGTGGTTAATCTCATGGGTGGCAAGATTACGCTTGATGACTGGTCGCCTAACATTCCGGCCATTAAAGGCGGCGGCGTATGGGCAAGCAGTCCTATAAGTGATGGAAGGCAGCTGCTTGCCGCGCCAGTGGGCAATGTTACTGAGAAGATGAGTATCATCATCAGTGACAGCAGTCACTTAGGGGTGCAGCAGCAGTTGACCGCGCTTAATCAAATGGTGGGCAACTGCCGTGATTATTGGCAGTCAGAGTATCAGATAGACCCCGTATATCTCATGTGGTATGCATCCTGTGGAACCGGGCCGCAATACGCGCTGATTTACAACATTGAACTTGCCCCAGAGTATCAAGCCTCCCCTGCCCCAACGTTGCGCGTCAGTGTGACGATTGAACGGGAACCGGCATGGCGCTGGATTCCGCCCGGTGCTAATCCGAAGATGTGGGCATATGAAGTCAACTTATCTAACCCTCAGTTTAATTACAATGTTGCTTCGTTGGTCAGCTTTACGAACGATCTAATTAACACCACTGTGCAAAACAAACACGAATGGGTAGCAGCCGCTTACGGGTTACAGATCACTCCCATTTCTAAAAACTACTTAGAAATTTCAGCGGCGCAAGTTCCAGGGGATGCACCAGCGTTATTACAAGTTTCAATGCGCGGGGCATCTACTCCATTTGCAACGGTCATGATGGCAAGAAGTTCAAAAGAATATTCAGGGGTTGACCATTTAGGGGTGCAGAGGGCTAACGCACTTATCTTAAATGCGGGGGATGGTAATACAGCGTCGGTTATAACCAAGACGCTTGGTGCAGCTGCGACAGGGTTAATCAGTAATGGCAGCAGTGTAAATTATTACTATGGTCAACGCACGGCGACGGGCATTGATGCTAATTATGTTACGGCAGTCGGCTGGGGTGGCGCAACGGGTGTAAATGGCATTAAGTTAGATCGACAGTTCTTTAGAGGCACGTTTGCAGTCTTTTGCCGGGCAACCAATAACAGCGGCGCGGGCGTGTTGACCGACATGAAAATGCGCGTGTTCATTGAAGAATTTGAGGATAACGCCACTCAGTATTCCAACAGTATAACAATGCCCGAAGTCTATGTACCGCTGACTGGAACGGGCAACCCTGGCAACCAATTATCTTATATGGGCACGGTTACAATTCCATTCTCAGATCGTGCGGTTGTTTCGCCATTGGGTTACGGTATCCAGTTACAAGAGGCTAATAGTAACATTCGTATTTCCTTGCAATTGAAATATGAGGTCGCTACAGCAAACCGCATTTTTAGAATGCTGGATTTGATATTTATCCCAATTGATGAGGGCATGATACAAATTGTTACCCCGCAAAATACGACAGGCGGTACTCCTACCCTGCTGTTGGATAATACGGGATACTTAAACCGGGGCGATGTCGAACAAGCGGCCAAAGTCTATACAACAAATGCCAACTCAGGCGGCATAGGCATAGAAGTCAGAGGGCAAGCTGTAACACTTTTGCCGGGTATTGCTCAGCGGCTTTATTTTTTAATGACTGAATATGTGACCATTGCCGAGTCACAGCAAACAGATGTAGCGACTATTGGCCTGAACATCGTGCCTCGTAGTTATGGGATTAGGGAGCAGTAGCATGAGTATCCCTGCTCACACCATACACGTTTACCAGCGGCCAAAAGCGGGTACTGCTTTCATCAGGCGGCACTTTGCTTTTAACTACCAGCATTCGATAGTCAATAATGGCTGGTACGATACTTCCTCGTGTGACATTGCAGTGCGTACACAGGGCGAGGCAATGGCGATACTGAATCAGTATCTTGGCTGTTTTGTGGCGGTGTATGTGGATAATGCCGCTGCGCCTGTATGGGAGGGGTTGGTTAATCGCATTACGTTCAATGCAGGTGGCGCGGCCTATACTATCAGCCTTGATGATATGGCAAACAGAGTGAGCGTGGTTTATACCGGGGCGGCCAATGTTGCGGCTGAAGATGCGCCCATTAACGTGACTAATTCACAGGCTATCTATGGCATTAAGCAGGAACAAATAGAGTTCGGCATGGATACCTCAGTAGGTACACAGCGCAACTTTTTAGGCAATACAGTTGTTAATCGCAAGGCATGGCCGCAAACATCAGTTACTCAGGGGCAGGGGCAGTCTAATTTTGTTCGGTTGGAATGTGTGGGCATTTTCCACACTCTTGAGTGGGAAAAGATATTCACCGGATTATCCAACGCCAATACATCCGTCTATGTAGCTATTACAACATGGCTCGGATTAGTAGCCAATACCACCACGTTTTTTAACAATGCGGATTACACCAGAATAAGCACAGCCAACGCCATGACCGCCCCGGCCCAATTGCGCGGCATAAGTATATGGGAGCGATTTTTGACCATTGCGGAGGCGGGCGACGGCGCGGCCTACTGGATCACAGGCATAACCCCAACTGACCGCAATACCGGGGCACGTCGACTCTACTATCAACAAGCCAACTTCACGATTGAATACACCGCCATGCAAAGCGACGGGCTGAAACCGCGCAACGCTTTTGGCAAGTTAGTACCGCCCTGGTTAGTTGTTCCAGACAGATCCATCAAGGTGACTGATTTACTGGTAGGGTTTGACAGTTCTATTCAAGATGACCCGACTGAAACCTATATCCAGCGCGTGATGTATGACGCAAACTCGCAAAAAGTAACCTGGTTCGGTGATGACAATACCAGCGCACAAGCTGCGTTTAGATTAAACCGCATGAATAAACCCCTATCAGAAAGTTTTGGAGCACCAAAGAGGATCATAGTCACATGAAAAACGTTGCACAACAACTCCCCTTTACTGAGAAGGGGTTACTCGAACTGGCAAACTTAGGCACCGCCGTTATTGTGGCGCTGGCACTGCTCATATTCGTGATAGTGTTCGGAGGCATTGCCATATTCCTTATTCGTCGCCAGAACAATGATGAGACACAAGGCGACCAGGAACGGCAAGCCCTGCTGAACATCCTGAAACAAGCGGTTGAAATGACCGGCCTTAAAGATGCTAACCAGGCCATTGCCCGCGCCATTGAACAAAATGCCGGGGCAATGGAGCGCAACACGCAAACACTGACCAATGTGGACAAACGCCAGTTGGATTATCAGAAGCTACTCGATAGCACCATTACCCTGCTGACAACCGCAGTGGATAACAACACAACCACAATGGGCAGTAAGCTAGATATGCTGGCAATGCAAACCACTGAGATACTCAGGTATATTCAAAATTCCAGCGGAGAGCATGGCGAGATACGAAAAATATTGGAAGGTATCAGAAGCGCCATTGATAAACGAGTGACCGGCGAGTATGGCCTTGTTCCAAGTGACAACGGAACACTGGCAAAATCGGAAGGCACAACATGACACAAAGCAGAATTAGTTGGAATGTGAACGGGGCGGATCTGCCCCATGCCGACAAACTTGAGAAGCATATCCGCGCCATTAACCCGCGCTGGCTTTTGGTTATGGATAATACGGGTATCTGTCAGGACTATGCACGCAAGTTCCCCAACACGAACATCATTGCCCGCAATTGGGGACTGACCCAGGGGGATGAGAACGTGTATAGCAGGTTATCCCCTGAATCGTGGCTACAAGCCCGTTTGCCAGAGGCTACTGACGGCATATGGCTCTACACCGCTAATGAGGCAGGAATCAACGCCAAATGGGATATTGAGCTTATGAAGCTGGTTTTATCCCGCAACCTGAAACATGTTAAGCTGGTGCTAGGCAACCCCTCAGTTGGCACGCCTGCCCTACCCGAATGGACAGCAGACGACAAGCGCGAATGGTTCAAGCTGTTACACGAACATCGTGACCAGTTCGTATTGGGGTTACACGAATACTTTTGCGGCATTGCTCCAAGTGGATTTGTGGGTGGTTATCCAGATGGAACCTGGAATGACGGGCGCACAAACTTGCACCCCAACTATGAGGATCGACGCAACTGGCCTGCCAATGCCAGCACCATTGGGCAGTTATGGCATTGCGGGCGGTTAATGAGCGTGAATGCCGCCGCCCGCTCGTTTGGATTTATGCCACCGCGCATTGTGCTAACCGAACACGGGGCCGATGATCTTGCCGATATGCGCGGCTGGCTACAGAAGTTCCAACCGTCCGGGGGCAAGCCCAATATTCGCGGCTGGAAAACACTTACTTACTTGTGGGCAAAATTGCTGCCTAACGTGTCGGCTCAAATGGCCTACTTTGAGAATGTGAGTTACCTGGATAGGGCGCTGTATGCTTACTTCCCCAACGTGGAGGGGCAGCTCTTATTTACGTGGTCAGGTGCTAACGAGTGGGATCAGTTCGACTTATCGGAGGCGGCTGAGTTTCAGACGTTACTTGAAACCTATGCACAGAACACGACCACTCCCCCCACTGACCCGCCGCCCGTGTTCGATGATGCAATGTTACTCAAGATGTTGCATGCGTTGCGGGAGTCGATGAAGTCGCAATCTGATATAATAGAGGAAATCATTAAGCTGGTTGAATAGGAGAGTACCCAATGAAGCTGAAATGGTTCGCGCTGTTCGTTATCGTGCTATTGCTGTTTATGTTCGTTGCCATCGTGGGAGCGCAGGAACCCGCGCCTGACGTGATAGGGACAATCCCCACGCCCACTGAGGCCGGAGGGGCATTCTATGCCGCGCTGTTGACGCTTATTGCCTCCGTGTCAGGTGGGGCGCTGGTGACAACGGTTGTGTCATTTGTGAAGCGACTCCCGCCCTTTACGGATGTTGACGCGGGGCTGATTAAGATCGTTGCCTCTATCATCGTTGTGGCGCTGGGGTGGGCCGCTAATGCTTTTGGCTTTCAACAGGTATTCAGTCAGGCCGCGCAAATTGTAGTCGCTGTATTAATTGTATTGACGGGCGGCGTGTCGGTGAGTGCGGGATTGTGGTATGAGAAGGCGCTGTCAGGCGTGCCGATACTTGGCACAACGCGGGCGGGCGTATCATCGGCTGAGGATGCACAGTCTATCTAAGGCCGCGCAACTGGAACTAAAAAGCACCCCGTAATGAGGTGCTTTTTTGTTGCATGGTTCTGGCGGTATCATGGCATTCCCGCCAGATTACGTCCTAACTTTTGCTTATGACTTCTTCGTACGACAGAACCTTATCAGCGCCAGCATTCATCCAAGCAATTACGACATCAACAAACACGTCGCCCGATGATCCTAATTGCGCCGATACATTGTTGATTGTTTGCATTAAGGCATCTGGCAAGTGCGTTTGCGGAATATAGGCATATAAAGCATTTGCCACATTCCCTATTTCCTCTTGAGAACATTGACTACAAGTTGCCAAATACTCAGCTAGTTTCGATTTAGGTGTTTCCATACGCCCCGCCCGCCCTCCTATGTGCCGCCCGCTGTGTGCGGGCTAACTGTAATCTTCGCTCGTGCTCCACTTGTGACCGCAGTCCTCACACGTAAACCATTGAACATGTGTAAACGTTGACGCGCTGCCAACATTTACAACAGTGTCCCCACCGTTCCAGTCGATATTGACGCTATCGCATTCCGGGCAACCGTCACCTTCTGGGATGTAGTCGTTATCATCATAATCAAAGTCGTCATTGATCCACATACGCCTACTCCCCCGCCTTGAACGCGGCTGCTAGTTTACTCAGTGCAATGTTCGCAACGTTGGCAGGCGTTAAATCGCCTGTCATTCCGGTGGCGATAGCTTCCAGATCGGTCAACGCCTCCGCAACCGCCGCCCGCAGGTCGCTGGGCGCTGGCTGCGGGGTGGCTTGGAGGGCTGTGTATTTGCCCGTTCCCTTGCATCTAGGACACTCATTTTCAATAGCTTCGTAGATGTTAGGATCATCATCAAACCCGACAGCTATTACACCGTCACCCTCGCAATCTGGACACGGAAGCAACGCCCCCGCCGCCGCCAACTGCTGCCGGGTGGCCGTTAGCTCGGCTTGCAGGGTGGCAACTGTTGCCTCTAGTTCCTCGACATACGCCGCAAACACGTTCACGGAAGGCGCGTCACCCGCCTCCCGTTCGCTGGCTGGCGCGGGGGCAAGCCAAGCAACCGTTAACCGTGTTTCATCATCCACATAGTAAATAGGAACTTTATTGCTGGATGAAGACTCTAATCCGTAGTCTTCGCTAGTTTCATCATAACGAAGATTACTAACAAAAATATTGCCGTGCCACACTTTGCACTCGCCCGCCGCAATCTTAGCAGCGTAGCCCTGCCCCACAAACTCCCCCGCTGTAATCGTTGACGGGCGCTCGGCTGGCGCGTCCGGTTGCGCTGCGTCAAATATAGCTCGCCCGAATTCCGTAAGTGTCCACCCCGAGTTAAAACCATGCTTCACAATACCCTTTTGCTCAAGGCTATCCGCAACAGTTCCAGCGCAGACCGCATGAGAATCAGTTACCCAATTCTGTAATTGTGTCTGCTCATAAAACGAAAGGCTACGCCATTGGTTTAACAGATAGTCGCTCACCCCAATATCCTCCGTAAACTTTCAACAACTTCCTTCAGATCATTATCCGCCTGTAACGAGGTACAACTGTTCAGGCAGATGTCCAGTGACAGCAGCATGAAGCTGCACTCCTCATCTCCGAACTGGTTACGCGGGCGCGATGTAACCAGATATTGCTGTAACTGTTTTGCATCCGTGTGCAGTTGCGCCCGCTCCTCTGCACTCATCTTGACGGTGGCAACGAGTGGCAAGTCTCTACTCATGGCTCACCACCATACGCTTCTGTGCATCACGGGCCGCCTGGATTACCGCCGCGCCTGCATCATCGTACTTGGTTCCGGTGAGGGTGAGCACTTCCTGACTTGTCCACGATTCATGCCCGCTTGCAATGTAGCGGATTTTAATCATCCAATCGCCTTGTGGCTGCCCCTTTTGCCAGTTGGCAGGCAGTGCCGCACTTTCCCACCAAATGTCTGTAATGACAGCGACAATATACGCGCCGCTTGGCGATTGTTCCAGCACTTCGCATCCCACGAAGTCATCTGCCGTTTCAGTTTGCGCCTTGCGGATTGTTTCCGCCCGTAGGATCAAGCGGGCGAAAGTGACTAGTTTTTCTGTAACTGTGCTCATGTTAGTTGCTCCCTGTTTAGACTGCGAACAATTTAGTAATGTGGTAGCGGCCTGCTGTGGTCACAACCGATGTATCCCACACTGAGATTATGATACTGACTACTCCGTACTGATCTTTAACTTTCATCCCTGCTACCATTTCCGTTGCTCCCTGTTTCCTTGTTTCATCTGACTATGTAATCAGTATAGTCTATAACTTAAGTTATGTCAATTGAGATAAGGTGATACCCCCTTAATTAGGGGGTTGGTTGTTTTCGGCAGCGGCTTTAACAGACCGGAATATGTTGTAAACTGTTGACTTCCCGACCTCTAAGTACGCTGCGACTTCCAATGGATTCTGATGGATAGCTTCCGGGTTTTCGGCTAAATACTCCATTACACGCCTAGCAGCGTCCGGTTTTTTGGTGTGTCCGAGTGTCGATTTTGAGGGAAGCATTCCAATGGAATCCAATGGAATTCCATTGGAAACGGGTTGGACATCTATCTTCAGTCCCCAACTTTTTTGTTGACTTGCCCACGAACGATTAAGCCCTTCCTGCCATTCCTTGCATGATGCCTCATAAGTAGCAAAAGCATCACGCCGTTTAATATCAGAGGCCATGAGTTCAATTGCCAGTACATCGGAGGATATAAAGGCCAGTGTTGGTGCTGATACTGCAACCAATAAGTTGATAATGATATTAACAACCTCAGGAATGACTATCCCATGACTACTAAGCGTGCTATCAATGTTCGCTCCCACTCCAATAATGAACGTGATAATCAGCCCGGCAATTGCCCACTTTACAGTGTTCTGTAATCGCTCTTTGCTGGCAGTGCGGCGGGCACGAAAGAAAGCGTAGGCCATGATACCGCCTTCAATCATTACAAATGCCGTCGCTCCGATAAACCCGCCTCCAAACTCTGAAATAGTTCTGGAACTGGACACAACAATTGCCGCCACCATAACTAGCGCCAGTGCCAAAATAATAATGATACTGACAATATCCCGCTGAATAGTTGCCAGCGTTGGACGCGGATTCTTAGCTTCATGGATGCGAGTAAAGGCCGCAAAAGCTGCCTCATGTTTTACTGCGAACTCATCATATACCTGGATCATATCGCTCATCTTGGTTGCTCCCTTTGTTTATTCGTTACTCTCGCTCTACAAAAAACGGACGCTCGATTACCTTGCCCTCTGGCGACATGAGGCTGAACACTTTCCCGCCGTGCGCCCGTTCCAGTTGTGACCAGAGTTGGATCATAAGACCGGCGCGGTAAGCATCATCAATCGTTTCATCAAAGCGCGCCGTTTCAATTTGTTCAATGATAGATATTTCTGTTCCGGTTGGATCGAACCATGCCATGCTGTAAACCTTTCCGGGGCGCAATACCAGCGCCCCTATGTGTCGGAATTACTACGCTAGATTGCGACCAGTGAAATGATGTTCTGGTATTCCTTCGTTGCGCCGTCTTTGGTGGCATGGGCGGCCTTGCATACCAGTTGCCAGTTACCCGCCGCTTCAATCTTGCCAGCGTCAACCGATAACCCCAGCGCCACAATCGCATCTTTGGCCGCAATGTAATCGGCACTGTTTTCGTCACTGCCCGACTTGGTTTTGTAGATGGTCTTGAGTGGATACTTTGCACCCAGCGGCCCCCAGAGCGCATAGGTTACGCTACCGGCATTCGTACCCATGACAATCTTATTGACCACAAATGACACTAACTGCCCGTCGGCATAGGCGGGATTGTTTGGATTCGGTGCTCTGGTCGCCACAATAACCCCGTCAAAGAGTTTATTGGGCGCTGCATGGGCGCTGGTACTGTTTTGAGGCGTAGAACGCGCTGGCGGGCTTTGTGGCTCGTTTGTGCCATATTCAGCCAGTGCGCGGGCGATAGCGTTCTGTTGTGCTACCCAGGTATCAATTGCCACCTGAGGCACATCGTCACTGTTGAGATGGAAGTTAATGCGGTTTTGGCCGCGGAATGTGTCCCATATTGTAACGCGAGGATCGCCCCATTTTTCAGGGAGTTCCATCGAATGCTCTACACAAAAGCGATTCTCTACACTGCCAATATCTAGCGTGTAGTTTTGCGCCTCTAACAGCTTGACGATGTAGAGCCATGCCCCTATCGTGCGCTTGGTCAATTCCTCCAATACCTGCGGACCGTCGCCACCGTCGCGAGTGGTGACTGATAACACGTAACCGTTGATGTTCAGTTCTGAAACTTGTAACGTGGTTGTCATGATTGTGGCTCCTCTGCCTTCTTATGATCTTCGTCCCATGTTTTGAGATACTCCCAACGCCCGTTTGCCATGTCGTCATTGAAACACGCCTCAATGTAGGCGGCGGCGGCTAGATACTGTACAGCCTCACTATCTGACTTCTCATCAGCGAGACGGTCACGAAATTCCTCCGGCGTGCCTGACCAGCAACCTGCCTCTAACATCAAAATCAATTGGTAATCATCCAGTGATATGTAACCTGTGAGGCTATCGCAGCGACTGGACATGTGCGGTGCAAAAGCGGAGTATAGACCGTGAGCATCGCGCAAGTCCGCACCGTACAAGTTCGCATCGCGCAAGTTCGCATCGCGCAAGTTCGCATCGCTCAAGTTCGCACCGCGCAAGTTCGCACCGCGCAAGTTCGCACCGCGCAAGTTCGCACCGTACAAGTTCGCATCGCGCAAGTTCGCATCGCTCAAGTTCGCACCGCGCAAGTTCGCACCGTACAAGTTCGCATCGCGCAAGTTCGCA